>JBAYMW010000010.1:0-24498 GCA_041663405.1 Candidatus Omnitrophota bacterium | reverse complement strand
GCTTTCATCGCGCCCATAGCGGCCTCGTCATTGATCGCGAACACGGCCGTCGGCATGGGGTTCTTCTTCAGGATCTTCTCCATGGCCTTATAACCCTCTTCGACCAGGTAATAGCCCTCTATGACCAGGCTGTCGTCGTATTTTATACCCGCCTCCCGAAGGGCTTCCTTATAGCCTTCAAGCCTGCCTATCGAGGCCGGCTGTTCCTGCAGGGGCGCGCGTATCATCGCTATGCGCTTGTGGCCGAGGTCTATCAGGTGCTTCACCGCAAGATACCCTCCGAGCTTATTGTCGGGTATTACGGAATCTATCGCGGGCTTGGACATCTCGTTATCCACGAGGACCAGCGGGAACTTCTTGTCGTACAGGCTCATGACCGTAGTCTTATCCAGGCCTCCTATGACGATGATCCCGTCTACGTTATTCTCCATCGCCCATCTCGCTATATCGCGCTCGTCCTTTATGGACGTCACAAAATTAAAGGACAGCACGCAGCCCATTTTAAGGGCTTCTTTCTGCATCGTGGAGAATATGCCGACGTAGTACGGGCTCAATATCGGAGATTGGGATGTAGGATGGAGCCTCCTCAATATACATGCGATGTTCTTGCGCCTGGACATCCGTTTGCCCGAGGAGAGGGTATGGGCTTTCTGCAGTCCTTCCTCATCCGAGACGAACGTCCCGGTGCCGGGTACGGAATACAGAAAGCCCTCCCTTATCAATTGGGCGATACCGCGCCTTAATGTTATGCGGTTGATCCCGTGTTCCTTGCTAAGTATGCGCTCCGAAGGTATAGGATCCCCGGGCTTATACTGGCCGCCCTGGACCTGCTTGCGCAGAATATCGGCGAACTGCTGGTAAAAGAACTTGCCGCTGGATTTATCTACCTTCGGGCTCATGCGATCCTCTTTCTTAAGGCATCTCGACGATCTTTACGTCGTCGACGAATACAACTACCGACTTCTTGCCCTTGTTATAAGCGGGGCCGACAGCCAGTTTGACTTCTTTAAGTTCCGCGGCGTTGAAATCGACTCCTGTGACCATCTTGTTGTTGTTCCCGTCCCAGTACTGCCCCTTCTTCGGGTAGGCAGTGAACGGTATAGTGACCTTCTGCCATTCCTTGGACGTCTTCACGAAATTCGGAGAGGCCATGACGCCTATCTCCGTCTTGTTCCCGTCCGTGTCATCGGCATCTATCAGTATGACCTCAAAGTTCTCGCCGCCCTCGGCGCCCTTCACCCACAACTCTATGCCCGGCTTCTTATACTTCGTAAGGTCGATAAGAGGATAATGGCCTATCGCCGCTCCGGACCACTGCGTGCAGTCCATCTCGGCCTTGAGGCATGCTTCTCCGGACTTCGCTCCGGACTTCTCGATCTCGAACGTCGTAGCGCCGCCATAGACATACTTGTACTGCCCGTTGCCCTCATCGATCACGTCGGTGAAATACTCCACCGTCTCGGCATTAGCCAGCTTCGCTGCGCCGATCAGCGCCAAACCGCACAAGAACATTACCGCAAACACCCTCTTTCCCATCTTTACTGCCCCCTTTCTTTAAATATGATATAGCCCCACTGGTTCGGCTCCTCATAAAACCTCTCGTCCCCCGAGAGGACCATCTGGGTGTGCCTGTCCTTCATGTCCGAATCGTTCAGCGCGGCATTAAAGCTCACCTTCATGCCGGGCGACGGGACAAAATCCTTGGAGAACGACTTCCAGGGTATTACGGCTTCGACCACATACCCGCTGAAATCCTCCGGTTTATAGACAGCCGACTGCACGCCTTCCACCCTGTTCTTCAGCTGCCATGACCATCTCTGCGGGATGACTTCCTTCCTGTTGCCGGTACTGAAGCCGATCTGGAAATCCGCTTCGTCAAAAGCCATCCTGTTAGGTTCGGCCTGGGGGTCCAGGCTGAAGGCTATCTCAAAACTGTCGCCGTTCCATATGCCGTCGCCCCTCTTGTCGTTGATGAAAGGCTTATCGTCCTTGACCTTCGCGGCGACATACAGGTTGGCCTCGTCCCACATCAGGTATACCTCCGCACTGACATCATCCGGCCCTTTCCAGATATCCCGGCCCATTATGACATTCTTCTTGTCGTTTATCAAGACCGGCGTCACGCCCGGCCACTCAGCCAGGTTCCCGTCCGGGGTAATAGGCGCCGGGGCTTTCAGGACTTCTATGACAGGCCTCGAATACGCCACCTGCGGCATAGCCGTGAGTTCCGTCGAGACGCCTTCCGGAAGCTTAAAGCCCTTCAGCAGCTTCGAGAACTGCGTCGGGTCGCTCTTGAAATACGGGTCGGAGACAGCGCCGGAAAACGCCTTGAGTATATCATTCTTGCCGTGAAGGCGCCAGTCGCATTCCTTCTTTATGTTGAACCATACTATGGCCTTTATGCGCGGGAACTTTTCCTTCAAAGCGGCGAACGCGTCATTTATCCATTGTACTTTATCGCCGCCGGCATCTCCCGAAGCGAACTCGCCTATCATTATCGGCTTGTCCGGGTATTTCTCCGTCAGCTGTTTATACCTCTTCGAGTATATCTTCTCGAATGCGTTCCAACGGCTCCACTTTTCGGCCGTGCCCCAGTTATACCCGTCTATCGCGACCCAGTCGACATAACTATCGCCGGGATAGTAATTGCTGTAGGTGTTCCACTGGGTCCACGGCACCTCGGTATCCATGACGCACCATACCCATATCGCGTTGTCGGCCCCGGCCTCTTTAAACAGGTCGTATACATGCCGCCATGCCTTTATGTACTTTTTCGGGTCCCTGTCATTCTGCGCGCCGGACCACGGGTACCAGTTGCCGTCCATCTCGTGTCCCATGCGCAGGAAATATGAAGTACCCAGCCTCTTGCCGCGCTTCGCGAACGTCCTGATATAATCATCGTATTGGCCGTTGATGATATTATCGAGATAGATTATGTCCTTGCCGTCCTTCTTTATCCAGGGTTCCCACGTTACATGCGGTATGGCGCCGTAGTTCACGATCGCCCGGCAGTCTTCCAGCGGGAAGATCTTCTCCCAGTCGATATAGAACATTACGGAGCCGGACTTCTTATTGGAGGCGATATCAAACCGGTTTATCGGCTCCATGCGGATGGGCGTGTTTTCCATGAATATACCCCAGAGGCAGCCCTCGGGGAGATCCTGCTTGGCGGGCTCTGCCGCTTTACAGGAAGAGACGGAAAACACGGCAAAAAGGAAGAATGGGATAAAAACCGGTATAAGTTTCATGGATTGCCTTTCTAGACAGGTAGTATACCACATCATTCGCGTTTTTCAAGTATTTTACATGGCCTTCCCGGGGCGGCAGGAGGCGGTATATGCTCCGCATCTCTTATATCCCGCCCAGGCTTCGTTGCTTGCTTTCGGGTCCGGATCGGCCTCAGACACTATAAGATAACATGACATGGCCACACTGCCGTATTCCGCGCGGTCGGGCCCGTCGCAGGCCTTCGAAAGGCCTTCGTAGTACTTTGCCGCCTCGAGATAGCTCTTTATTATCTTCTTCTTACTATCGCCTGTTTTCGAGCGGAGTCCCGTTATTATATCCTCCGCGTTGCCGCCCGGCTCTATGCCCGGCAGCTCCAGCTGGCCTGCCAGGCCGCCGTTACACGCCGCTATGCCCTTTTCGGCAAGCGCCGGACAGGTAATGCCTTCATGATCGCATCCTTTGACGACCTCGAAACATCCCCTCGCGAGGACAAAATACTTGCTCCTCTTGAGCGGTATATCATGCTCTTTGGCGCGTTTCATGAGCTTCTCCGCAAGATCCAGGTATGTCCGGCAGCTTGACTCGCGCTCCTGCCTGTCTTCAATGCGGCTTATCCTGTCGACCACGATCTTCACGTCGGAATCGCAGTTCGGTATGAATATGCCGTCATCGGCCGCACAGGCTCCGAAGCTTAACATTACCGCCAATGCCAATACGAGGTCCCTCATCTGATACCCCCTTATTGCCGGTAGACTATCTGCGTCCTCGGCATGAACGAGACGGTCACGTCCTCGAGGACCGCCGTCTCGCTGTACCATGGTTTTGTCGCCGGCAATGAATTGTCGTTAGAGACGAAATTGGCCCTGTATTGTATGGAGGATGCCGGCTGCGACGTTATGCCGCCGCCCGCGCGGGGCACCTGCCATGTCGTTCCGCCGTCCACGCTTGTCATGAAACTTACCGTCTCCGAGGCGGCGCTCGCCGTTGACGGCACCGTTATGGTCCCGGTTATAGAACCCCATGCCGCCATGACGCCGGTGTTGCCGGGGGCGGAGATAAAATAGCCGTCCTGCGGTATCACCCTGACATTATCAAACGCCGGCAGGTGGTATTCCCCGTATAGCCTGACAAGCCCCGCCGCGCTCGTCCCGCTGCCGTTGATGTTCGAGAACCTGTAATTCCCCTCCTGTATCCTGCCGGAGAAAGCGCTGTAATATGTCCAATACGCCTTGTTCTGGCATACGGCCCTTAAGGTCTTGCGCAGGATATACGGCTCTGAATAGTTGTTCCAGGAAGGGCTCGCCCATATATGGAGCATCCCGGTATGGGGCAGCGGGCCCGGATCTATCCCGTAAGCCGCGCCCTGCTGCAGGTCCTCGGGATAATAGCTCGCATCACCGGCGCTTGTCCTTTTAAGGACCAGCCTGCCGACATCGTTCTGGAACCTGAGCGCGTACAATGCCGGGTTCGTTACGGGGTACTCGTAGTCTATGGGCTCTGCCGCGTCCCACCAGAACCTCATGCGCATGTCGTACGGCCTTATCTTGTCGTCTATATATACCTGTGCGCTGTGGTTCGTCCACATCCACCTGGAGGAGGCTTCGCGGCCGAGGTCGCAGGTGGGCCACAGTTTAGTGTTATCGTTGGTCTCGGTATCATACTGCCCGAGGACCGTCGTGTTCCATGTGCCGTCCCTCGGGTTCCATTCGTTATTGGTCCAGTCGGTCTGCTGGCCGGCATTACCGTCTATATTTTCCGTGAAATTGTCCCAAAATCCGGCCTTTATGGAATTCCTTATGATGTCGTAATTCGTTACGGCCGTCCCGTTCCAATCCTGGTCGGACCTTACCGGGCAGCTATCCATGAAATTCACGCGGACCATCTCCCCGTTCGACAGGCCGCCTTCCCCGGCTCCGCTTGCCCAGTTGTCATTGCGCCAGACCTGCGCGAATTGGTCCTTCGTGGTCTCGTTCCATATATCGAATATCCATATTATCGCGCGGATATGGTCAGCCGCCGCGGGCGTCCCTACTAAATTCGTTACCGTCCCCGTCGATATCACGTCGTAGAACCCGCCGGAATTGAAGCAAAATTCAGTAGAATAGGCCGCCGGCTTCGTCCTGTTGGGATTTGCCCCGTCCTTTATATTCCTGCTCTCCGCAGGGCTCAGGCCGGTATAATTATCGATGAACGCGTCGAACTGCTGCCAGCACGTAAAAGGCCGGCCGGCGATGATCGCCTGGGCGAGGTCCTGCGATTTGGCGTCGCTGTTAACGCCGCTTCGGAGTACCGCGCGGAGGACAACCTCCGAAGCGGTGTTAATGTTGACCGGCGCCCTGTCCTCATGCGTCGTATCGTCAGGCAGGAACGTATTTTTGTCTATATAGCCGTATAAAGTCACGAAATCCTTTATCGCGTTATATTTGGCGCCGCTTATCCCTGCCTTGATCTTTATCTCCTCTTTTACCGCGTAAGGGGCATTCGCCGCGATGGCCTGGCATTCTATTGATGTCAGCGGGCTGCCGAGGGCGGAGTTAAGGTCCTGCATGATCCGGCCCAGTCTGCTGTTACCTGTATTGTTGACATTGATTTGCCTCGCGCAATCCACCACGGTGACCGCATATCCGCCGCGGCCGCCCAGCAGGCCGGGATCCGAATAACCGGAATACCATGGCTCCAAGGACGTATCGAAAGCGGTATTGGCCGCTCCGTCTGCGCCGTTCTTGAGTTCGGCTATGGCCTTCGCGATGCCGGCTTCCGCCAGGTATCCCGCCTTTACGCTCCTTGTGTAGTTTACGGTCTCCTTGTTGGCCAACAGCATATTTACCGCAAAGGTCGTGCCTATGAGAGCCATCAGGGATAATATCCCTATCGTAAGTATAAGAGCTACGCCTTTTTTCCTGCGCATCGTTTCCTCGTCCTTCATCGTCCCAAATAGTTAAGGGAGGCTTGAAAGTTGGGGGACTCCGTACTATCAAACCTCCCTTAATGAGTAATGCGAATTACTTTTTCCTTCTGGAGGCCGCGAACATCCCCGCCAGTCCTGAACCGAAAAGCAATAAGCTCGCCGGTTCCGGCACAGCCCGGATGTCGTCGATGCCTATGTCTATGGAACCTCCGGGGCCGGTGCCTCCGCACGCCGTTACAAAGTTGATCTGCTTGAGATCTCCGGTCCATGTGTCACTGCCCACTCCCGGGTTCTGGTCGACGAGGTCCGCAAAAGGAAGCGACACGGCCTTCCAACCCGTCCAATCGATGGGTATATAGGTCGAAGAGCCGTAATAACCTCCCGCGAAGACATCGCCGTCATTCTCGTACAGTTCATACTTGATCGTGCCGTAGCTGCCGTCACCCTTTACGTTGGCCTGCAGGCCTGTCATACCTGACCAGTCCTGCGGCTTGTAATTGCCCCATCCGCCCAAATACCAGTTGCTGTTAAGGTCCGTACCGTTGAGCCTCAGGTAATTACCGCCGGGGCCGCCCGCAACCGTCGCTTCCGTCTGTTCGCCGGTATCATGGAAACTGTACGAACCGGCCGGAACAGCCGGAGGAGTCACGCTTTCAAAATCCTCCCAGGCTGCAGCCGAAACGCTCGAAGCGGCAAAGAGGGACATAGCCAAAATAACTATAGATGAGAATAACTTCATTATGTTTTTCACCTCCTTCCCGTCACAGTCTCCCCATATATATACTGGACGTATACCAGTATATAATATATAAGGCATAAGTCAAGAGGAAAAAATTGTTATTTTAAGGGTGTATTACGGCTGGACCTTTACCACTTATTGTCGAGAGGCTTGTTTATCCATTCCCTGAAGGTCGACCGACCCTCGATCGCGCTCTCGATCTTTCCCATCCTCTCGCCGATATAGGGATGGCTCTTGAAATAGGAATAAGGCCGGATATCATTCTTCTTCTCGTTCTTCATCGTCATCATGAAAGTCAGGACCCCGTGCGGGTCATACCCCGCTTCCCTCGTATAGAGCACGGCGCGCTTGTCCGCCTCGAACTCATCCTCGCGTGAATATGACGCCATGAGGGAAGTAATAGCCAGGTCTGTCGCGCTTGCGGCCTGGCCTCCCCCCGTTACTGCAACGAGTATCATGGCAGCGGTAGCGAGAGAGCTCTGCTGAAGTTTCTTCATGTGATGGCGCGCGGCGATGTGCCCGATCTCGTGGGCTATTACCCCCGCGAGCTCGTCGTCGTTCTTGCAGACATCGACAAGCCCCTTGAAGACATAGACCCATCCTCCCGGAAGCGACACCGCGTTAATATCATCCACAGCCAGGACCTTGAAGTGATATATCAGTTCCTTGCGGTCGCAGCATTTCGAGAGCCTGTTCCCTATAAGCTCCACCCTCTCCTGCACATGCTTGTCGGGGTCGAGCTTATATACGGACTCGACCTTCTTCGCGATCGAATCGCCCATCTCCATCTCCTGCTCCGGGGATACGTAAAGAGCATCATCCTTCCCGGTGACCATATTGTAGTCAGCCGGGCAGTCCGCCGCAGCGGATAAAAGGCATACAAGTACCGCAAAACAAGCCATTCTAGCCATGCGGATAAATTATCATATTGAAAAATGGATGTAAAGCACTTATAATATCCCCTGTGAAGAAGATAATCGGCCTTATGCTTGTGGCCCTGGCGGCGTCCTGCCTGCAGGGCTGCTCCCGGGAAAGACCCGGGAAGGAGGTCATAGCGACCATAGGCAGCTACTCCCTCTACAGGAGCGACTTCATGTCCGAGCTCTCGTTATACCCGCCCGAATACCGCGATAACATGACCAAGGAACAGATCCTCGACGGGATAATACAGAAGAAGGTGCTGCTGCTCGAGGCGCAGCGCCGCGGCCTCGACAGGGACCCGCAGTTCATGAAGATGGTCGAACGCTTCTGGGAGCAGAGCCTGCTGCGTTCCCTGCTTGACATCAAATCCGAGGAGATCCTCTCCTTGATACCCGAGACCGATAAGGACCGCAACCTCAAGGCGAGCGAGGAGATCAAGTCCTGGATAGAAAGGCTCAAGGCAAAGACTCCGGTTGATATCAACGTAAAGGCATTGGATAAAATAACTATAAAATGAAAAATTCCGGCGGCCAGAACCGAAGGCGCAATTACTTCATAAAGAAGGGCTTCCAGACGAGCTTCATCATCAAGTTCTGCCTGCTCTTGATATTGGCCTGCCTTATCATGTCTTTCGTGTCTTACCTTTTCACCGGCAATACCACTACGACCAGTTTCGAGAACCTGCGCTTTACCGTCAAGAGCACGTCAGATTTCATGCTGCCGGTGCTATTATCGAGCGGCATCACCGCCGTGGTCCTCGTAAGTATAGCGACCATCGCGGTCGTCCTGTTCATATCGCACAGGATAGCCGGGCCCCTCTACAGGCTGGAGAAGTCCCTTGAAGATATCGCCGGAGGGGACCTTACCACGGACGTGCACCTGAGGCAGGCGGATGAGATCAAGGCGCTCGCCGCGGCCCTCAACAACACCGTAAAAAGCATAAGGGAGCCCTTATCGGCGTCAAAGGCAAAGGCGGTTGAGTTGGAGGCCGAGCTGTCCGCGATCAGGGATGCCCTCAGGAAAAAGGGGATGTCCGACGAGGATATCGAGAGGATCGTAAAGCCGGCCGAAAAGAAGGTCCAGCAGGTCAAGCACAACCTGTCATTTTTCAAGCTGTCTTTGATTATCGCTCTCGGCGCCGTGCTCGCCTTTACCCCCGCGCATGCGAGCATCACGGCCGAAGGGGCTTTCAGCGACGGCAGCGACTGGACGACGGTAAAAAGCACGTTCTGCACGATCTTTTTCAAGGATAAGGTGGACGTGCGCAGGGTCAACGAAAGGATAGACACGTACAGGATAGATTTCGGGCTTTCCGAAAAGCCGGAACGCGCTTCGAAAGACGCCGAGGGCGATATAGCCTATAAGTTCGACCTGATATTCTTCAAGGTCCAGGAGATACTCGATATGAGGCCCAGAGACCTTCACCTGAATGTGAGGATATACAAGGGGCAGTCGGACCTCGACAGGGTCTATGTGGAGATATTCAACCAGGATAACAAGTTCATAGCTTTCTATATATTTAAACTGAATTCGCTCTTCGCGAGCGAGGAGAAGATCTCAGCCAACGTGATGGCCCACGAGATAGCCCACTGCGTCGTCGACCATTACTTCTCGGTCCTGCCCCCTTCAAAGGTAGCCGAGATGATCGCGCAGTACGCCGACGTCCATCTGAGGGATTAAGATCCACGCTAAATGCACGGAAAAAAAGAGGCCGCACTTTTATAAGTGCGGCCTCTGCATTAATGACCTTATGGCTCTATCTACTGGTTTGGCTTCTTGCCGACCCTCGGGGGTTCTATTACATCATTGCCCCTTGACCACAATTCTTTCAAAGCGTAATAAGCCTTCTTAGGAACCCTCTTGTTTACGCCGTTCTCCTTCTCGAGGCTCAGCCCGACTATGCCATACCACTCTTCGTTCATGTTCATATGGCCTTCGACCTCGATATCGAAATAATAGGCGCCGTTAGTCCAGCCGGCGGTCTCATCCTGGACGTACCAGCTGGCGGGATTGGCGGCATCATGCTTCCACCATTCGTCGTTCCATTCGAATATGCATCCGCCGAGGACCGTTCCCTTGCCGGTCTTGCCGGAGGTATTCCTCATTATCTCTTTCCACTGCGATATGAGGAACTTGACCTGTATGTCCTCGTCCTCTTTCTTTGTCAGCGAGTTATACCTGTCGCAGCCGAACTCGGTAAGGATTATCGGCTTGCCGAACCTCTTATTGGCCTGCTCCCACGTATTACCGAAGCTCATGCCCCTGTAAGAGATCAGCCCGAGGATATCGATGTCGGGAGTGACCGTGCTCGCGACATCGAGGAAGAAGACCTCGCCGTTTCCCATCGCAACGGGATGGTTCGGGTCAATCTTCTTGATCTCCTTGGCGATATCGTTCACAAAACTGTAGTATAGTTTCGCTTTCGCGATAGCCCTCTCCTTGGGATCCTCTATCCTGTCGAGCTCATCGGAACCCCACGGGGCTATCTGGTCGTCGAAACTGTAATTATTCTCGTTTCCCAGGAGCCATAGCAGCACGCCCGGCTCGTCCTTGTATGCCTTTACTATGCCGAGTACCTCGTCCTTCATCTGCTGCCTGTAGCCTTCGTCGGCGTAGTTTGGCGGCGGGATGTCATAGATGCCGAGGTTATGCCCCATTATCGTGCGGACGCCGGATTTCTGGTACAGGTCCGAAATGACCTGCTTCGTCTCCTGCACGCTCTCTCCCGGCTGGTAAAAACGCACCGTATTGATACCGGCATCCTTCATTAGCTGGCCGTCTGTAAGCCACGGCTTTGTCGCATCGCCCCACCAGTTATAGGTGTAATCCTGCCCCGGAGGGACGGGCTGGTAGCAGACGCCCTTTATTAAGTAGGGTTCGCCCGCGACCACAAGCTGGAAATGGCCGTTAGGCAGCTTCTCTATGAACGTCTTATTGCCCTTCGCCGCGGGCCGCGAGGAGATCTTGCTGAAAAGGAAGCATCCTCCTATCATCACTGACATAAGCAGGGCCAGCAGCAGAAGCAAATAAAGGCTTTTCTTGCCGTCCTTACGCTTATGGCTATGGTGATGCGCCGTGTGATGCTCGGCATGATGTTCTACGTGATGTTCCAGGTGATGTTTGTTATTATGGTCCATTTTTCTATTTACTCGTAATAGACATCGTCAAAATATATGGTGAAACCGTCCGGATTATCCGCAGCGCTCGCTGCCCAGCAGAACCCGCCGGAGATATAGGTCAGGTCCTTGCCCGTAAGGTCTATGATATACTCTTTCCAATCTGCGGTAAGCGTTATGGGCCCGATAGATGCGGTGTCGGTATCGGCATACTCTCCGGTGATCCCGCCTATCTTGACCTCGGCAAGCACTTCGCCGCCCTTCCCGCCCCTGGCCCAGAATACGAGCTTCTTAGCTCCGGTCAGGTCAAAACCGCCCGACTTCATGCCCCAGTTGTTCGCCGGGTTCTGCCAGTAGATACCGCACCAGCCGGCGCCCTGTTTCTGCTCGGCCGTGTAGGTTATCTTGACGCAGGTCGTCCCGCCGTGCGGGCCCTCTTTCCATCCCGTATCAAGCTTGATGTCGCCGTAATCACCCATCCAACCCGAAGGGGTATAATGGTTATCGCGCGAGGACCTGTCAGTATAGATACAGAACTTCTTGAACTCGGCGTACGAGACGCCGGCCACGCTCACGAACAGAACCAGCGCGGCAAACATTAAAGCGAACTTCTTCATTACCTTGCCCTCCTTTGGCTTCCTGTTATTCGTAGCTTATATCGTCCAGATATATGCTGAAACCTTCCGCGTTCGATGCGGCATTAGCTACCCAGCAGAAACCTCCCGATATCGAAGAGAGATCCTTGCCCGTAAGGTCTATAGAATATTCTTTCCAATCCGTGGTAAGTGTGACCTCGGATATCCCCGCGCAATCGCTGTCGCCGTATTCACCGGTTATGCCGCCGATCTTGAACTCAGCGATCTTCTCCCCGCCCTTCGCGCCTTTCGCCCAGAATACGAGCTTCTTCGCGCCTTTGAGGTCAAAACCGCCGGGCTGCGTGCCCCAGTTATTCGCGGGATTCTGCCAGTATACGCCTGCCCAGCCGGCGCCCTGTTTCTGTTCCGCGGAATAGGTGACCTTGATGCAGGTGACGCCGGAATGCGGCGCATCCTTGCTTCCGGTATCCACCTTGATGTCTCCGTAATCGCCCATCCAGCCCGAAGGGGTATAGTGGTTATCCTTTGCCGTCTTCTCCGTATAGACATTGAACTTCTTGAACTCTCCGTAGGCCAGCGAGGCCGCCCCGGCAAATACCGTCAACGCAAGCAGTAACACCCCTAATTTCTTCATCTGTAAAACCTCCCTTTCTTCGCGGCAGGGCCGCGATACGTTTATTGAGCTTTTTCGAAATAGATGTCATCCAGGTACATCGTGAACCCGTCCGGGTTATCCGATGCGCTGGCCGACCAGCAGAATCCGCCGGATATATGCGAAAGGTTCGCCCCTTTCAGGTCTATAGAATACTCTTTCCACTCCGGGGTAAGCACAATATTCTCTATCGATACGGTATCCGAATCGGCGAACTCGCCCGTGATGCCGCCTGTCTTGAACTCGGCTATCTTCTCCCCACCCTTAGCGCCCTTAGCCCAGAAGACGAGCTTGGTCGCACCGGTCAGGTCGAAACCGCCCGGCTCCGTGCCCCAGTTATTCGGGGGGTTCTGCCAATACATTCCGCACCAACCGGCGCCCTGTTTCTGCTCCGCGGAATAGGTTATCTTGACGCAATTCGCGCCGGAATGCGGCTGGTCTTTGCAGCCGGCATCCAATTTTATATCCCCGAAATCCCCCATCCACCCGGAAGGAAAGAAATGGTTGTCCTTGGCCGTCTTCTCCGTATATATGTTGAAGGCCTTTATGTCGGCGCCCGGCGAAGCCGCACCCGACGGCGCGCACGAAGCGAAAAACGCGGCCAATACTATAACTGCGAAAAATCTCATTTCTTTTCCCCCTTCTACCTTATTAGATGCTTGCAACCTCGGAAAGGTTTACGCCAAAATCCCTCAGAGAGCCGGCGCTCCTTTTGTCAAGAAGCGCCGGTATCTTTGCTTCTATGGTCCCTATTATACTATTTAATGCCCGTCCGGTCTACTCGTAATATATATCGTCAAAGTAGATGGAGAAGCCTTCCGGGTTATCCGCAGCGCTCGCGGCAAAGCAGAAACCGCCCGAAATATAAGAGAGGTCTTTGCCCGTAAGGTCTATCGAGTATTCTTTCCACTCGGATGTCAACGTCAGGGGGCCTATCGATGCGGAATCCGTATCCGCGTACTCGCCCGTGATGCCGCCCATCTTTACTTCAGCCAATGTACCGACCTGGGTCTTTGAGAGCATCTCGCCGCCCTTCTCGCCCCTCGCCCAGAATACGAGCTTGGTCGCACCGGTCAGGTCGAAACCGCCCGGTTTGCTGCCCCAGTTATTCGCCGGGTTCTGCCAGAAGATACCGCACCATCCCGCGCCCTGTTTCTGTTCGCCCGTGTAGGTGATCTTTATACAGGTGGTACCCGAATGCGGGTTATCCTTCCACCCCGTATCAAGCTTTATGTCGCCCCAGTCGCCCATCCAGCCCGAAGGGATATAATGGTTATCCCTTGCGCTTCTTTCAGTGTAGACGTTGAACTTCTTGAACTCGGCGTACGAGATACCGGCCACGCCGGCAAGTACCGCCAAGACTACCGCTACCGCCACCAACTTCTTCATTGCCCAACCCCCTTTCGTTTATTTTGTCCAGTTTTCTTTGTACCAGAAGTACGATTCCTTGAGCTGCCTTATGAACGGGCTTTCCGCGCCGTCACCCTGGCTCGCTACGCCAAGGTATTCCTCATGAAGCCAACCGTCCGGGAACGGCCCCCTGAAATTACCGGGTATCCTCGTCTTCGCTTTGTAATCCCAGCCTTCCCATTCCTGCTTAGCCGGGTCCAGCTGCGGGGGAGGCCCCGCCTTCCACCACTCATCCACCCATTCGAAACAGACGCCGCCCAAAGCGTTGCCGAAACCGGAGCCTGCCATGTTGAATTCGATGTCTTCCCAGTTACCCTTATGGTACAGGGCCTGCATATGCTCGCCCTTTTCAGGGCTGTCCTTTACATAAGAAGGGCAGCCGTATTCGGTGATTATCGACGGCCTGTCCGTGAGGTCCTTAACGTCTTCCCAATATGTCCTGCCGAAGCCGTTGGGGCCGCGATAGACGTTCGCGCCGAACACGTCGACATCGGGGCAATGCTTCGCGAAATAATTCAGGTATACGGTCTCGCCGTTGCAAATGGCAACCGGATGTTTCGGGTCGATGGATTTTATCATCTTCGCGACTTCATTGACGAACGCGTAATAGGCGTCCGGCTGTATCTTCGCGCGGCAGCCCATGCCCGGTTCGACTTCAGGCGTCCCCGGGAACCCGTAATTGTTCTCGTTGCCCAGCACCCACATCAGTATATAAGGCTCGTCCTTATATTCCTCAACGACCTGGCGGACGCTCTCCATCATCTTCTTCCGGTGTTCCGGGTTGGTATAATCGGTCCCCGAGTACCATTCCGCGCCCGAACCCGCGGCGTACATCCCAAGGAAGTCTCCCATCAGGTACATGAAACCGTACTTCTCGTACCCTTCTTTCAGCAGGTCCTTATTTGTCGAGTGGTGATATAGGCGTATCGTATTGACGCCCATATCCTTCATGAGCTGGAAATCACCGACCGCGGCTTCGCCGGCATCCTGCTTGTTATTCTTATTGCCGTCGATATAAGCATCGTAGGGGCCGTCCACCTTCCCGTTCTTGTTGAAATCGGCGGTCATCCAGTCGGTCTGGACATTGAGCGACCCGTTGTCAGGAGAGAGCCCTATCTTATTCGGCGAATACGCCATGGCCTTCATCGGGAACGGTTTGCCGTCGACCTGCAGCTGCCAGTGCCCGTTCTCGAACTTGACGAGCTTGACGTGATCGCTGCCCACGGTCTTTACGGCCTTCAACTTCGATAGGTCCGCCTTGGCGGGAACTACCTCCTCGGGCTTGACCTGTACCAGCTTGCCCGGGTTGATCATGAATTTGTCGTTCGTGATCTCGTTATCGTATGAATTCTCTATGGTTATCTTTGCATCCGCGAGCTTTATCCCGAGCTCCGGATGCGTCCTTACCAGGTATTCGAGCTCATTAAGGGACATCTTTGATATGTATAGGGGGGTATGCCAGAACGTCCAGCCTACGGACTTAGGGAAATTCACCAGGACCGCGTAATGCGCCTTGATAGCCTGAAGCGTATAACCGGCCTTCGCGAGAGCAACCGCGGTATAGTGCAGTTTTACGCCCGGTTCTTCGCTCGCGGTCGCCCACTTATAAAATGTAAGGACCTGGTCGTCGTAGTTCACGAACTCCCACTGGCTGCCGGTCATTTTCCCGGTGGCCTGCGCTTCCCTGTAACCGGGATCTTTATATACGCTCGTGCTGGGGTATATGCCCTCGCCGACCGCGGCCGAAAGGCCTTTCCTGTCTTTTATCTCATACTTGTATTGTTCTGTACCAACGCCTTTGAATTCGCCGTATTTAGCATAGTCGACTATCTCCTCGGTGCCCGGGTCAAACAGGGGTTTGACCTCAGCCCACGAAACACCGCGCAGCAAAGGACAGGTTAAAAACGTGATTATGAGCGCAGATAAAAAAATCCCCCTCACCTTCACCCCCATTTGAAGCCTCCTTAAAATAGCGTAAATATGTTAACGTGAACCGCTTTAAGCGCCTATACAATTATACCTTTAAAGCGCCCAAAATCAATACTAGACTCTACAGGCCCCCTTTTAAAACGGCCCTGCCCCAGTACCTCGAATTCCTGTCATTGTCCTCGGCGCCGTTCCAGGTCATCTGGCATTCCCTGCTTCCTGTCCCGTCGGCGTCGTCAAGCGCGACATCAAGCGCCAGTTCTTTGCCCTCGGAAAAATCATCATATCCGAAATTTTCCAACGCGAGCCTGGCTTCTATAACATACCCGGCGGTGGTCCTCCTGGCGGCTATTTCTGAGCCTGCCGGCGCGGCATTCCTCGTTCCGCCGCCGGCTTGCCCGAATATCCACATCTTTTCGTTCGAGCCAAGCACCGTCTGGAAATCCTTAGGGGAATAGCCCTCCTTAGGGAGATTGTCCGGGTCCGAACTGAGGAATATCTCCACTGCATCGCCGTTGCGGATATTGCGCCCGGACCTGCTGTTGACCATGGGCATATCATCTTTTATATCCGCGAAAAGGTACAGGTTATCCTTGTCCCACAGCAGCTTAACGCTGCCCGAAAGGTCCCTGTCTCCGGCGCAGCTGCCCGACCTTAGCGCAGGCTTGCCCGTACGCGTATTATCCACCGTGATGCCCGGCGCGCCGCTCCAGCACTCTTCGGGATAACCGTCTATCTTTATCTCCGCGGCGGAACGCCTGATCTCATAAGGCGGACGCTCATAAACTTTCACCTCCGCCTTGAACTTTTCCTTAAGGGACTTGTTCTCCGAGACATCGATATGTTTCAGGCCCGGGACCCTCTTCCCGTCGACAGTGACCGCAACGGCAAATATCGATAAGACCGTGTCGTCGGTATTGTACGGGAGCGTGAACGACGACTTATATGAGCCCCATGCGTTTGTCCTGGCGACAGCGCCGCTTGAGATGTCGTTGCCGGTATCCCTTATCGAATATTCGATAACGGCGTTTGATACCGGCATATTCCCCGCTCTTTTAAGCGTAAATGATATCTTGGGCTTCTGTCCCGCGGTATAGGCGGGCTTGTCGGTAGTTATCTCAAGCTCGGAGGAACCCTCATAAAGGCCTCTGCGGGAAACCTTCGAATAATGCGGCCAGAAATCCGTGAAGACCCTGCTCAGCGCGGCGCCGCGCTCCGCCATGCAGACACCGGCGGCGCCGGCCGCTATCATCCCGTCCAGCTTTTCAATGCCCTGCCCGCCGCCTATGACCGTGACGATAAGGGGCCTGTCGTTTGCATACGCGGTTTTATACCATTTCGCGTAATCGCCCGGCATCGACCCTTCGGTTGCCGGCGCGTTAAAAACCACGCTTGCTATGCCGAATACCGGCAATTGCGGATAATCACAGGACTCCCCGTAAGCGACGGATACTTCCCTGTCAGGGTCCATCATCCCGGCTTCGCGCGCGAGTTCCTTGAGGAATTCCCTTGCCGGCGCCCGGCCGGAAGACAATACTGAGCCGGGCTCTATCCCGGTTGAAACAAGATAATAGAGGACATTGCTGTGGCGCCGGGACCATTCGGTTATCTCCCTCACCCTCGCGATGTGATATTTTAGCAATTCTCCGTCGCCGAAAGCGATATCTCCCGGGACACCGAGGGCCTGGATCACCATAAGCCCGTCCTTTTCCGCGATTATAAGGTCACGCTCGGAAAGCGGTTCCGCGGCAACTATCGTATTGAACCCCGCCTGTTTCATGCGCGCCATATCGGATTCCATGGACTTACGCGGATCATAGACGGCGCCTTTAACGAAAAATTTGTTCCCCCCGACATATATCCAGTTCCCGTTCACGGCCACTTCCTCCCCGCGTGATATGCGCGGGGCCTGCGGCACCATGACCTTCACTTCGCTCGAACCGCTTTCATACCCGTCGCTATATACCGCGGTTACGCCGTAACCGTATGCCGCCTCCGCCGAAGGGGCGTTCTCGGAATAAAACTGTTCGTTCGTGCTTCCGGCCATCGAACCGCCCTTATATACGTTATAATGCGTGAGGAACGGGTTTTCGGAGGGAGTCCAATAGAGATATACCTTGCCGTTCGAATAGAAGCCCTTCAGGCCTTCGACCCCGGAATGGCGGACCTCACTCGAGCAGGACAATGCCATATTATCCAGGGATATCGCGGACGGCTTTTTCCCTTTTATGATAACGGATACCTCTTTTACGCCTTTCTGGCCGAAGACCGCATCCCCGCTCACGGCGCTTCCGCACGACTCGCGGATGAACAGGTCGAAATCATAATAAAATCTCTTCCATCCGCTCCACACAAGTTTTATCCACGGGGTCCTGTAGCATTCGTTGTCGCTGTCGGTCACCATTACCGCGAACTCGCTGCCCGACATGTCCCCATTCACCCTGAAGGAGATGCCGCTGGATTCAGACCAGTCTTTCGGCACCGCATACTTTACCGCCTTACCGCCCGGCGCCGCAATACCCCATAAAATACAATTGGCGGGAGGTTCATTCTCTCCCGCCAGTCTTATACCTTTTATCTCTTTGTCCGATACCAGGCTAACTTCATCAATAAGTATCTTTGAGTTCCCCGCGCCCCTTTCGACCAACGCGAAGGCCTTTATCTCCCCAAGCATCATAGACCTGTTGCCGGGGCCGCCGTCCGAGTCGAATAGGTCAAGCTTAAATTCCGAAAAATCGAAGCTCACCGGCCTCCAGCCGCTCCAGTCGACCCTGACCCACGGGGAGCGCCAGATATCGCCGTAACCGTTCTTGAATTTTACCGAGATCTCATTATTTGACGAGTCCCCGTATATAAAAACGGAGATCCCTTTGAAGTCATTCCAGTTAAGCGAGGCGGGAAATTCCTTCTGTATTTTCACATATCCGGAGCCCGAAGACGGCTTATATACGAGGCCCATAGAGGACTCCCCGGAGCGGGATGAGCCCCTCTCGAACGTTATCTCATACTCGGCAGAAACGGCCCACACCTTCGAAGCGAACTGCTTTATAAGGTCGCCCTGGTTTAAGTATTCGAAACCTTCTAATTGCACCTTTGAACCCCCCGATGTGTCTGCGCCAGCAAACCCCGGAATAACCACCAATATAGCCGTCATAACACAGAAAGTGCGAAACAACACTTCTCCCTTACCATAATGGAGCTTAGTAATAGGGGACTTTCTTAAATAGGTATATAAGGTGTTGTTAATAAGTAGGTTGTTCATATGATGCCACATGTATTTATGTTTGTCAAGGGTAATTTTTCACGTGTCGAATGTCAAATACAACAAAAACGGGGCCTTTTTTCAAGGCCCCGCAATATTATCGCTCTCAACTACAAGATATTACTTATTCAGCGGAATATACGAATTCAGGCTTTACTATCGGCTCGTAACCTTCGGGTATCGGGAACGGGAATGTAATAGCTTCGTAAATGCCCGCGCCGGTACGTACAAGACCTAAGCCCAAACCCTTGATGGTTCCGACTGTAAGGCCGGTGAATACGTTATTGGCCTTGCTCTCATCAACTATGCCCTTCGGGATCTCAAGCCATCCGGTGAAGGTGTTTACCACACCGCGGCCCAATTTCTTCCAGGCATCCTGCGCGTATGTAGGCGCGCCGACGGTCAAAAGACCGATCACAACCAATACCAAAATCGTTGTCGCAAGTAATCTGCTCTTCATAGGTATTTCCCCCTTTCTCTCAAGAAGTATACTAAACACCCATCGCTTTGTCAAGTACAATTCCCCGCGCCTAAGGAATTATATTGCGCGGTTTGCCATCGAGGAAACCAATTATGTTCTCGGCCGTCGTCTCGAGTATCCGCTGGACCGCTTCGCGCGAATTGAAGGCTATATGGGGAGTTATGACGACATCGTCCCTCTTCATAAGTATATGGTTACGAAGAAGGGTCTTCATAGTCTCCGCCGGGAAATCCCTGGACAGGAGCTCCCTCTCTTCACTTATGAACTCTTCGCCTTCCAGGACATCAAGCCCCGCGCCGCCGAGTATCCCCTGGTCGAGGGCCCATGTTAGGGCGTCGGTTTCCACAAGCCCTCCGCGGGCGGTATTTATAAGCAGTGCCCCCTTCTTTACCGTCTTTATGTTATCCATGTTGATCAGATGACGGGTCTTCTCGCTATACGGGACATGCAGCGTGATTATATCGGAGTCCCTAAGCAGCTCATCGAGAGGGGCGTACCTGAACATCATTATCTCCTCAAGGAACAAGTCCCTCTTCATATCGAAGACAAGCACATTCATGCCGAAACCCCTGGCCATCTTGACCACATGCAGGCCTATATGGCCCGCTCCTACGACACCGAGCGTCTTGCCCTTGAGGTCGAAGCCCATAAGGCCTTCGAGGTTGAAGTCGCCCTTTGTTGTGCGCACGTACGCCTTGTGGATATTCCTCGAAAGTGACAATATCAGCGCGAAGGTGTGCTCGGCAACCGTAGATTCCCCGTAGGAAGGGACGTTCGAGACCTGTATTCCCCTCTCCTTACAAGCCTTCATGTCTATATGGTCAAAACCTGTGGACCGCGTCGATATGAACTTGAGGGCCGGCATGATCCTCAATATCTCAGGCGTGACCTTGTCATGGATAAAAACGGAGATCGCCTCGCTCTCCCCAAACTTGGACGCCGTTTCGGCGCTCAGGCCGTTGCGGCAGAAGAATACCTCGGAAGGTATCTTAAGCAGGGGGGCTAGATAATCCTTCTCCCAATCCTCCAGCCCGAATACGGTGACCTGTTTCATAGCGGTATCCTTATTTATACGGCCTCGACGTTCTCTATCTCCGGGACGGCTTCCTTGACTGCGCGCTGCACACCCATCTGCAGTGTCATCTGCGACATCGGGCAGCACCCGCAGGCACCCTTGAGCTTAACCTTTACCGTCTTTCCGACGATATCGACAAGCTCGATATCCCCGCCGTCCGCCTGCAGCATCGGGCGTATCTTCTCCAGCGCTTCCTTTACCTTCGATTTCAGGTCTTTTGTGTCTGCCATTTCACTGCCTCCTTTACCTTTTGGGGAACAAGTCCTCTAACTGTTTATAGTAACCGGTTACGACTTCGAGCGATTTCGCGAATACTATTCCTATCAGGACCGTGACCGCCAGCGCAGCCAGCGTGATGTTCATCTTCTTCGTCCTGCTGTAATTCGGGTTGAACCAGACCATCGGCAGCGCGAGGGGCCCGATGCACAGGAATGCTATAACGAACGCGTAGGTCTTGAAAAACCATTTGCGCCGTTCCTTATTAAGGAACTCGCCGCAATGTTTGCACTTTATCGCGTCGTCCTGTATCTCTTCCGCGCAGTACGGGCATTTCTTCATGCTACCTCTTCTCCAGCAGCGATATGACCCTGTCGAGCTGGCCCGATATCTTCTTGAGAAGGTCTATCTGCTCGCGCTGGACCCTCTCCTGCTTCTCCTGCATGACCTTCGCCTCTCCCGCTATCTTCGAGAGGTCCCCTAATTTATTCAGATCGAACATCATCTCTCCTTTTTGCTGTAGACGCAACCGCAGTAGTTCTGCCGGTAGAGGCCTGCCTCTTTCGACATATCGACCGACTTCTTGAACCCGCCGCCCTGTTTGAAGTCCGCCGCATAGAACTTCAACCCGAACATGTCCGCTATGATCGCGCCGAGACTGTTTATCATCGCGGCATCCTTGTGCGGGCTGATGGAAAGCGTCGTCGTGAAATAATCGAATCCGTTCGTCACGGCGAACCGGGCCGTCTTTCCGAGCCGCATCCTGTAGCATACCTCGCAACGGTCGCCGCCCTCGGGCTCATCCTTCAATCCGCTCGTTGCGCGGAACCACGCATCGGGATCGTAGTCGTACTCGTGGAACTCTACGCCGGTCTTTTCGGCGTACTTCCTCGCCTCTTCGAGCCGCGCCTGATATTCCTCGGCAGGGTGGATGTTCGGGTTATAGAAGAACATCTCGACGTCAAACTCATCCCGCATGAGCTTTATCGGGTAGGTGCAGCACGGCGCGCAGCAAACATGTAAAAGTAATTTCGGCCTGTTAGCGACCACTTTTCACTCGTCAGTATATATTATGGCTTTGAGGATGTCATCTTTTATCGGTTCCCAGCCGGCGGCCGCGATATCCGGCGCGGTCCAGAGATATACCTTTTCATTTTCCGTGACTGTGATCAATTGCGCGGGCTGCACACTGCCCTCCATGCCCTCCGCCTTTACGCCGCCGTCATTGTAATCCGGCGGCATTATGTAGACCGCGGCCTCAAAATCAGGGCTCGTCTCCCCCGAGGCCTGGCGCGGGGACGCAATGAATATAGCCTGGCCGCTGCCTTCCGCGCAATACATCGGGCTGGCGTTGTCCGCCACTTCCTTAATGGACCAGCCGTCCGGCAGCGCCGCCCTTATCGCGGCGACCGGCCTGTACACGAGCTTTGGGACGGAGACCAGGTCTTCGGCTGCAACGCCGGTAACGAACGCCGCCGTCATTACTGCAATGACTATCATTCTTATTTTCATGATATCACATTATAATGCCCAAAATGCCTATTTTAAAGCATTTATTTGATCGACTGGGAGATGATTCCTACGGACTTCTCGTACTTCGCGCGGGATGAGAGGTAGCCGGAGATCGCCGACGCGCGGCTTTGTTTGGCGGAGACGAGTTGGGTTTCGGCGTCGGTAACCTCTATTATGGAACCGAGGCCTTCTTCATATCGCGCGTTGGCTATCTCCAGATTCTCCGTGGATTGCTGCAGCAGTTTTTCGCTTAGATCAAATCTTTCTTTCGCTTCCCTTAAACTTAATATCGCGTCCTGGACCTGCAGGGTTATGCCGAGGGCCTGGTCCTCTATCGCATACTGCGCCATCTTCAGGCTCGCCTGCGCGGCCTCTATCTCGGACTTTGTCTTGAAGCCGTCGAACCAGGGAAAATTCACTGACACGCCTGCATTCCAGCTTTTCACGTTGCCGACGCCTTCGGTGTCGGTATCGCTGACCTGGTGCGCGCCCCCGGCGGAGACGGTCGGCCAGTTGCCCTTCTTCTTCACCTCGAGGTCGGTCTGCGCGGCGCGCGCCTGCGACTGCAATTTTAAGAGCTCAACGCGGTTTTCCATCGCGGTCTTAAGCGACCGGTCCGCGTCAACATCGGTAAATTCAATGCCGGGGACTTCTTCGACGGCAAAATCCGCGCTGTCCTTATTCCCCATCACATTGTTCAGGGCCGCCTTGGCGAGCTTATGATCCTTTTCGGCCGTGACGAGGCTGAGCTGCGCGTTGGATACGGCGACTTCGGCCTTCGTTACATCATACTTCTGCCTGTAGCCGACTTCAAAAAACCCCTCGGCCCTGTCGAGATGGACACGGGACTGCTTAAGGTCCTCTTTGGCGACTTCAAGCATCAGTTGCGCCTTCAGGACGTCGTAATAGGCCGTCTTCGCCTGCAATGCCGTGTTCTCCTGCGCCTCGAGGAACGCGCATTGCGCCGACGTCAGGTTCTCCTTCGCGAGTTTAATCCGGTTCAGCGTCTTGCCGAAATCCCAGATAAGCTGTTCGACTCCGGTGGATTCCAGCGCAATATTGTACCTTTTCGCAAATCCGCTTGCCGACGCCATCGCTTCGCTGCCCGGGCCCAATGTTATCTTCGAGGTGTCATAATGGGTATAACCGAGGTTTGTGGACGCCTGCGGAAGATAGGCGGACTTTGCCGCGCCGATCATCGCCCTGTTGAAATCGACGTTGCTGACCGCTTCTTTTAATTTCGGGTTATTGGCAAGCGACGCCTTGACGCAATCGTCGACGGACAGGACCGGAAGCTCCTCAGGAAAACCTACCGCGCCGCCCATTAAAGCCAGGACCGCGATGAACGCTAATATTTTTTTTATGAGCTCCATCACATAGTCCTCTTGAACGTCAACGTCGCCAAAAATAACATGAATGCGGTAAAGCACGCGAGGAACATCAGGTCGCCGCGCACCGCGACAAAACCGGAGCCCTTAAGTATTAATTCCTTGAATGCATGGACTGCGTAAGCTTCGGGGTTGACAGTCGCGAAGGCCCTGAGCCAGCCCGGAAGGCTCTCTATGGGATATACCGCGCCGCTCGGGAAATAGAATATTACGTTAAGGAATCCGACCAGCACCCCCACTATCCTCGGATGGTCCGCCCTTCCGAGGACCGTGAATATCATGCTCAAAAGCCCGAGCGCGGTAAGGACCATCGTCGCCAGCAACAAGATGAAAGTGTTTGCGCCTCCCGCGAGTTTTATGCCGGTTATCAGCAGGCCGCCCACCATGACTATTATCGACATTATCGTCGTAATAAGCACTCCGCTCATTATAGTGCCGGCAACGATGTCGAAGCGCGTAAGCGGCGTCGACAGGTAGCTCTCGTGTATGCCGAGGAACTTATCCATGACAAGGCTGAACGCCCCGGTAAATGTCGTGCCCATGAATATCGCCATGACGATAATACCCGGGACAAGCGAGGCGTCATAATCTATCTTCTTATATAGCTCTATCGAGCGAAGTTGCGGCTTCGACCTGTCCGGGCGGACCGCCGTATACTCCGTTTTGAGATAGGCCGTCGCCCTCGAGACGACGCCCGAGATGCTGTTCGCGGATATCGAATCGGTGTTATCCAGCAGGAGACCGACCTGCGGCTCCACGTTCTTGACGACGTCCCTGCTGAAATCGGGCGGTATTATTATGACCGCTTTATAGAACCCGTCCCTCACCATATCAACGGCTTTCTTCTGGTCATTCTCCCTCGTTATCTCGAGGGTGCGGGGCCCGTCCTCGAGCGCCTGCATAAGCTCGACCACGCGCCGCGCGTAAGGGCCCTTATCCTGGTCGACGAGAAGGACCGGCAAGTGCTTCAGTTCGCCCTGGAACGAGTTGCCCATTATGATAAGATACATAAGCGGCATGAATATGCTCGCTATTATGACGAACGGGTTTCGTATGAACCTCTTTAAG
>JBAYMW010000009.1:0-24592 GCA_041663405.1 Candidatus Omnitrophota bacterium | reverse complement strand
TCCCCGCACGCGCAGGTTATCGTGGTCATCTCGTATTTCGGGTGGATCTTTTCTTTCATCTTACTCTCCTTATGTTATTTCTGCTGCATGTTCATCAGGAATTCGGCATTAGTCTTGGTCTTGCCAAGCCTGTCAACCAGAAGCTCCATCGCCTCGTCCGAATTCATCTCGTTAAGCACTTTCCTCAGTATCCAGATGCGCTTCAGCTCGTCTTCCTTGAGCAGGAGGTCTTCCTTCCTCGTGTTTGAACGCTTTATGTCTATGGCAGGATAGATCCTCTTCTGGAACATGTTCCTGTCGAGCTGCAACTCCATGTTGCCGGTTCCCTTGAACTCCTCGAAGATGACCTCGTCCATACGGCTTCCGGTATCCACGAGCGCCGTGGCGATTATCGTCAACGAACCGCCCTCTTCGACCGCCCTTGCGGCGCCGAAGAACCTCTTCGGCTTATGCAGCGCGCTCGAATCGACGCCGCCCGACAGGATCTTCCCGCTGTGCGGCGCGACCGTATTATACGCGCGCGCGAGGCGGGTTATAGAATCGAGCAGGACGACGACGTCCTTCTTGTTCTCCACGAGGCGTTTCGCCTTCTCGAGCACTATCTCGGCGACCTGTATATGCCTTTCGGCCGGTTCGTCGAACGTAGAGCTGACCACCTCTCCCTTGACTGAACGCTGCATATCTGTGACCTCTTCAGGGCGCTCGTCGATCAGCAGGACTATAAGGACCACGTCCGGATAGTTCTTCATGATCGAGTTCGAGATCTTCTGCAGCAGTATCGTCTTTCCGCTGTAAGGCTGCGCTACGATAAGTCCCCTCTGCCCCTTGCCGATCGGCGTGAGCATATCCATTATCCTCATGGATATCTCGTCGGGTTCCGTCTCGAGCACATACCTCTGGTTCGCGTAAAGCGGCGTCAGGTTATCGAACAATGTCCGTTCTTTCATTGATTCCGGGTGCTCCATATTGACTACTTCAACCTTCAAAAGCGCGAAGTAACGCTCGCCTTCCTTCGGCGGGCGGATCTGTCCGCTCACCGTGTCGCCGGTGCGCAGGTCGAACCTCCTGATCTGGCTGGGCGACACGTATATGTCGTCCGGCGACGGAAGGTAATTGTAATTCGACGAACGCAGGAACCCGAACCCGTCCGGCAGGATCTCTAGCACTCCCTCGCCGAACATAAACCCTTCCTTTTCGGCCTGTGCCTGGAGTATCTTGAATATCAGGTCCTGCTTTTTGAGCCCGCTAATGGAATTTATGCTCAAGTCCTTAGCGGCCTTCGTCAGCTCCTGGATCGTCATCTTCTTCAGTTTGGCGATATTGAACATCGGGCCGGACGATTCCTTGGCCTCGGCTCCCTCTTTCGCCTCTTTACTTGCCTGTTTTCCGTTTGTCTCTTCGCTGCTACTTTTCATCCCATTCCTCCTCTTCCATAAATACCTTGAATGTTCCTCCCTCTTTCTGTGCAAGCGCTAACGCCTCAACGGCGCATCCGAGCAATTCATCTCCCGAGAAAGCAAACGAGAAATAATGCGCTATCCCGACGGATACCGAGACCCGCAGGTTATCCGAGGCGAAATTACGGGACTTTACCGCCTCCAGTATCTCCTTGCTGCGCTCCTTTGCATCCTTCAGCGTGACTCCGCGAAGGAGCATGAGGAACTCGTCTCCCCCGAACCTGGCGAGCAGGTCGCCGGCCTTCAACTTATCCCTGAGCAGCTGCGATATATCGCCCAGGACATCGTCGCCCGTGCTCCTGCCGTACCAGCGGTTCACCCTTTCGAGATTATCTATGTCAATAAGAAGCAACATAACGGCAGGAAGCGTCCTTTTTTCCTTGGAGCCGGATATCTCCGCGTTAAGAATGCCGAGGATATCCTCTATCTTATGAGGACAGTTTACGCTCCCGCCAGCTTCTTCCATATAGCCCTTACCTGTTTCTCCGTTGATATAAGGCTGCCGCTGTTATCTATCACATGGTCGGCTTCCTTGACCTTATCCTTAAGCGGCATCTGCATCCTGATCCTTCTTAGTATAGCGGAGCGCTTTAGGTTGAACTTCCTGCATGCCCTTTCCAGCTGCACATGCCGCGGCGCCGATACGACGATAAGCTTATCTATGTGCTTCCGGCCGCCGGTCTCGAGCAGCAGCGGGACGTCCAGCACCACCAGCGCCGAGCTGTCCGCCTTTTTTGTCCTGCTCACTATCGCCCGCATGCGCCTGTATACTTCCGGATGCAATATATCGCAGAGCTTTTTCAGCTCCTTCTTATCGGAGAATACCAACTCCCCGAGCTTTTTCCTGTCAATGTATCCGTCATTCAGTAATATGCCCTTGCCGAAACGTGAGGAGATCTTCTTCCATGCCGGATTACCGGGCTCCATCGCGCGGTGGGCTATATCGTCGGCATCTATCACGACCGCGCCGAGCCTGCGCAACATTTTTGCGACAGTGGTCTTGCCCGTCCCGATGCTCCCGGTAACGCCGACTATAACCATCCCTATGCCCGCTTCCTGTATAATGCCATGTATTCCCCGGCCGACCTGTCCCACGAGAAATCGCAGCTGAGCGCGTTGGATACGATCTTTGCCCAGAGCTTCTTCTGTTTATAGACGCCTATGGCCCGCTTTACCGCGTCGAACAACTCCCATGGGTCGTACCTCTCGAACACGAAGCCGTTCCCCTCGCCTGTCTTAACATCGAATTCCTTTATCGTATCCGCAAGCCCGCCCGTATTGCGAACCACCGGTATCGTGCCGTACCTCAACGATATTATCTGGCCCAGGCCGCACGGCTCGTACCTCGACGGCATCAGGAACATATCACAGCCGGCGTATATCTTCTTCGCAAGCGCATCATCGAACTTCAAATTTACCGATATCTTTCCGGTAAAATTATGCCGTATACCCTCGAAGAGCCTGTGGTATTTCTCTTCTCCGGTGCCGAGGAGTATGAACTGCACGTCCAGATCCAGCAACTGGTTGATCATCTGCGCGATGAGATCCAGGCCTTTCTGGTCGGCAAGCCTTGATATCACGCCGATCAGCGGGATCCCGTCCTTCTGCTCGAGGCCGGCCTCTTTCTGCAGCAACGCCTTATCCCTGCGTTTTCCCGCCGGCTTTGCCGGCCACTCGCTGTAGTCGATGCCGTTAAGTATGCCGTACAACGAATCCCTGCGCTCCTTCAGCAGCGAGTCGAGCCCGTAACCGAACTCCCCCTGCTGTATCTCCCGGGCATAGGTGGGTGAGACCGTCGTTATCAGGTCGCTGAAGACAAGGCCGCCCTTAAGTATATTCAGCATATCGTAGAACTCGAGCCTATGCATCGTGAAATATTCCCATCCGAGGCCCGTCTTTTCGAACTGCTCCTTCGGAAAGATGCCCTGGTAGCCCATGTTGTGCACGGTCAGCACGGTCTTTATGCCTTTATAAAATTTATCTTTGGGCCTGAATATCTCCTTCAGGTAGACCGGCACAAGCGCGGTCTGCCAGTCGTTGCAGTGTATCACGTCAGGCTTGAATTTCATCTCCTTGGCCGCCTCAAGTACGCGCCTCGAGAAGAAGGCGAACCTTTCGAGGTTGTCCCCGTAATCGCCCGACTTCTCGGCATAAAGGTTATCCCTCATGAAATACGCGTCGTTCTTGACGAAATACACCGGCACCTTCCCCGCCAGCAGGGCCTGCGGGCCCTTGACCTTCACGCATTTATATTTCGGCGTGATTACCCTCACGTCCGCGCCCGCTTTATGCAGCGCTAACGGAAGGCTTCCGGCCACATCTGCCAGCCCGCCCGTCTTCGAGAACGGCACGACCTCACTCGAGGCAAAAAGCACTTTCAGTTTCTTTTTCGCAGCCATATCAGGCCGCCTCCAGCCAGTTGCCGCCGGCCTTGACCTGCACCTTCACCGGGACGTTAAGTTTAACCACGTCTTCCATCCTCGTCTTGACCAGCTTTTTCATCTCCTCTACCTCTTCCGGAGGGACCTCAAATATAAGTTCGTCGTGCACCTGTAATATCATCTTCGACTTGAGTTTCTTCTCCCTTATGACGTTATGGATATTTATCATCGCTATCTTTATCAGGTCGGCGGCCGAACCCTGTATGGGGGCGTTGATCGCGGCGCGTTCGGCGAACTGCCTGACTGAATTGTTCTTGCTGCTGATCTCCGGGATATACCTGCGCCTGTTAAGGATAGTCGTTACGTAGCCGTCCTGGCGCGCGCCTTCGACAAGGCCCTCGAGGAACACCTTTACGCTGCCGTACTTCTCGAAATACGCGTCTATGAACTCCTTCGCCTTCGAAATCTCTATCTTCAGTTCCTTTGAAAGCCCGAACGGGCTCATGCCGTATATGATACCGAAATTCACCGTCTTTGCGATAGAGCGCATCTCCGGCGTCACATCGCCTTCCTTTACCCCGAATATAAGCGAGGCGGTATGCGCGTGCACGTCGCGGCCGCCTTCGAACGCCTTGAGCAGTTCCCTGTCGCCTGAAAAATGCGCCAGTATCCTTAACTCTATCTGCGAGTAATCCGCGGTAAGTATCGACCACCCCTTGTGCCCGGCGATGAAAGCCTTGCGTATCTTCCTGCCCATCTCGGTCTTGACCGGGATGTTCTGGAAGTTCGGGTCGGACGAGCTGAGCCTGCCTGTCGCGGTCACCGTCTGGTTGAATGAAGTATGCACGCGCCCCGTCTTCGGGTTCACGAGCTCCGGGAGCGCGTCGACATACGTGGATTTCAGTTTCTGTATCTCGCGGTATTTAAGCAGCAGCGCCGGCAACGGATGCGCGGCGGATAATGCCTCCAGCACATCAACGTCGGTCGATTGCCCGGTCTTTGTCTTCTTTACCGGAGGAAGCTCCAGCTTAACGAACAATATTTCGGCAAGCTGTTTCGGCGAATTGATGTTGAATTGCACGCCCGCCGTCCCATAGATATCCGCGGTTATCTTCCCGAGATGCTCCTCCATATCCCTCGACATCTTCCCGAGATATGCGGTGTCGATGGCGACACCGCTAAATTCCATGTCCGTAAGGCAATCCAGCAGCGGCATTTCGACCTCATGGAACAATTTGCTGAGGTTCTTCTCCGTGAGCTGGGCATCGAGGACATTCTTAAGCCTGAAGGTCGCGTCGGAATCCTGGCAGCAATAATCCCTGGCCTTATCAACCTCGACTTCCTTCATCGTGATCCTCTTCTTGCCTTCGCCTATCAGCTCCGTGATCGGCGTCTTCCTTAAGTCAAGGTACTCGAGCGTAATGTCTTCCAGGTTATGGTTCATTTTTGACGGATTAAGTATATATGAAGCAACCATCGTGTCAAAGACCGGGCCTTTTATCTCTACGCCGTTCACCGCCAGGAGCAGCTTCTCGTACTTTATATTCTGGCCTATCTTGGCTATATTTTTATCTTCCAGTACCGGCTTAAGCCTGTCGAACAATTTGGCTTTGTCGAAGCCGCCTTTTACTTCGCCTATCGGGACGTAGAACGCGCCGCCTTCCTTCCAGCAGAAGGATATCCCGACCGGCTCGCACAACATCGGGTCCGTGCCCGTAGTCTCAAAATCCAACGCGAACTCTTTTTGCCCCGAAAGCTCCTTTATCAGGCGATCCAACCCCTCTTCGCCATCGACCAGCTCATATTTTCCGGAGACCTGTTTCCCCGGCGAGGAATAGTCCTTCAGGAGCCTCTTGAACTCAAGCTCGCTAAAGAGCTCGTAAAGCTTCTGTTTATCGGGAGCTTTGAGCGCCAGGCCCTCGAGATCGATATCTATCGGCACATCCCTGTCTACCGTCGCGAGCTCCCTGCTCAGCAATGCCTGCTCCTTATACCGGATTATCTTCCCGCGCAGGCTCTCCGACTTGATATCTCCCGATTCCGCGGCCCTTATCACCTTCTCAAGGCTGCCGTATTCTTCCATCAGTTTCTTGGCGGTGACCTCGCCTATCCCTGTGACCCCCGGGATGTTATCCGACGAATCCCCCATCAGGGAAATAAGGTCGACTATCCCATCGGGCGCAACGCCGTAACGCTCCCTTACCGCATCCTTGTCGTAAATAAGGCCTTCCTTGTGCACATTATAGACATTAACGCCGGGCCCAACAAGCTGCAGCATATCCTTGTCGCCGGTCACTATGGACACCTCGTAGCCGCCGGCCACAGCCCGTTTCGTGATCGTCGCGAGTATATCGTCGGCCTCGTAGCCCTGTAATTCGAATACCGGAATGTTGTATCCCCTGACCACATCCTTGATGATCGGCATCTGGTCGGCGAGCTCGTCCGGCATCGGCTTCCTGTGTATCTTGTATTCCTCGAACTTCTTGTGCCTGAACGTCGGCCCCTTGAGGTCGAACGCTATCGCGAGATAGCCGGGTTTCTCATCCTTGATGATCTTGTTGATCATCGTTATGAACCCGTAGATAGCGTTAGTAGGCTGTCCCTTTGAGTTAGACAGCGCGCGTATGGCATAGAATGCCCTGTAACAGAACGAATTGCCGTCTATAATGAATAGCCGTCTTTTATCGGACATATCTCAATATGACAATTCTATTTTTAATGGGTACATTTCCGGTGTAGGCAATGTGCGGGAAATACAATCAGGCGTGAATCCCAAATGATACTGGCCGCTCTTATTCCTTGAGCTTTACTGCCGTGCCATAAGCGTATACATAGCCGCTGTAATTGAAGTAATTGATGCCTATGACGCAATCGGCTCCCAGGTCCTTCGCCGCATCCTTCAATTTGCTGTTTAAACCATCAAGATTTACTTCTCCGCCGCGGGCGGAGACTATCCCGATCACCTTATAGGAATCCTTGATGTCCGCCGTGGTAAGCACAATTTCCTTCTGCTTGGCGCTTCCGGACTTCTGCTTGGTTATTACCTGCGCAGGCACGGCCGAAACCGCAATTACCGACGCAAGGACTATAGAGGCAACTATTAGGCTGCGTTTCATAGTATAGGCTCTCCTCTTGAATTGAGCACTGTCGCCGTAAGGAATATCAGCAGGTTCTTCTTCTGTATGGTCGAATGATGGGTCTTAAATAACTCGCCCAGGCCGGGAATATCTCCCAGCACCGGGACCTTCCGTTTTGTGACTTCTTCCTGCTCCCTTATGAGGCCGCCGATAACTATCGTCTCTCCGCTCTTAATGACCACGGAGGTCTGCGTTGTCCTCGTATCTATTACCGGATATCCCAACCCGGCCGGAAATTCGTCTGCGGCGGATATAGGCACCTGTCCGTCCGTACCGACATCCGTAGCCAGCATGCTGACCTCCGGATGTATATCCATCGTGATCACATTGCTGTCGCCGGCAACCGTTGGGGTCACCTCCAGCATTATCCCTGTTACCTTTTCGGCAACCTTATAGACCTCAACCATGATAGGCCTCCCGGTAGTTCCGATATTCGTCCTCGTGAAATCGGAGGCGTAAGGAACGATATTAGCTAACTGGATATTCGCCATCTGGCCCGAAAGAGTCGTCACTGTAGGCGAAGAGAGCAGGTTCAGTTTTCCCTGTTCCTCTAAGGCCTTGATGTGCACCCGTACGGCATTACCCGCCGCCGTGAAAGTACCCAACTGAAGGTCAAGGCCCGCCGCCTCGTTAGAGAGGCCGAATACGCTGGCATTTTGCGTGTTATCGGAATTCCTGTCCAGCAAGGAGTTGGTCATCATGTTAACGCCCATATTGCTGAAGCGCCCGTTCTTCTCGGCTTCCCTGTTCTCCCTGATCCAGGCCCATTCTACCCCGAGCTCTTCTATGTCGGTCACGTCTATTTCCACGAACCTGGCCTGTATCTTAACCTGGCTCGGACCGGTATCCCAGAGCGTTATGAGGTCCTTGGCTAAAGCCTGGTTGCTGGGTGTATCGGTAACGGTAAGCACACCGGTAACCTGGTCGAGGACTATCTTCCTCTCCGGATTCTCCGGCAAAGCCTGCTGCAGATAATCCTGTATCGTATCGGCCTCACCGCTGGCCGGTGCGGACACCGTATCTTCGGCGCCGGCTTCGGCTGCGAGCGCGGCGTCTTCGGCAATACACGCAGGCACGAACATTACAGATATCCCCGCGATCAACAGCATCGAAAGGCATATAAGCGATCTTTTCATTATTTTCACCTTACTACCTCCCCTCTGGCATTGATGATACTCGCGGTGATAAAGATAAGGAGGTTCTTCTTGCGCTGGTTCTTATAATCATATTGGAAGGCCTTCCCGATCAGGGGAAGGTCGCCCAGTACCGGGATCTTCCGTTTCGTGACCGTATCTTCGTCCTTTATCATGCCGCCCAATATTATAGTCTGCCCGCTTTCGACAACCACGCTCGTCTGCGTCGTCCTGACATCGACAACCGGCCAACCGAGATCGTCGGGGATCAACGCCACGGTACCGGCCGCAGTGACATTACCAAGCTCTCCGGTCTCGCCGCTTGTCGTCAGCGTTGATATCCTTACCTGGTCCTTCATGATGCTTACCTCAGGATGGAGGTCAAGGGTTATCGTGTTCGAACCCTCGGTAACATAAGGTGTCGCTTCGAGGAATATACCGATCGGTTTCTCGGCAAGGGTCAGCTTATAGCTCCAGATAGGGTCTTCCGCCGTTCCTATGTTCTCCAGGGTGAAATCGGAGACGTACGGCTGGGTCCTCACCACCTGGATATTCGCCATCTGTCCGGAAACCGTCGTTATCTTAGGTGACGAAAGGAGGTTGACCTTTCCCTGCTCGGCCAATGCCCTCAAATTCGCCAGGTAATAATCACCGCCCTGCAGGATCTTATACAACATCAACTGTCCGGCATATCCGCCCGACAGAGGAAAAACATCCGTTGCGCTGGTGTCCCAACTCACTTCTCCGGGCCCTACCGACGCGCCCCTGACACCCTTATTACTTGTATGGCCCTGATGGTAAAAATCATATTCAATACCGATATCGAGGATGTCCGTTACGTCGACTTCAACGAACCTGGTCTCGATCATGACCTGCTTCGGGCCAACCTGGAACTGCTCGATAAGTTTCTTAATGAGGTTCTGGTTAGACTTTGTGTCGGTGACCGTCAGTAGTTTTGACGACTGGTTATACGTTATCTTCCTGCCTTCCTGCGGCGGAAGGCTGTCCTTCAGGTAGGCCGCAACCGTAAGATCTTCGGCCGATACCATCCGCGGGAGTATCAGAAGGGACGCTACGGCGAAAAGAAAGAGATTTTTTCTCATTTTTATTCCGCCTCTTTGGCCTCAAATTCCTTCAGTTTAACTTCCCTTGTCTTACGTTCCGGGTATTTCAGCTTGTATGTCCTGGTTACCAGGTCCTCTATATCTCTCATGCGTTTGCTGGTTACATATACATAGTTAGGCTCGACTTTATATCCTAACTGGGTCGTCTTAAAAGCTATGTCAAGCACGTCGAGGAGCGGCATCGGCGTAGCCGTGCTGAGCGATATCTTGATAGGAGAGTCCTTCGTCAAGCTCGCTAGCTCCCTCTCGTCGACTACGATCGTAACGCCCGTCATCTCCATGAGCTGGCGTATGAGGTCCTGGATATCCGCATCCGTAACGGAGATGGCCGGAACCATAACACTGCGCATCTTATCGATCAGGGCCTTCTTGGCTTCCTGCTCGGCCCTCTCGGTCTCGGATATTACCTCCTCGACCTGCAGTTCTTCCTTTACCGGAGCAGCCGGGGGCAGCCAGCTTCTGTCTACATCCCTTAATGCCGCCTGCTCGGAAGTATCTATCTCTTCCTTGAGGACTTTCCTGTCCTTAACTATATCCTTACGCTCTTCTTTAGTGGTTTTTTCCCTCGCGTATAACTCTTCCGCCCTGCGGGCCTTTGCGAGCCATGCCCTTGCTTCCTCATCGGTCGGGCTGGAAGCCAGCGCGGTCTCAAAATCAGCGATAGCGGCGGAATACTGTTTATTCGCGTAATTGGCCTTGCCCCTCTTCACCATTGAGCCGGTGACTGTCCCGGGGACATCTTTTGCCATTCCGTCCTTGCATAATTCTATATAGTGGATCGCCGACTTATTCTTGGGGTCCATCTGGACGACCCTTTCGAACATCAGCTGTGCGGTTTCGAAGTTTTTTGCGTCGTAGTCTGCCTTCGCTTGGGCAAAGAGGTCTGCAACGAGGGATTTCTTTTCAACTTTCTTCTGCTTTGCCAGATCTTCCGCGATTATCTTTGCCTCGACGGAGTCATCGGCATATCCCGCGCCTGTGGCAGCGTGGGCTGTGCTTCCCGAAAAATAAAATAATGAGATAATAAAGAATAAATTAAAAGTCAGAAAAACACAAAAAAACGGCAGAACCGTTCTTTTAACCCCATTAGTAATATCCATTTATATCATCTCCCCTTTTTAATGACCCACTCTTGCTCTTGGCCGTATAGTATCACACTATCGGCCTTTATGTCAAGAACTTTATAGCCGTTTATCTCATCCCCTTTTTTCACTTCGGACGTCTTATCGTCCATGGAATTGTAAAGTTTCGCTATCAGTTCTTTGCTCTTTACCGGCTTCTTGTAATCCAGCGTCAGCTGCCCGTCCTTGTTCTCGGCCCTTATTATCTTTGAATTTATCTCGAGCACCTTGTAGTCCTTGAACTTCTCGCCCTTCTTCGCAAAATACGTCTTTCCGGACCAGTTGATCTGCCCTATCATCGTCCCGTCCTGCTTCTGGATGAACCCTATATATGTGAACGGCAGGTTCGTCGCGCCGATCGAGACGATCTTAAGCTTGTCCGGCGTGAACGACTCGGGGACCGCTTCCGGCCTGATGAATATGTTCCTGTCGAGCAAGGGTTGGTATCTTGAAGCTGCGAACGGTGAGTTGATCCTGCTTATAAGCGCCGAATACGCGCTCGAAGCATCCACCGTAACATCCTTCTCCGGCTTGACCGCGCCCTCTTCCCCCGTCGTGACCGAGAACTCCTGCTGCGTAAATATGGACGGGGCCATCCACAAGAGGATAAGCCATAGTATAAATAAAATTATTGCGGCTATCTTGTAGATGCCCTTCATATCTTATCCGCCTGTTGTATGTCAGCCACTATGACGGCTTCTATCTTAAGTTCGCCTTTCTCTCCGGTATCCTCGTTCAGTACCTTGATCTTCAGCATATCCACCCTGAACGGTATTTCTGAAACGTAAATCCTGTGCAACAGGTTTACCAGGTTGTCGTTCTTGCATTTGAATGATATCCTTATCGGGAACTCCCTGAACAGCGGGTCCTTGCCGCCTTCGTAGGCTACGCTCCTCGATTCCAGGAACTCTATCGATGACACCTCAGGCACCTTTGCCTGGAGCATAAGGTCCATCGCTTCCCTGATTATATCAAGCTGCTTGACCCTTACCGGAAGGTCCGCGGAGGTCGGTATGTCATGCTCATATCTCTCGAATCCAAGCCAGAAAGGGAACTGGAAATCTATCGGTACGCCTTCTTCCTTGATCTTGTTCTGCACCCTGAACAGCTCTTCCTTGAACTTAAGCGCATCGCCGGTCTCCTTGGGCATCTTCGATTTCGGCTTGGAGAAAAGGCCGTTATTCATCTGGTCATTGACGTCCTTAAGCGAGCCGAGCTGCTTTTCAAGCTTCAGGCGTTCCCTGTTAAGCACTGCAAGGCCCTGGTCCTTGTAATTATCCAGTTCGCCCGTCTTGTCCTGGATCGACTGCTTTAATGAGGCCCTGTCGTATCCGACAAAAATGGCGACCCCGAGGGAGCCCAGAAAGACCAACCCCAGGACCAGCTTTGTCATAACATGCGGCTTAATGCTCTTTGCCATTCTTATTTCTTTTCCTTATTATCTTTTTCGGCGGCGCCTCCCAGGGTATCCTGGGCCTTTAGTTTGAACTTAATGGAAAAATCCCTAAGCTGCCCCATGCCCTCTTCGGAATCCTTCGGGACGCTCGCGTAAATTATCTCGACGGAATCGAATAACGGCGATGCCGAGAGCTTGTTCTTGAACTCCGTTATCGTCAGGAGGCTCTCCGGCGTCCTGCCCTCTATGGAGACCCAATCCTTCTCATGGCTTACCGAAGTAAGCCATGTCTCCTTCGGAAGCAATTTTTCGACTTCAAGGAAGGTCTCGAGCGTCAGCGACCTCCTGAACGCTATGTTCTCTAGCGGCTTTATCTTCAATTCCCCCTTCTTTATATTATCCTTCAGGGAGACTATCTTGGATTTCACGTCGTCATACTGCGCGAGCACATCGTCAAGGAAGATTATCTGTTTCCTGAGCGAACCGGACTGGAACCATATATCCATCGCCACCGTGAAAGGTATCAGGGCCATCATTACGCCCGTGGATATTATCCATATCCTCTCTTTCTTGAAATCCCTGTCCTCCTTCCTTTCGTCCGGCAGGAGGTCGATATTCGTCGGGCATTTCTGGAGGACACGCAGAGCGAGGCCGATGGCCGCGCCGAACCTTGACTGGAAATCTATGTCCACGCGGAGGTTGGACGGGCATTTGATCTTCTGTCCGAGGTTCGCCCGCCTTATTTGCATCCCCAGGCCCTTGGCTAGAAAATCCTCTATTCCCTTGAGCTTGGAACCGCCGCCGGAGAGTATCACCTCGCCGAAGACCACGTCCCTCCCGTGTTTTGATTTATAGAATTCGAGGGACTGTATTATGGACGAGGCCATGTCCGACACGACGGTATTCAGTATCTCCGTCAGTTCCTTGCCCGCCGGGCTGATGTTCGAAGGTACGAGGCTGTCCGCGGGGACTACGATGCCCTCCTTGCGCTTGAGGTCCTCGGCCTTGTCGAACGGGATATTCATCTTGGAAGCTATCGCGTGGGTCATCTCATCGCCGGCTATAAGGACCGAACGGACCCAGAAACCTTTTCCGTCCAGGACGATCAGGTTCGTGGCCTTCGCGCCTATATCTATTATGACGCCCTTGGCAAGCGGCTCGTTATAAGTGATCGCGTTAAGCAGAGAGAGGGGGCTTACGTCCACTAACTCTATATCAAGCCCTGTCCTCGAAAAATTGGCCAGCGTCGCCTCTACGAGTTCCTTCTTCGCGGCGACGAAGAGCACGTCGTCTTCCGGGCCGGTGCCGCTGTGGAATATCTGGTGGTCCCACGTTATCTTGTCGAGCGGAAAAGGCACCTGCTGCTGGGCTTCGTACTTGATTATCTTGTCAACTTTGCCTTTTTGTATCTTAGGAAGCTTGAGGAACCTGATGAAGACCGACTGGCCGGAGAGTGATATTGCGGTAGTGCCGCTGTGTATCTTTTCTGCCTTGAGGAGCCCCTCAAGGCCTTCCTTTACAAGGGCCTCGCGTTTTTCCTGGTCGGAATGCTGGGTGAGGTCAAAAAACTTTGCCCGAAGGAGTTGCACGCCTTCGGATGTCTTCTCAAGCTCGACGAGCTTGACTGAGCCTGCGCCTATATCTATACCAAGAGCACGTTTTCCCATATGGCTTGTGTATATTCTATAAAATTATGTCCCGGTTGTCAATTATTTCTTTTTCCACAGCAAGATTTTGATACACCTACTTCCGTGCTCTCTCGAGGGCCTGGCATTCGATCATTTTTTCGATCGCATCTTCCTTAGTCTTCCCGTCCTTAGAGAAATTATTCGCTATAGAATAACTGAAATATGCGGCCATCGCGTTCTTGCCCTTCTCGGGCTGCTTCAGCTTCCTGGCCTTCTTGAATATGTCGTCGCCCATCTTCGAATATTGCGCGCTTATATCCTGGACAAGCTGCTGGTCCTTGATAAGGAGCATCATATTGGATACGAGCGAGAAATTATAATCGCTGTACGGCACCGGCGCGTCGGAGAAGAACTTCTTTAATAATGCCTGCATCTTCGAATCCGCTATAGCCCTGACTTCGGGCTTGGCGCTTGATAAAGCGTTCCTGCAGCAGTCAATGCCTATCCTGTAATAACCCGCTCTCCTGCCTGCGGGGACTTCATCGCTCCTGTCTTCGCAATCCTTTGCTTTTGCGATACACTTCAGTATATATAGCTCTTTCTGCTCATCATTCCGGAGATTATAAAGTACGGATTGCAGGTCTTCTTCGGTATAAACGACATCGGGCAACAAGTCATCCTTTGGCTCCAGGATCATTGCCGCCCTGTCCTTGCCCCATATTTTGACCAGCAGGTCCCTGGCTTTCGAAGCGTATTTCGTCTCGCCGTAAGCGGAGATTATTGACAAAGCTTCCCGTTCCGATTTAATGTACTCATTGTTGCCATACTCGAGCTCGGCGATGGAATATGATCTTTCGGCGGTCTTCTCCCTCGCCTTAAGGAGGTCCTCCGACGCGCGTTTTGCCGAGTTCGGGTCGATCTGTTTTGCAATATTGAAATGCGATTCAGACGCGAACAACAGGCCGTTCTCCGGGGTCCCGTTCTTCAGGCACCACTCGGCGAGGGCGAGATGGTCTTCCGCGGACTTCTGGTCCATGGCTTTCAGCTTTTGCTGGTATGTATCCCCTATGGTATATAGATCCCCGTCAGAAATATCTTTTTTCATTATAGTCTTTACCCAATCCCGGGGAATGACGCATGTGCCGCCCTTCGTCATCTTTACGGTAAGCATGCCGCCTTTTTCTTCAAGGATCTTGCCGGTTATTACGCGCCCGCTCTCCTTCAGGGTAATATCATCCGCGAAGGCAGATACCGGCAACAATGACGCGGCAAACACCGTTGATATTATATATATCCTGCCCATTAAAGTTCTATTCATTCCGTCCTCACCTCTGGTAGAAGATGCTTGTCTTCGGCAAATACGTTATTGTCATATCCTCAAAGACCGGCGTCTCGCTGCAATCAGTATCGGTCGAGGCCAGGTTGACCTTGTAATATATCGAGTTCGAAGATCCGCCTATCGCCCCGTTAAACGCCGCGTTCACGGCGCCGCTTCCTGTATCCGTCTGTACGGTGCATCCTTCCTTCGCCGGGTCAGCCGTGGCAGGTATGCTCAAAGTCCATGATGTCGTGCCCCATATTACGGGGTTCCCGCCGTTCTGCAGCGACGCCGCGAATGAAGGCGACTGGTAAGACCCCGTATTCGTTATGACCCTTACCTCATCCCAAGTCGTAGAGGAATGCTGTCCGTAAAGCGTCAGGTACCACGTATTGATGTTCCAGGTATTACTGGGGCATGAAAAAACATGGCAACCGTACCGGTCAGAGGACGTCCGTGTGCTGCTATGTATAGGGACCGCCATTAAATTTGCGGACGGCGCGGAACATGCGACAAACCCGGTATACGAACCCGTATGATAGTCGAATTGTTCGGCGGTATTTATGCTGCCGGCGGCGAACCAGACCCGGTAATTCGGCGACAGGTCGGGGCTTACGGCAAGTTTTATGGTGTATATCTCCGGCATTACCCCGTGGTATTTGTCTATTCCTTCTTCAAAAAAAGTAACGGCGCCGGCTGTCGGGTCGGTACAAAAATTATAGTGGTCGAGAAACTGGTCCGTATAACCGTAGAGGTCTCCTAACCTGTATAAACGCATATTGCTGTTATTTAACTTCAGGAAAACGCCGCTGTCGGGAAAATCCTTGCCCTTTTTTGCATTAGTGGCGGCCGTTGGGGCATCATCCCATTTCACGGTCCCCGGAGGCCTGGTCAGGTCCCTGCCGCCCGGATAGTCATAAGCGAACCTGTATAACATAATGGTCCCGTATGTGGTCCCGCCGCCCGAGGTGCAGAAATCGATATGGCCGCCGTCATCGATCCCGTCCCCGTCCGGATTCGGGATCTGGAATGCCCTGAGCGAGAACCTGCTGCCGAAGACCCAATCCGACCTTAACTGGAATTTGGGATAATACCATGAGGGTCCCGAGTAGTCCCCCGTGCCATAAAGCTCCTTATCGCCGTCGGCGTCGGCATCCCTGATCTCTTTTGTCGACAGCCCTCCGGAGAGCTTTGCCCACGCCCAGATACTGAAACCGGTCTCGGCCTTCCCGTCGCCGTTCGTATCGTAGTTATCCTCATCGAAATTGTCCCAGGCTCCCAGCTTAAGGGAATTTGGCACGGTCGTATAGGTAGCGGGATATTTGACGCTGTCGCCTTCCGTCGAGATGACCGGGCATGAATTGAGCCATGTGATATTCTGGAACGCCGGCTGGTCGAGCGCGCCGTTGCCGTTCGCGTCCTCTCCGGCATCCAGGACGCCGTTATAGTTCGCATCCTCTCCGCGGAACTGTTCTTTTGCCGTATAATTAAGGATACTGTATATCCTGGCGATCGCGGTGGTCTCCTGGGTAGCCTTCACATCCTCGACCGCACCGTCCGAATCCGTATCGCCGCCGACCGTACCGGTCGAGATGATCTCGTAAAAACCGCCCGGATGGAAACAGAAATCCGTGGTATAAGCGCCCAGCCTGACCCTGTTCGGGTTGAAATTGTTCTTTATGCTTTCCTTCTCGGGATTGCTGAGTATCGAGGGATTGATATTATCGATGAACGCGTTAAAACCTCCCTGCGCCGCCGTCCCATTCCAGCTCCGGAACGGGGATACCAAGGTTCTTGAGGTCACTATAGCGTTGGCCAACTGCGCGGCTTTTACATCAGTGCCTACCAGAGGACGTATAACAGCCCTGAGAACCTGCCTTTGTGCGGTGTTTATATTTACAGGCGACTTGCTCTGGTAACTATTACTGGTAGGCAACGGGTCTGTCGCGTCTTCGCTGTATTGATCGATATAGCTGTTAACCGTTACGAAGTCCCTAATCAGGCCGTAATTTGACCTTTTATCCGCCAGGCTTGCGCCAGGCATGGCGTCGATCATCCCTTCCTTCGTCGCGTAACCGCCCGCCGGCCTGCCGGATACTACACTGTCAGCGTATGCCTGTGACCATCCAGGTATCGCCAAGATGGTCCCAAGATTGCCCAACATGACGTTAAGATTCGGGTCCGTGTCATTAATGTTAATCTGCGAATTGGTATCCCTGACGATCAGTGAATATACGGCTATACTGTTCCTTCCCACATTACCGAGGGAGCCGCTAGTCGAATTGCCAGCTGTGCCGTCGTAGCCGTCAAATGACGGTTGCGCAACGCTCGTATACGCCCAATCGCATGAAACGGTCGGAACGGCGTTAAAGTCGCTTGTAGCGAGGTTTCTCAGGTAAACGACAGCGAGGTTTATGCCGGATTCAGCCGCGTTCTTAGCCTTCGCCTTTAATACGTAGTTCGCGGCGCCCTTCAGGTCGAACATCATGTTATACGCAAAAGAGGTCGCGATCATCGCGAGAAGCGCGAGGACTCCGACCGTCACGATAAGCGCGACGCCCTTCCTGGATCGTTTATTCATTACTTTTCCTGTCATTTGGTAAACTATACCCTATCCATGGGCCTAAATCAAGGGGAAATTTTACTTGCCCACGGGGGCATTTTCAGGCAATAAACAAGGGATTACTTTTTGTTATTTCCTTCTGACGGCAGCGCGCCGATATCGCAGCGAGAGCCGTCAGGGTCGTTATATTTCTTGTCCGGATCGCCCGCATCGATGCATGGAGAACCGCTCTTTAACCTGAAATCATCCTTTGCGGGGTTCGCGAACTTCGGGTCGGACATGATATCGTTATCGCCTTTCTTGCAATCGATAAAGTCCTTCATGTTCCAGAAGACATTGTATTCAAGCTCAAGGCGGACATCCTCGCGGGGCCGTTGCCAATACTTCTCCACCTCTTCCCGCGGCCAGTCATTCGTATTCGCCATCATGGGGGGCCTGGCTACGTTGATGCCGACCTTGTTATTATAGAAGATACAATTCCTGACCGTTAGCTCTATCGGGCCTCCCCATAACTGGATCCCGTATCCGCCGTTGATTATATCGCAATTCAATACCTGCGCGTTCTTTACCGAACTGATCTCGAGGCATGTCGACAGGTTCTTTCCCCTTAAAATACAGTTCTTGATCAACAGGCCGTCCAGCCCGTTTACCCTTAACGGGTAACCGTCTATCTCTAAGGTCAGGTCTTTCAATGTGAAATTATTCATGTTTCCCTGGATAGACACTATGCTTAACCCCGATGAGCCCAGCTTAAGGACCGTCTTGCCGGTGCCCTGCCCTGCGAGTTTCGTATTTCCCTTAAAAACGATCCCGCTGTCCGCCGTATACTCGCCCTCTCCCAGTTGTATGGTATCCCCCGGAAGGGACCTGTCGCACGCTTCTTTTATGGTCCTGCAGTCTCCCGGGACCCTTATGATATATTTGCTCCCGTCGGCTGCAAAAGATACCGGAGCCGTTAAGAGATTCGCAAGCACTAACACTACCAAGGATTTTCTCAAGAGATCGATCCCTTTCATTGCTGGTACAATACCGGCGCCGAAGGTTGATGGTATGTGGCCGTCACGTCGGTAAGGACCGGGGTGACACTGCTCGCCGAATAATCATTCGGGTTCAGCGCGGTCGTGGCCAAAAGGGCCTTATACTGGAACTTCCTGCCCGAAAGGCCGGACAAAGACGCGCCGCTGGCAAAGGTCGCGGAAAAATTATCGGATGATGACGGATTGTCCGCCGCCCTGGCATACATAGTGATGGAAGTGCTGCCGGGAATGATGCCGTTCCATGTTATTGAGTCCCATGTTATGGCCGCGTTATCGGTAGGCAGCTTGGTTATGAAAGGGGTGGAAACTATATAACCTTTCGGGTAGATGACCCTGACATTGTCGAACTGGGTGACGGCCTCTGAGTCGCATCCCCACCAGTCTGCGTTACGCTCGGCGATCTTCTCGATGAAAGCATTATTTCCGTGAGTTGCCCAGAACTGGTCAACATCGGCATAATAGAGGTTATTGCCCCTTAGCTTGACTACCCCCGTCTTGGTGGAACTGCCGGCGACGCGGGTATTCCCCTGGACAAAACCGGAACCCGACGAAGTCCTGTATGTATAATATATTCTGTAAGAGGTCCCTACCCCTATCGCGGATAAAATATAGTATTGGGAATCGTCCGGCCAAATGGCATAAGTGCCGTTTTGAACGTTGTAGGCAGGAACAGCCAACTCGTTCACATCCACATCATAAAGGTCGTTGTCGCCGTCTTTTAACAGGGCATAATACCCTCCGCCGGATTTAGTCCCGGCATAAGGGTCTTCCTTAAGCATGAGGTAACCGGTCAACCACGCCGGAGAATAAGCCGCCATCGGTTGCCCCGGATTCGTCAGGCGTTTGCTTGGCGGCTTGTGCCATGTCGCGCTCCCGGTCTGCTGCTGCCCGTCATCATATATGTAGCACCTGGCGAATATGTCATACCCTAACGCGGCGCTTGGGGAATAATAATTCACGTTGAGTTCGGCGCTCCGCTCTTCCGGGTAATATTGCGTCCCGCCGTCGACATAATAACCCTTCGTGTCGAGCCTTAGGCCATAGGTCCCGTTGAAGCCCTGCTTGAGCGACGTGTCGCCGAAGCTCAGGTCCCATCTCGCATCTGCCCCCCAAATAACGCCTTTCGGGACCGCAAAAGTCCTGCCGTCAGCAAAAGTATAATTTTCTGCCGGAAGCATGCCGTTTATCTTGGTCAGGTACCCGCCCCTCCAGTTCGTAACACTGTATGCCACATCATCGTCGAAATCATCCCAGTATCCGAGTTTCACGGAATCGTAGCTCTTAGTATAGCCGGACGTCTCCCATGCCATGGACGAGCCGTTCCACGAATCGGCGCTTATAGGGCAGGTATCGAGCCAGGTCACGTTCCTCAGCTCTCCATCGCTGAAATCGTCGTAATTCGAGAACCACGGCGCGTAGAATTCCGCCCTGGTCGTCTGCGTGAGGGTATTGAAGGCCTGCACGACGGAAGTTATCCTCTTTTCCGCCAGGACCGTGCCGTCCGCCCTCTTCGCCTGTCCGGTCGACACGATCTTTACAATACCGCCCGAATTATAACCGGTCCCGAGCGTGGATGCCGCGATATGAGTATTCGTATTCCATTTATCCAGGATCCTGCCGTAATATGACGAAGGATAGAAGGCGAAATAATCGGCGGGGACATAATTTTCCGCGCCAAGGGCGTCCCACTTCAATTCGAGGGTATTCTGGTTATTAAAATTGTATAGGTCAAACCTTATCGGATGCCACCCGCCGCGCGTGAACTGCACATTTCCGCTCGTGAGCACGCCCGCGCCGCTGGTCCAGTTTCCCATTACCCTGTCCGTCCAGTCCGCGATAAGCTGGACACCGTCTATGAAAAGCCTGCAGCCCTGTTCGCTGCGCATCCTGAATACGATATTCGTGTTGACCCTGTCCGGTGGGATATAAATAAAGCCTGTGAATACCATGCCGAACCGTTCCAGGCCATACCTATTCTGCCAGTCGGTTACTACATACCCTCCGGCGAATTCGGCATCGTGGGCTTCAGCCCAGCCAGAATTATCTCCATCGGCGCCGGGAACTGTGCCCGTCGGAGGCCACGGCGATGCGCCGCCTGCCACGGCTTCTTTCATGGCGCCCAGTTCGATGACCTTGCCGGAATAATAGTTCAGCGACAGGATCGTGTCCCTGCTCCAGGCATCCCTGCTGTTCGTATAGCCCCTGCATATAAGCCCGCCCTGTATAAGCGGAGCGTATACCGTCACCATGTCCCTGACAGCGTTATACTTCGCGTCATCGTTAAGGACCAGGCGCAATTCCTCGACTGTAGCGTAAGGGGCGTTCTTTGCGTTAGTCTCGCTACCTGCTGCGGCGGCGGGCCCGGTAGAAAGGAGGATCTGCGTCAGCGCGTTGGAGTCCGGGTCCCTGTAATCTATCATCCTGGCTATATCGGCGTTGCTCAGTCCGGCGGCGATCAATGATCCTATCCACGGGTAATCCGTCTCATCCAATGCGTTGATGTTTACTTTCTGGTCCTCCCTCTCGACGAAAACCCGGTAGCTGCCTCCGGGAATATTCACTTCGGTGCCGGGCGACGGATAATTTGCGGCGATATTGGCCATGACGGTATTATAGTCATTATTAGCGGCCCAGGAGCGGATATCGGCGATAGCCCTGTCGATGCCGGCCTGGGCCATATCAGTGGCCTGTGCCTGGTTGACGAAATTCAGGGCGCCCTTATACTCCATCTGCATGTTGATGGCAAAGCTCGTCGCTATCATCGCGACAAGCGCCAGCACTCCGACGGCGATTATAAGCGCTACACCTTTTTTCTTCCGGATCGTATTCATATTACCGCCTATGGCATATGTATGAAATCTGTAAAAGTCCTGTGCTGCAGCCCGTCACGGCTCTGTATTGTCACCGAAACGCCGACCGCGTTAGGAAGGCCGTCCGGTATCTTCGCGTTGCCGTCGTCCCCGAAATTCTGGCTGGGGCTGCCGTTAAGCAGGTCCTGCCCCGAATCCCACGCCACGGCCGTTGCCGTAGGAAGGCCGCCCGACGCGGACCTGTAATAATATGTGAACTCCAGGGCCGTAACGTTGCGCGCTATCACGTCGTCGGAGGATGTCCCTGCGTTATTCACTGAAAAATCATATACTACCGGTATTGTCGTCCCGTCAAAATATTCGAAATGCCGCATCAGGCAATTATCGCTGCGCAGCCAGTATCCGACCTCGCAGAGGTCCTGATGCCCCGGATTCCCGGCGACCGGGCTGACAAAGAAGACCTCATCCGCAATGGAAGCCGCGCCCTCGGTTATCTCGGCCGTTCCGAGGTTATGGCCCTCGAATTTCGTCCAGTGGCCGGTATCGTTCGATCCCTGGTACAGGACGGCGGCGGGTATCTCCTTCTGCATAAGCCCGAGCGCGAACCTGGCGTTCTGGTACATGTCCAGCAGTGTCTCGGATTTGCGCCAGGAATCGATCGCGCCCTTTAACACCGTGAACAGGGATAATACGACTATAGTGAATATGACCGAGACGACGAGTATCTCGACGAGAGTGAGCCCGGCCCTGCCGGTTATGGGACCCCTACCTGTTCGCGACATTTGTGGTGAATGCCCTCTGGAATGTCCTGTTCCCCTGTGCCCAGGTCACGGTGCAAATGACCTGCCTCAGGTCGGTTACCGTAGTAGTTGTGACTGTCTGGGTCCATGAGTAGGCAGGGTCTGTGAATGTACCGGAGGTGGAGCCGAGAGCAGGATAACCGTTGTTCCTTAATCCTTCCAGGTGCTCGTGCGCGAGGATGGTCGCCTGGGTCGAGCTTACCGACCTTCTGGCGGAATCAAAACCTATGGGAAAGAGTGAAAGGATCCCCACGAGGCCGATCGCCAGGATAGAAAGCGATATCACGATCTCAATGAGGGTGAATCCGCTCCTTTTCATCTCATCCCCCTGCTAAAAACCGCCTATCTGGACCAGTTCGTAATGTTGTCCGTACCGCCGGCGGCCTTATCCGGCCCGTTAGAAGTTATGTCTATGTAGCTGCCGCCGTGCGCGGCGTCGGGCCTCGTATAGGTCAAGGCGGTGCCCCACGCGTCTATGATCGTATTGCCGCCGGTGAGGTCGTTATCCTTGAAAATCATATACGGCCCCGCCCAGTTGCTCGTAGGCACCACTGTAGTGGATACCGTTCCGAGCATATAGGTGCCGCCGTTATTGGTCATGAGGCAGGTATACAGGTTCGTGTTGCCGCTGTTCGGATAACCGCCAAGGTCGGACTGGAACATGCCCAGGCCCGTCTCTATAGCAGCTATCATGGAACGGGTACGCGCTACCAGCGCGCGCTGCCTGGCTGTCATCGCGGCCCCGGCAACAAGCCCTGCCAGCATCATTATTATCGTCATGACGACTATGAGTTCTATTATCGTAAATCCCTTTTTGCCCCTTCTCATTTTAACCACCTCCTAGCGCGGTTACGAGCTGGAAGAGCGGCAGGAACATAGCTATGACTATGAAACCTACTATTAGGCCCAGCCCGATGATCAAGAACGGTTCAAGTATGGACATGAGGCCGGTTACCGTGACATCGACCTCTTCATCATATACGTCAGCGACTTTAAGGAGCATCTGGTCAAGGGCGCCGGTCTCCTCTCCTACGGAGATCATATTTACGGCCATCGCGGGAAATAACCCGGCTTTCAGGAGCGGTTTCGCGACCGTCTCGCCTTCCCTTACGGCGTCATGGACGACCACTATGGAACGCGCCATGGCTTCATTACCTGTAGTGTCCTTCGCGACCATCAGCGATTGCAATATAGGAACGCCGCTGGAAAGCAGGGTACCCAACGTCCTTGAGAAGCGGGCGATGGCTATCTTCCTTACCAGCACCCCCATGACAGGTATCTCAAGCTTCGCCTTGTCCAAAAGCAGCTTTGTCGCGGGCAACTTGTACAGGACTTTGAACACCACGATCGACAACCCAATCAACGCCAGGCCGACATACCACTGGTTCTTCGCGAAATCACTTACGACAAGAAGCACTTTTGTCATTATCGGAAGCTCTACGTTCATTTCCTTGAATATCTGCAGGAACTTAGGGACTATAAACGCTATAAGGAAACCGAGGACCGACAACGCCATCGTAAGGACGAGTGCCGGGTATATCATGGCCGATTTGATCCTGCCCTCCAACCTTTGTGATTTCTCGGCAAATTCCGCGAGTCGCGTCAATACCACTTCCAGGACGCCGCCCGCCTCTCCGGCTTTTACGGTATTTACATACAGGGACGGGAACGCCTTAGGAAATTTCGCAAGCGCTTCCGAGAATGAACTGCCTCCCTCCACCTGTTCGGCAAGCCCCCTTATCGTAGCCTTAAGGACTCCGGCTTTCTCCTGTCTCTCCAGCACATAGAGCGCGCGCACCAACGGCAGGCCCGAGCCGATCAGCGTAGCCAGCTGCCTGGTAAAAATGGTTATCTGCTTCGCACTGACGCCGCCGAATGACAGCGTAAACACGGATTTCGCGGGTTTTATCTCGCCCGACGCCGACGGCCCGGCCCTATGAGAAGGCCCGTCCGACTTTGCCTTCTCTTCCGAGATACTTATCGGGTAGAGGCCTTTCTGGCGAAGCTGCTCCATCGCCTCCTGGTTCCCGGCGACATCAAGCCTGCCTCTGGTCTCCTTACCGTCTTTGTCGATAGCGACGTAGTTGAATGTAGCCATAACTTATTCTCCCTTAACCTGTAATATAAATATACCCTATTAAGACGTCTTTGTCAAAGGCTCAAAAAAAAGCTAAAGAACGGATGTCTGGGCTTCCTTAAGCACCTCGTCAACGCTTGTGACGCCGAGGTAGATCTTCTCAAGTCCGTCCTCGAGCAAGGTCTTCATCCCGCTTTTGACGGCCGCCTTTTTTATAAGGGCAGTATGGGCCTTCTCTATTACCAGCTGCCTTATCTCTTCATTCAATTGCAGGAGCTCGTAAATACCGGTCCTGCCTTTGTACCCGGAATTATTGCATTTAACGCAGCCGGCGCCCCTGTAGAATTTGTGCGTCTTGACATCATCGGGCTTAAGCCCCAGGTCCGCGACGATCTCAGGATCCGGCGTATATTCCTCCTTACAGTAGGTGCAGATCTTCCTTACGAGCCTCTGCGCGAGCACCGCTTCAAGCGTGGACGTTACAAGGAACGGTTCGACTCCCATATCGACCAGCCTCGTTATCGTGCCGGATGCGTCATTTGTATGGAGCGTTGAGAAGACGAGGTGGCCGGTCAGAGATGCCTGTATGGCTATCTGCGCGGTATCCGAG
>JBAYMW010000008.1:0-26286 GCA_041663405.1 Candidatus Omnitrophota bacterium | reverse complement strand
GCTGACCTTGAGAGGTTCTGATAACTTGCTGCCTCCGCGCACCGCCTCGCGAACCGTGGCCATTACGCGGGCAAGGACCTCGTTGCCTATGGTACCCTCGAGTATCTCGAGCGATTCGAGGATAGGCACGCCGCTGGAAAACAGCGTGGCCAGTGTCCGCGCGGCGCGCGATATCGCGGCCTTCCTCATCAACGGACCCAGGACGGGCAGCGAGAGCTTTAACAGGTCAAGCTGGAACCTGCCGGGCCGTGTGTTCACGTATATCCGCACCGCTATAATGACGGCAAGCGCCGCCAGCGTGTATAGATGCCAGTAGTCCCTTAACGCTATGCCGGCGGAATTCAGTATCCGCGTGATCAGCGGCAGCTGGACATGGAACCTGTCGAAGATCTCGGCAAACTTCGGGATGACCGACGTCACGATGAATATGACGGAGGCCGCGGCGGCAAGCGTAAGGATCGCCGGATATATCAGCGCGGAACTTATCCTCTGCCTTAGGTCAAGCTCGCTCTCCCCGAAATCCGCCAGCCTCTTCAGCACGAGCGGCAGGTTACCGCTCGCCTCGCCGGCCTTTACCATGCTTATCGTAAGCCGCGAAAATACTCCAGGGTGGCTCGCCATCGCTTCGGAAAGGGACAGCCCTGTCTCGACCTTAAGCCCGACATCCCCTATTACCTTCTTTATCTGCTTGTTCTCGGCCTGAAGCGCGATGGAGCTCAGGCACGTCAGCAGCGGCAGCCCGGCATCGAGCATGCTCGATAGCTGGATATTAAAAAATATGGTGTCTTCGACGCTTATCCTGTTGAAACTTCCGAGCAGCTCTTCTATGGACACGGTGCCCGCTGCCGGAGAGACTCCGGTGACCACATATCCCATCTTCCGCAGTTTATCGGCCAGTTCGTGCTCGGAGGCAGATTCCATCGCCCCCTCTACCAGCTTGCCCGCCTGGTCCCTCGCCTTATAACGGAAATTCGGCATCGCTTACTCTTCCTGCTGGGTCACGCGCATGACCTCTTCAAGCGTGGTCATGCCGGATTTGACCTTTTCGAGCCCGTCCGCCTGCATCGTCTTCATGCCCGACCTCAGCGCGGCCTTCCTTATATCTGTCGTGGAGGCCTTGGAGACCGCCAGCGCGCGTATCTCGTCGCTTGGCACCATAAGCTCGAATATGCCTATCCTGCCCCTGTATCCGGTCTGCATGCACTTGTCACAGCCCTTGCCGCGGTAAAATTTCACGCTTTCCTTATATGAGATCATACCGACCTCTTCCAGGACGCTGTCGGAAGGTTTATAGGCCTGTTTGCATTCCTTGCATATGATCCGCACAAGCCTCTGGGCGATCACGCCCGATATCGAGGAGGATATGAGGAAGGGCTCCAGGCCCATGTCCGTAAGGCGCGTTATCGCGCCCGGCGCGTCGTTGGTATGCAGCGTGCTCAGGACCAGGTGGCCCGTCAGCGCCGCCTGTATCGCGACCTCCGCGGTATCGAGGTCGCGGATCTCGCCGACCATCACGATATCGGGGTCCTGGCGCAGTATCGAGCGCAGGCCGCTCGCGAAAGTAAGGCCGGCCTTCGGGTTTATCTGCATCTGGCGGACCATATGCAGCCTGTATTCTATCGGGTCCTCTATAGTGACGATATTTTTTTCGGGGGAATTTATCGTGCTCAACGAAGAGTAGAGCGTGGTCGTCTTTCCCGAGCCTGTCGGCCCGGTCACGAGAATGATGCCATAAGGCTTATGTATAAGTTTTTCGTATACCGTGAGGTCGTCCTTCGAGAACCCGAGCTCGCTCAGGCCCAGCAGGACGCTGTTGAGGTCGAGCAGCCTTATCACGACGTTCTCTCCGTATACGGTCGGTATCGTGGAGACCCTGCAGTCTATCTGGCGATTCTCTATCTTCAGCTGGAACCTGCCGTCCTGCGGTATCCTCCGTTCTGCGATGTTCATCCCGGAAAGTATCTTTATTCGCGATATTACAGCCGCCTGCAGGTTCTTTGGCGGGGAGACTACCTCATGCAAAACACCGTCCACCCTGTACCTCGTTATCAGCCTGTCCTCTTCCGGCTCGATATGGATATCGGAAGCCCCCGCCTTCAGCGCTTCCATCACTACGAGGTTGACGAGCCTGACTACCGGCGCTTCGTCGACAAGCCCTTCAAGCGCCTTGATCTCCGTCTCCGTGCCCTCCTTGGCGGCAAGTTTATCCTTATCGATGGACTTCACTATGTCGTCCATCGTCCCCTTGGCGCCGTAATATTGGTCAAAGACGCGCTGCAGGTCCTTCTCGGGAACGACGACCGGCTCGACCTCGCATTTTGTCCTCGCGCGGACCTCGTCAATGGCGAAGACGTCCATCGGGTCTATCATGGCTATCGTAAGCGTATCGCCTATCTTGAACAGCGGGAGTACCGAGTTCTTCCTGCAGAAATTTTCAGGGAGGAGTTCCACGACCTTGGGATCTATGATGTAATTGGAGAAATCGACGCGCGGGATGCCCATCTGCTCTTCAAAAAAAGACAGGATGGCGTCTTCGTCAACCATACCGAGCCTCACGAGCACGCGCCGGAGAGGCTCTTTCGTCCTGTCAACCTCTCCCTGGGCCTTCTTCAGCTTTGCGGGATCTATGAGGCCGAGCTCAACGAGCGCTTCACCGAGAGATTTCTTCTCTCTTTTCGGCATCGGTCCTCCTTTTGTTGAACCTTAGTATACGTTAGGAGATTTTTTTTGTCAACACTGCCATTTTGACTGGGCTTTGAGGATGATCTCGATGAGTTCCCTTATCGCTCCGCGGCCGCCTTCAGCAAGGGCTGTATAGTGGGCAATGGATTTGAGTTCCGGGCGGCTGTAAGGGACGGCTACAGCCAGTCCTGCGCGTTTCATAACGGGCATATCTATCAGGTCGTCACCGACGAAACACACCTCTTCATCGGCCACCCTGAATATCTTGAGCGCTTTTTCGTATACGGCGCCCTTATCGAGGGCGCCCATAAAGGCTTTCTCTATGTGGCACACTTTCGCGCGGCGCGACACTATGCGCGATTTCTTCGCGGTGATAATGGCGGACTTCAGCCCCGCCTTCCACCACATCGTGAGGCCGTAACCGTCCTGGATATCGAACGCCTTTAGCTCGTCGCCGAAGTCGTCGTAGTATACCCTGCCGTCGGTCATGACGCCGTCAACGTCGAGGATCAGCAGCTTGATCTTCTTCGCCCTGCCGGAGATATCCATGGGCTATACGAGCCCCGCCTTAAGCAGGTCCTGGACATCGACGAGCCCTATGGGCTTCTTAGACATGTCCACGACAGGTATCTCGTCGATCTTCCTCTCGCGCAATATGCGGAACGCATCCGCGGCGAGGAGGTCTTTCGATATGGTCACGGGATTTTTCGTCATTACCTGCTTAACCGGTTTCGATGAAAGCAGCGGGTCGGTAGCGAGGTGCCTTCGAAGGTCGCCGTCAGTGAATATGCCCGTAAGTACGCCCCTGCCGTTGACCACGCTTGCCGAGCCGGCGCGCGCTTCCGTTATCCTAAGCAACACGTCTTTTATCTTAAGGTCTTCCTTTACAACAGGGCTCGCCTTGCCCTTCCTCATAATATCTTCGACCTTGAGCACGAGCCTCTTACCGAGGGAACCGCCCGGATGGTAGAACGCGAAATCCTCTTCCCTGAATCCCCTCCGGTCCAGCAGCGCGATGGCCAGCGCGTCGCCCATGGCCAGCATCGCTGTAGTGGACGCGGTCGGGGCGAGGTTCAAAGGACATGCCTCTTTGCTGACGGCAACGTCAAGCGTCACATCGCTGTACCTGGCAAGCGTCGACTTTTTATTGCCCGTCATCGCGATGATCCTGGCGCCGATCTTCTTTATCGTAGGCAGCAGCCTTATTATCTCCTCGGTCTCTCCGGAGTTCGATATCGCAAGCACGACGTCGTCCTTCGTGACCCTTCCGAGGTCGCCGTGTATCGCGTCCGCCGGATGCAGGTAGAGGCTCGGCGTGCCGGTAGATGAGAAGGTCGCCGATATCTTCGCTCCGATGAAGCCGGGCTTGCCCATTCCGGTGACGACCGCCTTGCCCCTGCAGGTAAGTATTATCCTTACGGCCTTTTCGAAATTTTTATCTATCCTCCCGATAAGCGACGATATTGCGGCCGCTTCTATCCTGAGGACTTCCCTTGCCCGCTTTATCATTTCCGGATCCCCTTATCGCTGATATCCTTCACTATATCGTGTATCTGCTTTACGGTAATGAGCAGCTCTTCGAGGTCCTTCAATTCCACGGAGTTCGGCCCGTCGCAGAGCGCGCATCTCGGGTCCTCATGGACCTCGAGGAACAATCCGTCGCATCCCGCGGCGACTGCCGACCTTGCCAGTATCGGTATGAACTTCTTCTCGCCTCCGGAAGCCTGGCCCATCCCGCCGGGCAGCTGCACCGAATGCGTCGCATCAAATACCACGGGGTATCCCAGCTCGCCGAGTATGGCCAGGGACCTCATATCGCTCACGAGGTTATTATACCCGAAGCTGACGCCGCGCTCGGTCACTATTATAGACTTGTTCCCGGCCGATTCCGCTTTCTCAATAGCGAATTTCACGTCCCACGGGGCCATGAACTGGCCCTTCTTTATATTGACGACCTTTCCTGTCCTGGCCGCGGCTATAATGAAATCCGTCTGCCTCGAAAGGAATGCCGGCACCTGTATCACATCGAGCACTTTTGCGGCCGCGTCGAGCTCCTCCTTGCAGTGCACATCGCTGAGCACCGGAAGCCCCGTGGCCTCTTTTACCGCCTTGAGTATCTTGAGTCCTTCCTTGAGCCCGGGCCCGCGGAAAGACCTTACGGAGGTCCTGTTCGCCTTATCGTAACTCGATTTAAAAACGCAGGGGACGTCGAGCCTGTCCGCAACGGCCTTTATCGCGCGCGCATGGCGGATAGCGGACGCCTTGCTCTCAATGACGCACGGCCCGGCTATCAGGACCAGAGGGTTGTTCCCGCCTATCTTTATCTTTCCGATCGATACGGTCTTTGCCACTTTTCAGCTCCTCCCGTCATTATATATTTCTCGATGCCAGGGCTTCCCTCGCGCGCTCGAGGTCTTCAGGGGTATCGATGCCTATCGTGTCGAATTGCGTCTCGACGACCTTTATCCTGTAGCCGTTCTCGAGCACGCGCAGCTGTTCGAGCCCCTCCGCCCCTTCCAGCGCCGAGGTCGGGAGGGTCGTGAACGTGAAAAGGAAATCCTTGGTGAAAGCGTAAAGCCCTATATGCTTGTAGAAAACGACATTTTCGTGAAAACGCGGGAAAGGTATGGCGGAACGCGAGAAATAAAGCGCGTACCCGTTCTTATCGGTGACCACTTTTACGACGTTGGGATTGCGCAGGTCTTCAGGGTCGGTTATCTTCTTCTTAAGCGTCGTTATCGTAAGCTCCCTGTTGTGGAGCAGCGGCGTAACGACATCGTCTATCATTGAAGGGTGGAGCAGCGGCTCGTCGGCCTGTATATTCACCACGACTTTCGCGTCGATCGGGTTCGCGACCTCCCTCAGCCTGTCGGTCCCGGTCCGGTGCTCCTTCGCGGTCATTACCGCTTTCCCGCCGAACGCCCGAACGGCTTCGAGGATGCGCACGTCGTCCGTCGCCACGACCAGGTCGTCGAGCGTTGAGGCCCTCATAGCGTTCTCCCATACATGCTGAATGACGGGCTTGCCGAGCAGGTCCGCGAGGACTTTGCCCTCAAACCTTGTGGAACCGTATCTTGCAGGGATGACGCCGATCGCGTCCATTCAAACGCCTCCGCGTTTCATGGCTGCCAGTGATGGTCCTTGATACGGGCCTTTAGTTCGGCCTGGGACGTGGCCGCGACGCCGACCTTCCCGACCACTATGCCGCCCGCAAAATTCGAGATATGCGCCGCCTCTATCATCTTCGCGCCCGCGCACAAAGCCGTCGTAAAAGTGGCTATGACCGTATCGCCGGCGCCCGATACATCGAATACTTCCTGGGCGACCGTAGGTATCTGGGTTATCTTCCCGCCGCGTTCGAAGACCCTCATGCCGTTCTCGCCTAACGTAATGAGCGCCGCCTGAAGTTTCAGCTTTTCCATCAGTGATCTTCCGAGCTTGTCCAGTGAAAGATCATCCTTCGCCTTTATGCCGCCCATAGCCTCCGCTTCCTTGCGGTTCGGGGTGATGGCGGTCACTCCCCTGTAATAGGAAATATGCTCTTCCTTCGGGTCGACGGTTATGACCTTCCTGTGTTTCTTCGCAAGGGGGATTATCTCCTTGAGCAGGCCCGGAGTTATCACGCCTTTGCCGTAATCCTCTATTATGATCCCGTCGACCTCGGTTATCTTCGACTTGATGAAATCTATCAATTCCCTGTTCAGCGATTCTCCTAACGGCTTCGCGCTCTCGCGGTCTATCCTTACGACCTGCTGGTGGCGCGCGACCACCCTCGTCTTCAGCGTAGTCGGCCTCTCGGGGTCGGATATGACGCCTTCCAGGTCGACGCCTTTATCCTTCAATATCGTCTCGAGCTGGCGGCCGTGCGCGTCCCGCCCTATTACGCCGGCGAGGTAAGCCTTGGCGCCTATCGCGCTTATATTGCTCGCGACGTTAGCCGCGCCGCCCGGCATCATAGATTCCCTGCCTACAAGGACTACCGGGACCGGCGCCTCAGGGGAGATCCTCGAGGAGTCGCCCCAGATGAACTCATCCAGGATAAGATCGCCCACGACGAGGACTTTTGCGCCGCTGAACTTCGAGATCGTACCGTTGAACCGCGCGAGATCGCCTGATTTCAGCATATTAACGCCTTTTCTGTTTTTTCAGTATCGATACGTAATCTTTTATGCCCTTGTCTATATCGTATTTCGCCTTGAATTTGAGGATTGCCGAAGACAATGCCATGTCGGCATGCGTCCTGTCCTGGTAGAAACCATACGGGTTGTCGAAATATTCCGGCGTGAGGTCCTTCTTCAGGGCTTTGTTCAGGGCTCCAATGACCTCATTGAAAGTGGCCGGGGTGCCGGTGCCGACATTGAAGACCCCGCTTCCCTTGTAGGCCATCGCCTTAAGGTTCGCGGCAACGACATCCTTGACGTAAATGAAATCGCGGTATTGCTCGCCCCATTTGAAGACCCTCGGGTCCTTTCCCGCGGCCATCTGAAGGTACAGCTGGTATATCATGCTGGCCGACTTCTTCTTATGCACCTCGCCGGGGCCGTAAACGTTGAAATACCGCAGGCCCACGACGGAAAAATCCGGGTTCTCTTTCACGAACGCCTTAGCGGCCTGTTCCATACGGACCTTGCTCTCGCCGTATATATTGGCGGGAACCGGCCTGTCGGTCTCCTTCATGGGGACCTTGCCCTTCCCGTAGGTCGCGGCGCTTGAAGCGTATATTATCTTTTTGCATCCAATCGATTTCGAGTATATCAGCAGCCTCTTGAAAGCCTCGACGTTGACCGACAGCATCAGGTTCCTGTCCATGACGGTCGTGTCGGATATGGCTGCCTGGTGGAATATCGCGTCGCACCTGTCGAGGAATTTCGAGTAATCGACTTTGCGGATATCGGCGATGACCGCGGCGCCTTTAAAGCGCGAGAGGTTGTCCTTCTTCCCTGCCGATAGGTCGTCTAACGCGATGGTCTTGCCGTGCTTCTGGAGTTCTAGCGCGAGGTTGGAGCCAATGAGGCCTGCCGCTCCGGTGACTAAAAATTTCATAATTTACCTTGCCTTCTTTTCCAAAAGTTTACCACTATTAACGGTTTATGTCAATTTTTACCTAAAAGTCCTTCGGCCGCCAAAAGGACATCTTCGACGCTGACGGCTTCCAGGCACTTGAAACCCAGCTTGCAGTTGTGCGCAAGGCACTCCTTGCAGCCGACATCCTTGTGAATGACGATATCGCGCGGCCCTATCGGCCCCCACCTCTGCGGAGAAAGGCCGGGGTCAGTCCTGCCGAATATGGATATCACGGGCGTCCCGGCCGCTACAGCTATATGCACGGGCCCCGAATCATTCGAAATGAGCAGTTTGCATCTTCTGAGCAGGGCCGCGACCTCGCCGAGGGAATGCTGCTCGGAAAGGACTATCGGGCTGTGCAGCATGCCCGTTTTCATATCGCCGACCGTCTTAACGTCAGCCGGGCCGCCGATTATGACTATCTTCACGTTATGCCTTCCGATGAGCTCATCGGCCACGCGGCCGAACCTGTAAGCCGGCCAGCGTTTTGACGGGCAGCTCGCGCCCGGGCTTACCGCCACGATGACATCCTTGTTCCCGAGATCAGCCAGGTCCATGAAGCGCGCGATCACCCTCTCGTACTCCGGCTTTATGGGCATGTAGAGCGTCCTGTCGCCCGCGGTTATCCCGACGGAACGCAGCACATCGAAATTATAATCTATCTCGTGCTTCTCGCCGTAATGTTTGGTATCCTTCAGCCGCTTCGTCAGCAGGAATCCCCATTTTTTGTCGTATCCGACGCGCTCCGGTATGCCGGCCAGGAAAGGTATCATATTCGACCGTATGGTGGGATGAAGGACTATCGCCAGGTCGAACTTCTTTCCGCGCAATCCCGCGATGAACTTCAGGCTGCCAATGAGGCCCTTCTCATTATTATCTTTGTCATATAGTATGACCTCGTCGAGATAAGGGTTCCCGTCAACGACATCCTCGACATAAGGCCTGACCATCATCGCGATATGGGCGTTCGGGTAGGCGTCCCTGACCGCCTTGACCGCCGGGGTCGAAAGCAGGACGTCGCCTATCCTGTCTGTCCTGATTATCAGGATCCTATATTTTCTTTTCTGTTCTGCCATCGAGCACCTTTTTTGCCGTATCGAATACCTCTTCGGCCGTGACCGCCTTCATGCATTCGAGGTTATACTTGCACACGGCCGCCTCACACGGCGAACAGTGCAGTTTCTTGCACAGCGCGATCCCCGCGCCCTCCCTTGGGCCGTATCTTTTCGGGTCGGTCGGGCCGAATATCGCCACGACCGGCGTCCCGACGGAACCGGCTATATGCAGCGGCGCGCTGTCGTTGGTTATCAGCAGCGCGGAGCGCTTGATCATCCACGCGAGCTCGCGCAGGTTCGTCGAACCGGCGACCGAGACCGAGTAACTGCGCATCATATTTATTGTCCTCTGGCATATTTCCTTCTCGGAAGCGTCGCCCACAAATACGACCTTCATCTTGTATGCCGCGGCAAGCATGTCGCATGCTTTCGCGAATCCTCCCTCGCTCCATCTCTTAATATGGCTCTTCGCGCCCGGGCTCACGCATATTATCCCGTCCGTATCTGCTATGCCCTTGTCCCTGAGAAGTATCATCGCCTTCTGCTCGTCGGACTTCTCTATCCAGACGGGGAAAGGCCTGTATTCCGCCTCTATCCCGAGGCCCCTTATCCTGTCAAGGTGCTCCTCGGATTTATGCCGCACGGCGCCCGGCAATGCCTTCGCGGGCCCTGTGCAGGACCCTGCCCCGACGAATAACCCGAACATGCTGTTGCGCAGGTCCACAAGAAGGTCATAGCGGTTCTTCCTGAGTTCCAGCATTAACTTGATCTTCCCAACGGCCGATGCCGCCTTATCATATACGTATATCTTGTTCATTCTCGGGTCCGAGCCGAAGATCTCCATGGCGCGGGGGCCGACCACGACGTCTATCGCCGCGCCGCCGAAGGCCTCGCGAAGCGCGCCGATGACCGGCAGCGTCAGTACCGCGTCCCCGATATTGCTCAGGGTCACAACCAGGATTTTTTTCACATCTTTCATTTGAGGAGCCTTTCCGCTTCGCGCGCGACTTCATCAACCGATACCGCTTTCATGCAAAGGGCTTCCTCACAGCGCAGGTTGTAGCAAGGTATCTTGCATCCGGGCTTACCCGTGCTCTTCTGCAGTACTGTATATACACCGCCGCCATACGGGCCGGTCAGCTTCGGGTCGGTCGGCCCGAATATCGCGATAGTCTTCACTCCCTGGCTTACTGCGATATGCATCGGCCCCGAATCATTCGACACGACGAGCGCGGCGCGTTTCATTATGGCTGCAAGCTGCCTCAGGGAGGTCGTGCCCGCGGCGATGACCGGCTTCTTATCCATCATGCCGGCTATCTTCTCCGCCAGGCCCACGTCCTTTCCGGCGCCCGTCAATATCACCGGCATGCCGTATTTCTTCTGCAATCTATCACCGAGCCCTGCGAAATTCTCCGCGGGCCAGCGTTTAAGGTCCCAGTTTCCGCCCGGGTTAAGTATGACGAAGGGCGCGCCTTCCCCGATACCCTGCGAATTCAGGAATGACTTGGCGAAAACCTCATCGCTCTTGCTCAGGCGGACTTCCATGTCCTTGCCGTCATCCGGGACGCCGGTCGCCTTCACGATATTAAGGAACTGCTCGACCTTATGGATATCCGACGGCTGGGGATCGATCCTCTTAGTCAGGAGGAACCCCCTCTTCGGGTTATCGATGCCTATCCTCTCCTTTATGCCGGAGAGCGCGACCATCAACGTGCGGGTAAGCGACCTGTGGAAGAGATATACCGTATCGAAGGAGCGCGCCTTCAGCGCGGATATCAGCTTCATCTTCCCGGTCAGGCCCCCGTATTCCCCTTTTTCATCGTATATTATCAGCTCATTGATATTCGGGTTCAGCTCAAGCACTTCCCTGCACCGCGGGACGACCATGCAGGCAATGTACGCGCCCGGGTAATGCTTGCGCAGCGCGCGTATCGCCGGAGTGGAGAAGAGCACGTCCCCTATCCAGTTCACGTTGACGACCAGGATCTTTTTTGTTATTTCTTTTTCCATCTCTTAGCCTTTAGCCATGTATAATATCCCGACATCTTGATCCTGAACTCAAGCAGGCTGCCCGCGATCCTGCCGGTCTCCATGTTTATCCGCTTTAGCGCGTACGGGTCAAGCTTTATCGAACCGTCCCTCGGCATGGTCAGGAAAGCGGTCCTGTACCCGGCCTGCTTAAGGACATCCCGGCAGCATCCGCCCTGCTGGCCGGACGGATAACAGAACGCGGTCACCTTCTTACCCGTCACTTCTTCTATTATTTTTTTGGAATGCAGCAGTTCCCGCTCCGTATCCTGCATTGAAGCATCCTTAAGGTTGCGATGCGACCTCGTATGGCTGCCGAAATCTATTCCCGCATCCGACATCTTCCGCATCTGGGATACCGTCAGGTACCCGCCCCGCCCTATATAATCCGACACCATGAAGACCGTCGCCGGTATCCCGAACTCTTTCAACACGGGAAAAGCGTTCAGGTAATTATTCGCGTTGCCGTCATCAAAGGTCACCGCAGCTATATTATGCGGCATGGGCTTTCCGCTATCCATGATATCCGCAAGCTCATCCAGCGACACTATGTTATATTTATGGTCCCTCAGGAACTTCATCTGCGCCCTGAACTGAGGCCCCGTCACGCACAACGGCGTCCCCGCCGGAAGGTCCTCGATGTTATGGTACATCAGCACCGGCGGATAGTATTTCGCGTCCAAAAAAAGCTTCGTGCCTAATGCGGCCAACGACAGCGCCGCCAAAACTATCAGGAGGACAGAAAAACGCGGACCCTTATTTCTTGCCGGCCCCATCCAGCGCCTCCCTGTATACTTCGAGCGTCTCTTCCGCCATGCGTTCGGCCGAGAAATTTGACGCGGCATACAGCTTCGCCGCGGTCTTTATGCGCTGCGCTAATCCTTCATCATCCAGCACGCGGCATATTGCCGCAGCAATATTATCCGGGTCACACGGCTCGATAAGGACACCGAGCTCCCCGTCATTGAGCATCTCCCTGAACCCGCCGACACCTGTCGACACCACGGGCACACCCGACAGCATCGCCTCAACGACAGCCAGGCCGAAGCCTTCCTGCAATCCCGGCCTCGCGAACACGTCCATTATAGCAAGAAATTCGCCCGCGTTTAAGGTGTTTCCGAAGAAGCGGACCGAGCTTCCTAGCCCGTGGCCTTCGGCCCTATTCTTAAGTTCGGCCTCAAGCCTGCCCTCCCCGATGATCAGCAGCTGCGCTCCGGGGAACCTGCCCGATACCTTCCTGAAAGCGTCTATGAGCATCGCGTGGCCCTTCTCCGCGGAAAGCCTGGATATTATTCCTATAATAGGGCCGCAGCCCATGCCGTCTCCTAAGCCGTATTTTTTCCTTATCTCTTTCTTCTCTTCCGGCGTATACTCCCTGCTGAACCTGTCAGTCTCGACGCCGTTCAACACAAGCCTCAGGCCGCTTTCCTTCCTGCGGAATACATCCCTCAGATTGTCATACACGGGCTTGCTTATCGCTATCGTCCTGCTTCCCCAGAACGGGAACGACCTGCGCAAGAAGTGCGCGCGGAAGAAACCGTGCCAGGTCGCCACATACGGAACGCCAGTTATCGCGGATAACAGGTGCGCCGCAGCCTGCGAAACCCTGGTCTGGGCATGAATGATATCTATTTTTTCTTTTTTTACCACACCCCTTAATTTCAGGGCGGCAACAAAAACTTTCGGGCTCAATACGGACTTTGTATCGAGGGACACCGTTATCGTCCCAACGCCATGGAAAAGTTCTTCCTCGAGGCCGCCCCCGGCGGAAGCGACAAATACGCGGTTACCCGCTTTTTGCAGGCGGTTCGCGAGCGTGACGGTATATACCCCCACGCCTCCCATCCTCATATGTGTTGTAATTATAAGTATGTTCATTTTATCGAATGCATCCTTCGATCGCCTTCATAACGTCTTCCACCGCTATCTCCCTCATGCACCTGATATCCGAACATACCGGTTTATAGCACGGCGCGCATCCGAGGTCCCTGCGGACCACCGCGTAATCCTGCGACGGCGGAAGGTGCTTCTCCGGGTCGGTCGGCCCGAATAACGCGACGAAAGGCGTCTTCATCGCGGCCGCGACATGCATCGGCGCGCTGTCGCTCGTGACAAGGCATTTCAGCCTCTTCATGAGCGCCGCGAGTTCCGTTATCGTCGTCTTGCCCGTAAGGTTGACCGGTTTTGACTTGGTCATGGATATTATATTTTCGGCGGTTGCCGAATCATCTTTCGTGCCGATGATGACCGGCCTTATCTCCCTTTCGGCCAAAAGGTCGCACAGTTTCGCGAAATTCTCGGCGGGCCATCTTTTTGTCGCCCATCGCGGGCTCGCTCCCGGGTTGATCCCCACAAGCGCCTGGTGGTCGCCCACCCAATCGGCTTCCAACATCCTCCTGGCCGCATCCTCATCCGCGGACGAAGGCCACAGCTCAAGATCTTTAGATGCCCCTTCGATACCCATCAGCGAGAGGACCCTGAATTGGTGGTCCACGGGAGGTACCGGGCGATTGTTATCCCTGACCGCCCTGTTGAGCAGGAGACCGTGCCAGCCCTTCATATAACCGTATCTCTTTGCGGCCGTGCTCATAAAAGCGAACATATGGCTCTTGGAATTATTTTGGAAATCCACTACTTCCTCAAAACAATAGCGCCTGATCTCGGCGGAAAGCTCGAGGAACCTCAGCCAGCCCCTGTCGCGGCCGTCCCTGTCGTATATTATGACCTCGTCAACGTAAGGGCAGCCCTTAAGCACCTGGCTCTCCAACCTTCCGGTGAGCAGCGCGATATAGGCCTTCGGGTTCTTCTGCCTTATCGCGCGCAATGACGGCGTCGCGAGCACGCAGTCGCCGACCGCGCTTATCTTTATCACGAGTATCCTCTTGACCTCGAGCGCTTCCTCATAGACCCTTACGGTCTCGGTTATCATCCTGTCGAGGTTGAACTTCTGCTCGGCGTCTTTCCTCGCGTTGCGTACGATATCCTTCGCGAGCGCCCTGTCCTTCAGGATCCTGACTATCGCTTCGCTCATGGCCTGGGGGTCTTCCGGCGGAACAAGCAGCCCGTTCTCGCCGTCGCGGATTATCTCCGTCACTCCGCCGACGCTCGTGGCGACGACCGGGACCCCTGACGCGAACGCTTCGATTATCACCCTGCCGAATCCCTCGGGAACGATAGTGGCAAGCACCAGCGCGTCAAGCCCCGCCAAGATATCCGGTATATCGCTCCTCCTGCCGAGGAACTCGGTATTCCTCGAGAGGCCGAGCCTCCGGGCCGTATCCTCGAGTTCCTGCCTGTACTTTTCCTTCCCGGGCGGCGCGTCGCCCACTACGAGGACCTTTATCCCCGGGAAATACTTCAGGACCTTGGCAACGGCCCTTAAAAAATATTTGTGCCCTTTAAGCGGCGTAAGCCTTCCGACAATACCTATCGTGTAGGCGCTTTTTACCGACTCGTCCGGTTCCTTGTATTTGAACTGCTCGAGATTGACGCCCCGGTATATGAGCTTTATGCGCCGGAACGGCACCTTGAATGAATCCATCATATGCTTCGCGATAACCTGGCTTATCGCGATGACGTACTTGCCCCAGCCCATCACCTTACTGAAAGGTTTCCTGGAATAGTAACCGTGGCAGGTCGTTATGAATATGACCCCGGCGCCGCGCGCCGCATAATATCCTATCATGGCGGGCACACGGCTCCGCGCGTGGAGGATATCGGCCTTTTCCGAGCGGAGTATCTTCCTGACCGCCGGTATCATGCGAAGCATCGTGAGCGGGTTCTTGCTGTGCACGGGCAGCTCATAATGTTTTATGCCGGCCGCGTCAAGCTGTTCCACGAGTTCGCCGCCGTTCGAGATCACGACCGCGTTATGCCCGAGCTTCACGAGCCTCTGCGAAAGGTCGATGACGCCGGTCTCTACCCCTCCGGTCTCCAGCCGCGGCAATATCTGGACTATCTTCATATTATTTTCCCGAGGACGGCGCGGATCGCTTCCAGGTCTGCGCCCTGGATCCCGGCCTGCTTGTGGCCCATATAATGGACGATATCTTCCCTGAGCGCCGGCGGCACCGAAACCTTAATAAGGTTCTCCTTTTCGAGGTTGCCGACGGACCTTTCGAGTTTTGTCGCGGGACCGGGCTTGATCCTGCGGGGCATGAAGGCTATGACCGGCTTATCGGAGCTTATCGCCTCCGTCAGCATGGCTACGGATTCGCCGGAGACGACAAGCAGGTCCGAGAGCCCGAGGATGCCCTCTATGGCGCCCTCGAAATTCCCGTCGTTCGCGATCAACAGCATCCTTATCCTGTCCGCCTTGCCGTAACGCTCCTTAAGCGCGAATTCAACCGCCCTCTGCGTCCTGCGCGAGGTGGTCACCAGCACTTCAGCGTCAAGGTCCTCCGCAGCGCGCAGGACCTCGTCCATTACGGAGACCGCGAGTTCCTTCTCCAGGATATGTTCCCTTGAGTCGCCTCCTATGAGCACGCCGATCACCTTGTCCTTCTTTATCTTCACTCTTTCGTTAAGCTTATCCGCGTACCCGCGCAATGTTCCCGCGTCGAGGTCGGTGACCGTGCCCTGTGTGAAGACGGTGTTCTTCGCCGGCTTCACCATGTCATGGACGGGAATGACCGCGATATCGAAATCTTTTATGGCGAATATATTCGGCTTCATTATGACCAGGGACTTCGCGCCCAGCTCTTTCTTCAGCGAAAGGTTAACGCCGGCGAGCGACGCGCCGCATGACACCACATAATCGGCATATGCGGACCTCAGGGCTTCGTAGCTCTCCTTCTCGAAACACCCCGAGAGCGCGTGTATGCCGAGGCCCATTTTTGACCCGAGATCAAAAATGACCCTTGCCGCTTCGCTCCTGAACTTCACTTCGGCGGTCTCGATAAGCGTATCATCCGCGGAAAAACCCTTCCCGGCGCGCATCTTCCTTATCAGGCGGGAGAGCGCAAGCGATTGCTTGTAATGCCCCGCTTTGCCGTCGTTCAGGACAAGCGCGTATTTTGTAGGGGTGGACTTCCAGCGCTTGTGCAGCCAGAGCCACTGCCCGGGATACTTCGTGACATATTTTGCGAGGACATCCGCGAACCTCTGCAATATCTCGTGTACGTCCTTTTCAAGGCTGTCCGACCTCATCACCGATATATCATCCTCGACGACTATCCTATGGTAAGGCCCGTGTTCCCTGACTATGAGCACCGGGAATATCGGCGCGTGCGTCCTGAGCGAGAAATGCGCGACGCCCTTCGGGGTAGAGGCCCTGCGGCCAAGGAACTCGACGAGTTCGCCCTTCCTGCCGCCGTCCTGGTCGGATAGGATGCCTACGGCTTCCTTCCTGTTCAGCGAGTCGAGTATCTCCTCGACCGCGTTCTGCTTAAATATCACGTTGGCGCCTTTGGAGCCGCGCATCTTATTCAGGTAACCGTTGAGCTTTTCCATCTTCTGCCAGCGCGCGAGCACGTTCATCTTATAGCCGGCGTCCGAACCTATCAGCGAGCTGAGCTCCCAGTTCCCGAAATGCGCGGTAAGGAATATCACGCCGGTGCCCCCGAAGGCGTCGACCGCCTTCTTTATCTTATCGCGACCCTCGATCTTTATATATTTCCGGATATAATTATCGTCTATCTGCGGGAACTTCAGAAGTTCCATGTATGACTGCGCGATATTCCTGTATACGCTTTTTATTATATTGTCGAGCTGCGCGGGGGTATATTTACCCCTGAACGCGGCGCGCAGGTTCGCGTAGGCGACCGTCTTGCGGCGGCCCATCGTATAGTAGATGATGCTGCCGAAAGTCCTCGCGGTCCAGAGCGAGAACCTTAACGGTAAAAGCCGGAAGGTGAAGGCCTCAAGCCTTACTATTAAATACAGTATCCAGTCTGTCAAACAGTTGCTCCTCCCTGTCTATTTTTATCTCGACCGACAGCGCCAATATCCTTACTCCCGCCGTATCGGGCGAAACCAACGAGGCGTTAGCGTTCTTTATCCTCGGAAGGTCCTTCTCGGTCGTCACTATCGTATCTATTCCCTTGCTCCTGCATTCCTTAACTATGCCCTCGATCTCCGCAGCCGTGAATATATGGTGGTCGATGAAATGGTATGAGGCCCCTATGAAGGCCCCTGCAGAGACCACGGTATCTTCGAATGACCCGGGATCGCCGATCGCGCATAGCAGGGCAACAGACCTGCCGTTAATGCTGCCGATATCCGTCTCATAACCTCCCGCGACATCATGCAGGCGGCGCGGCTCGTATGACGCGTTAAATATATCCATGCCCGGGTTGGCATCTTTCAACGCGGCCCTTACAACCTCCGCTTTTCCGAGGCTCGACATATCGGGAAGCACTTTCGTAATGACCGCTATTCCTGCCCTCTTAAGGGATGATACGGGCTCCCTGAGCGTGCCCCGCGGGATCAGCATGCCGTTCCCGAACGGATCATTTACGTCTATCGTCACTATATCCAGGTCCCTCGCGAGGTTCCAGTGCTGGAAACCGTCATCAAGGAGCAATACGTCCGGCGAATATTTGGCCTCAGCCTCTTTCGCCGAAGCGGCCCTGTCGCGCCCGACGATCACGGGTATGCCTCCGAGCGTCTTCCTGAAGAACTCCGCTTCGTCCGCGAGGCCGGTCTTCCCGTCAGCCATATAACCGCGCGTCAGGATGACGACCTTCCTGCCCCGGTCCCTGAGCCTGCGCGCTATCGCCGCGACGAGAGGGGTCTTCCCCGTCCCGCCGAGCGTAATGTTGCCGACACTGATCACCTTGCATCCTTTGGGACGGTAGGGCTTCGCGCTTGTCCTCGCGATCGCAAGGATCGAGCCATATACGAATGACAGTCCGTAAAAGAGCCATTTCAGGACCCCCGCGACCGGGCCCTGCGCCCCGGGATCATCGGTCATCAGTGATAAGAAATATTTTTTTATGCCGTCGCTCATATTTTTCCCAGGAACGGTTCGATTAATTCCAGGTCCTTCTCGGCCACGCCCGCGTTGGATTCCAGAACCGAACGCGCCCTCTCGCCCATCGCGCGCAGGCCGCCGGGATTGTGCAGCAGCATCCTGACGCTCCTTATGAGGTCCTCTTCGTCCGAGACGCGCATCGCGGCTTTTTCGGACAGGAGCGCCGCGGCTATCCCCTCGAAATTATGCATATGCGGGCCGAAGAGCACTGCCTTGGAATAGTAAGCCGCCTCGAGCGGGTTCTGTCCGCCCTTCTTTATCAGGCTGCCGCCCATGAATATCATGTCGCCCGCCGAATAGAGCCTCGCGAGTATACCCATTACGTCAAGCACATAGACCTCTTCGCCCTTCGAAGGGCTGTGGTCCGACTTTGAGACCGATCTCGCCTTTAAGCCGGCCGCCTTCACGCATCCCGCCACAGCCGGAGACCTCACCGCATGCCTCGGCGCGATAAGGAGCCGCAGCCCCGGGCATTCCTTTGCCAGCTGCTTATAACACCTGAGTATTATCTCTTCTTCTCCGGGATGCGTGGAACCCGCGATCAAGAGGTTCTCATCCGGAGAAAGCCCGAGCTTATTCCTGAAGCTTTCCCTCTCGTCGGCTTTTCCTCCGGAAAGGGCGGCGTCAAATTTCAGGTTGCCGGAGACCCTGACCCTCTCCTCCGGCGCTCCGAGGTATACGATCCTGTCGGCATCCGCCTGCGACTGCATAAGGAAGAGGTCTATATTCCTCAATACCTTCTTGAGCATCATCCTGACGGCCGAGTAGTTCTTGAACGAATATTTTGACAGCCTGCCGTTGAAGATGATTATCTTAGCTCCGTTCTTATTCGCCGAGGATATCAGGTTGGGCCATATCTCGGTCTCGGCAATAAGAAGGACATTAGGTTTTATTATCCCGGCCACTTTATCCGTTATGAAACTGAGGTCGAGCGGAAGATATATCACCGCGGCGCCCTTGAACCTCTCGCGGGCTATGTGGTTCCCCGTCGGGGTGACCGTGGAAACGACGATCCTGGCGGACGGATAGTTCCTGCGGATCTCGTCATAGAGCGGCAGGCTCGCGATGACCTCGCCGACCGAGACCGCGTGCATCCATATGGTGCCCGGGCCCTTTATCCTCGCGAGGAGCTCTTCCGGGAATATACCGAACCTTTGGCGGCTGAAGCCGCGCCATTTGCCTTTTACGATAAAATAAGGCAGATAGAGGACGGAAAATGCCATAAAAAATGCGTCGTATATTATTTTCATGCTAATATCTCAGGCCCGCGGATGCGCCTTCAAATACGCGGACTTGAGCCTTTCGGTAGTTATATGCGTATATATCTGGGTGGTAGAGAGGTTCGCGTGGCCCAGAAGTTCCTGCACGCTCCTGAGGTCCGCCCCGTGGTCAAGCAGGTGCGTAGCGAACGAGTGGCGCAGGGTGTGCGGGGATATCTTCTGTTGTATGCTGGTCTTGAGTATATATTTATTTATTATCCTTCTTATCGAGCGGTCGGTCAGCCTTCCGCCGTTCTTGTTGAAGAAGAGCGCGCCGGGATCTTTAGTTTTCGAGGCGCCGCGCTTCTTCATGTAATCCCTTATCGACTGCAGCGCCCTGTCGCCTATCGGCACGATCCTCTCCTTCTTGCCCTTGCCGTATACTTTTATGACGCCGCCTATCTGGTCCACGGTTTCCACGTTCAACCCGACAAGCTCGCTTACCCTTATGCCGGTCGAATAGAGCGTCTCGAGTATCGCGCCGTCGCGCAGGCCCGCCTCGTCATCTTTCCCCGGCGATTCGAGAAGCAGGACTATATCCTTTTCGTCCAGGAACTTCGGCAAGTGCTTGTCGCGCTTTGGCGTCGAAAGCGACGACGTCGGGTTGTTCTTTATTATCCCCTCCCTGAACAGGAATTTGAAGAACGACCTTATCGACGCGATCTTGCGGGCTATCGATACCTTGGACAGGTTGAGTTCCTTTACATGCGCGAGGTAGCGGCGCAGCACCACGTAGTCTACCTTATCGATCGGCTCTTCCCGGAGGAATTCCATCAGCGACTTCAGGTCGACCTTATAATTTATGAGCGTATACTTAGAAGCATTCCGTTCTATCTCAAGATACCTTATGAATTTATCGATATACCTGTCTATCAAAGCTGGGGCTCCTTGTCCCCTGCGGGGGATAGCCCGCCTTCGGCGGTCTTAGGTTTATTCTCCACATGCCTGCACGTCGGGAAGCGCGAGCACCCGTAGAACGCGCCGCGCCGCGAACGGCGTTCGACGAGCTCGCCGTCGCAGCCGGGTTCGGGGCATTTCAACCCGGTGGTCACCATCGGCTTTGCGTTCTTGCATTCAGGGAAACCGGAACAGCTCTTGAACTTGCCGCGCCTGCCCCACTTCACTATCATCTTCCGGCCGCATTTCTCGCACACTTCGTCGAGCTCCTCGACGTCCTTCTTTACTTCTTTCATCTCTACCTGGGCTTTCGAAAGCCACTGCGAGAACGGCCCGTAAAAATCCTTCAATGCCTGCGTCCACTCGACCTTGCCTTCTTCTATATCGTCGAGTTCCTCCTCCATCTTCGCGGTGAACTCCTCGTCTATGATGACCGGGAAGCTCTTGGTCAGCAGGTCATTCACGACCGTGCCCAGCTCGGTGGGCCAGAGGGCCGAACCCTCGCGCCTCACATAATAACGCGCGACCACCGTCTCGATGGTCGGGGCGTAAGTCGACGGGCGGCCTATGCCGTCCTCCTCGAGCGCCTTGACCAGCGAAGCGTCGGTATATCTTGGCGGCGGTTTCGTGAAATGCTGCGTCGGGTCTATCTTGATAAGGTCCAGCGCTTCGCCAACGTCAAGCTTCGGGAGGTACGCTTTCTTTTTATCCTTATCTTCGCCTTCTTCCTCGATATCATACGCGGCCTTAAAACCCGGGAAGACGACCGTCGAACCTGACGCCCTGAAAAGGTATTTGCCCACCCCGCCGGACGAAGGTATCGCTTCTATATCGACCGAGACCACCGACATTATCGCGGGCTTCATCTGGCTGGCCACGAACTTCGCCCATATCAGCTTATATAACCTGTACTGGTCCTGGGAGAGGAATTCTTTTATCGACTCCGGCTCCCTCGCGACCGACGAAGGCCTTATCGCCTCATGCGCTTCCTGCGCGGCCTTCTTGGATTTATATTCGTTGGCCGACGGCGGGAGGTACTCCGCGCCGAATTTGTCCTTTATATAGAACCTCGCCTCTTCAATGGCGGAGAACGCGACCTTCACCGAGTCGGTCCTCATGTACGTGATGAGGCCGACGGTGCCTTCCTTGCCTATATCGATGCCCTCGTACAACTGCTGGGCTATCTTCATCGTCTTGCCTGCCCTGAAATGCAGCTTATTGAACGACTCCTGCTGCATCTTCGAGGTCGTGAACGGAGCTTGCGGGTTCAGTTTCTTCTCGGCCTGCTTTACGTCTTTGACCTTATATTTCGCGCCCTGCAGTTCCGATAATATCGTATCGGCGGATATCCTGTCCTTTACCTCGGCCTTATTGGCGTCGATCCTTTCCAACTGGGCAAAGAAGGTCTTCTTGTCCTTATGTTTTTTTAACTCAGCCTCTATCTCCCAATATTCCTGCGGGACGAACGCCTGTATCTCGCGCTCCCTGTCCACGATCAGTTTCACCGCAATGGACTGGACGCGCCCGGCGCTGAGGCCGCGGGTCAACTTCTTCCAGAGCAGCGGGCTTAACGAATATCCGACTATCCTGTCTATGATGCGCCGCGCCTGCTGCGCGTTAACGAGCTTTGTATCTATCTCCAGCGGATTATCGAACGCTTCGAGTATCGCCTTCTTCGTTATCTCGTGGAATACGACCCTCTTCACTTCCTTGTTCTTTCCGAGATGCGTCGCCAGGTGCCATCCTATCGCCTCGCCTTCGCGGTCAGGGTCGGTCGCTATATATATCGTGTCCTTGTCCTTCGCTTCCGCCTTCAGTTCGCTCAGGAGTTTTTTCTTTTTCGCTATGATCACGTAACTGGGCTGGAAATTATTCTCGATATCCACTCCCATCTTCCTCATGGGCAGGTCGATGACATGGCCCATCGATGAACGGACCATGAAACCTTTGCCGAGGAATTTCTCGATGGTCTTTGCCTTCGCCGGCGACTCCACTATGACAAGCGCGTTGGCCGCGCCGCCGCCTACGGGCAGGATGATCTCCACCTTGTCCCCCTCTTTAAGCTTAACGGAGCCGTATGACGTCCTGTCGAGGATCTGGAGGTTAAGCTCCACCGCAGCATATTTCACGTCGGCTTTAAGCCGCGCGATCAAAGCGGCCACGGTAAGCCCTTCATCGGCCTGGATATCTTTTCCGTTAACGCATATCTTTATCATATGCCTTTCCTTACGTATGATTGCCCCGGAAGGCGCCTGACCAGCCCTTTTATCTCCAGCCTCATGAGGGCCCCGGCCGCTTCCGGCGCAGGAAGTTCGGTCTCGCCTATTATCTCGTCTACCGACAGCGGAGTATCACCGAGATATTCGAATATCTTTTTCTGCGGCCCGTCCAGGTCCGGGTTCAGGGAGCCGCCCGTTACAGCCGCTTCCTTCCGGGACTTCATATGCCCCTTTATCATGCCGCCCAGTTCCTCGATGACATCATCTGCCGACTCGACCAGCCTGGCGCCCTGCCTTATAAGCATATTCGTCCCGGAGGATGTAGAGGAGCCGGCATTGCCCGGCACCGCAAAAAGCTCCCTGCCCTGCTCGAGCGCGAAATCGGTCGTTATCAGCGCGCCGGACCCCTTTGCGGCCTCGACCACGATGACCCCGAGCGAGAGCCCGCTGATTATCCTGTTCCTCCTCGGAAAATTATCTTTATAGGGTTCGCATCCCATCGGGAATTCTGAAATCAGCGCGCCGCCGGACTCCGTTATCTGGTCTGCCAGCTTGATATGCTCGGGCGGATATATATTCGCAAGTCCGCTTCCCAGCACCGCGATCGTCCTGCCTCCGGCCTTCAACGCGCCCCTGTGGCCGGCCGCGTCGATGCCCCTCGCCATGCCCGAGACGACCGTTATGCCGCGGGCCGCGAGTTCCGTTCCTAGCCTCTCGGCGGTGCGCAGGCCGTAGCCGCTGGCGCGGCGCGAGCCGACTATCGCGACGGAGAATTTATCCTCCGGAACGAGGTCCCCTTTCACGTAAAGTACCACGGGCGGATCGTATATCTGTTTCAGGTTCTCAGGGTAATCATCGTCCAGATAAGACACCGCCCTCGCCCCGGCCTGAGCCATAAGTTTAAGTTCGCGCTCCAGTATCTCCTCTTTCCGGCAATCCGTTATCGCGGCCGCCGTCTTCGGGCCTATCTTATCCACTTCTTCGAGCTGCGCCCTCGTCGCCTTGAACACCAGTTCGATATCCCCGAATCGCTCTATCAGGTTCTTTATCCTGACATACCCGGCGCCGGGAACGGAATTCAATACGAGAAGTTTCTCGAGATCCGTCACTTAAGATGCTCCGTTATCTTGTCCGCGACTTCGTTGACCGAGAGGTCGCTTGTGTCTATCCTGTAATCGGCCCGCGCGTAATATTCGGCGCGCTTCGCCATAAGCTCGTTTATCTTCTCCCCCGGATCGCTGACATTCAGCAGGGGCCTGTGCGTATAACCCTTCGTCCTCTGGAGTATCCTCTCGGGAGTCGCGAAAAGGCAGAACATGATGCCGTTTGATTTCAGGTTCTTCACATTCTCCTCGTCTATGACCGCGCCGCCGCCGGCCGCGACGACAAGCCCGGCCTGGAGGGCTATATCCCTGGCGACCATTCCCTCGGAATGCCTGAAGTACTTCTCGCCCTTCTTCTCGAATATCTCGGATATCTTCATCCCCTCGCGCTCTTCTATGATGTCGTCCATATCGACGAACCTGAGCCCGAGGCGCTTGGCAAGCACCCTGCCTACGGCGGTCTTGCCGGTGCCCATAAACCCTACCAATATCAGGTTTTTCATTTAAAAGGATTTCACCTGCTTTATGTAGCCGTCGAAGTTCCTCTTGGTCTCGGAGATGCTGTCCCCGCCGAACTTCTCGGACATCGCGTTGGCTATCTCAAAAGCCAGCACGGCCTCGCCGACGACCGAAGCGGCGTATACGGCGCAAACGTCATGCCTCTCGACCTGCGCAGTCACTTTCTTCTTCGTCTTTATGTCTACCGACGCGAGCGGTTTACCGAGCGTCGCTATCGGTTTCATCGCTATCTTGACTATTACAGGCTCCCCATTGGTCATGCCGCCTTCAAGCCCGCCGGCATTATTCGTCCTGCGGGAGAACCCGCCCTTCTTCTCGAACAGTATCTCGTCATGCACCTTAGAACCGGGCAGGCGTGTTGCCGCGAAACCGAGGCCTATCTCTACGCCCTTTATCGCCTGTATCGACATCATGGCCCCCGCGATCCTCGCATCGAGCCTCCTGTCCGGCGATACGTGGCTGCCTAGGCCGGCCGGGACCCCTGCCGCCGATATCTCGCAGATACCGCCGAGCGTGTCCCCGCTCCTCGCGCAGTCTTCGACCTTCTTGAGCATCGCCTTGCCGCCCGCCGCGCCGCCTATCTCCAGGACATGGCTCGCGATCCTTATGCCGAACTCCTCGATGAACATCTTGCATACCCCGCCTATAGCGACGCGCACCGCCGTCTCACGCGCGCTGGCCCTCTCGAGTATATCGCGTATGTCGTGGGTATTGTATTTGAGCGCCCCGGCCAGGTCGGCATGCCCCGGACGCGGTCTGGTGATCGAAGGCAGGATCTCTATTGAGGCATCCTTATTCTCTATTATGAGCGCGAGAGGGCTTCCTATAGTGACGCCCTTGCGCAGGCCCGACAATATCTGCACGCTGTCCTGCTCTATCGCCATGCGCGCGCCCCTGCCGAACCCCGACTGCCTGCGCTTAAGCTCCAGGTTTATCGTCCCCTTGTCCACCTTGAGGCCCGAAGGCATCCCTTCGAGTATTCCCAAGAGGAATTTCCCGTGTGACTCACCCGCCGTAAGATATTTCAGCATCCTCTATCCTCCTATACTGGAAAATATGCCAATATGTCGTCCCTGAACAAAACACACATAAAAGCGGCCATCGCCAGGAACGGCCCGTACTGTATGATATCCTGCTTCTTCATAAAAAGTTTCGGCACGCCAACAAGCGACCCGAAGACCGGCGCGACGAAAAAAGCGATCACGGTCAGTTTCAGGCCGAGAAAAGAACCTATCAGCATCAGCAGCATCAGGTCGCCGCCGCCCATAGCTTCCTTCTTATACACGACCCTGCCCAACAGGCCGATCAGGTACAGCGATACGAACCCGAAGACCAGCCCGAAGAACGATTCCCTGAGCGCGGCAAACCTCGATACTTCGCCCTGCAGCGCCGGATAAGCGAAGCTCGCCAGCAGGCCCAGGGCCGTGCCCGGGATGCTGAGCTCGTCCGGGATTATCCAGTGCTCGATGTCGATAAAAGATATTATTATCAGCACCGCGAATAGCGCGGTATATATAAAATATTCCGGCCTGAAGCCGAAACGCCAGAACAGTACCGTAAAGACAAAAGCCGTGAGCCCCTCAACGAGAAAATAACGGAACTTTATCTTTCCCTTGCAGAAAGCGCACCTGCCGCCCAGCATCAAATAGCTGGCGAACGGGATGTTCAGGTACCATGGCAGCGCCCTGTTGCATGTAGGGCAATGCGAAGCGGGAAATACTATCGACTCCCCGCGCGGCAGCCTGTGTATGCATACGTTCAGGAAACTCCCTACGATCGACCCGAACATGAAAATAAAAACATAAATGATCATCGCAAGCATTTGACCGCCTTTTTCAGCGCGCGGCGCATGACCTCTACCGGCGCATGCTTTCCCGTAAACAGTTCGAATGAAAGTACGCCCTGGTATAGCAGCATCCCGAGGCCGTTGGCGGCCTTAAGCCCGCGCCTCTTAGCTTCTTTCGAAAGCGGCGTCACCGGCGGATTGTATACGATATCGTATACCGCGAGCTTCCTGTGCAGGGCCTTCGGGTTGACTATGCAGGGGTCGCCCTTGTGCATCCCGACGGGGGTCGTGTTGACCAGCAGGTCCGAACCGAGGACCTCCCTTTCTATCCGCGCAGCCGAAAAAGGTACGTGCTTTACGGCGCACTTCCGGAAACCCTTTCCTATCTTCGACGACAATACCTTCGCGCGCTCTTCGGCCAGATCCGTGAAAGCGATGGAGCGCGCGCCCTCCCTTGCAAGCACGAAAGCGATCGCCTGCGCCGCGCCGCCGCACCCGAACAGGAAGACGGCCTTGCCCTTGGGGTTGAACTTCAGGTCGCTCTTCAAAGAACGTATAAACCCTTCGCCGTCGGTGTTAAAGCCCCTCGCCTTCCCGGCCTTGAAGACGACGGTATTCACCGCGCCGATGCCCTTCGCTTCAGGCGAGACGGAATCGAGCAGTTTCAACACCGCCTGCTTATGCGGTATCGTCACATTTAT
>JBAYMW010000007.1:0-26926 GCA_041663405.1 Candidatus Omnitrophota bacterium | reverse complement strand
CTGCACGACCACAAGCCGCACGGGTGGCTGACGTTCAGGCAGGTCATAGAGAAGTCATCGAACATCGGGACCGTGAAGGTCGGGATCAAGCTCGGCGCGGATAACCTTTACGAATATATAAAGAAATTCGGGTTCGGGGACATCACCGGGATAGAGCTCCCCGGCGAGATCCCGGGATTCATACGGCCCCCGTCGAAATGGTCGGGGACATCCATATACGCGATACCAATGGGGCAGGAGGTCGCCGTCTCTCCGCTGCAGATGGCCTGCGCGATGTCTGTCATTGCAAATGGCGGCAAGCTTATGAAGCCGAGGGTGATACAATACATACAGGACAGGCACGGCGAGCTGATCAAGGAATACCCGGTAACGGTGTCGAGGCAGGTATTGTCGGAGGGTACATCGGCAACGATGAGGGACATTTTAAGCGGAGTCGTAGAGGACGGTACGGGCCAGCTCGCGAGGGTCGAGGGATATGACGTAGGCGGCAAGACGGGCACGTCCCAGAAGATAGAGAACGGCACCTATTCCCATTCGAAGTTCATCGGGTCGTTCGTGGGTTTCGCGCCGGTCAAGAATCCGAAGGTGGTCGTGGTCGTGATGCTCGACCAGCCGCACCCGCTGTATTACGGCGGTGTCGTAGCGGCCCCGGTATTCAGCAGGGTCGTCAGGGATACGTTAAGGTATATGGATATAAGGCCCAGCCGCGCGGAAGCGGCCAGGAGGGAAGTCGAACTTGATACGGTCGAAGATTAGATGAAGCTCAAAGAGGTACTGAAAGGGATAGAATACAAGGATGCCTCGGTCTTCCCGGCGGGGGAGGATATCGAGATCAGGGGCATATCCTGCGATTCGAAGAACACGGCGGACGGTTACCTGTTCGTTGCCGTTCCCGGGGCTTCATCCGACGGCCACAAATATATCAACGAGGCGGTCGACAAGGGGGCCGTCGCCGTCGTGATGGAGAAGGATGTGGTCGTACCGGACCATGTCGCGAGGATATACGTCAGGAGCTCGAGGGAAGCGGTCCCGAGGATCGCGAACGAATTCTTCGGAAGGCCGATGAGCGGGCTGACGTGCATCGGCATAACCGGGACGAACGGCAAGACGACCATATCTTACCTGATGGACAGCATAATATCGGCCGCGGGCCATAAGGCGGGCATCATCGGCACGATAAGCTACAGGATAGGCGGCAGGGTCATACCCGCGACGAACACGACGCCGGGCCCGGTAGACCTCTACGGTTTCATGAGCGAGATGGTAAAAGGCGGGAGCGACCACCTCGTCATGGAGGTCTCCTCGCATGCGCTCGACCAGAACAGGACCGGCGGCATCTCCTTCAGCGCCGCCATCTTCACGAACCTTACCGGCGACCATCTCGACTACCATAAGACGATGGAGGAATATTTCAAGGCCAAATCCCGCTTGTTTTCGAATTTGAATGATTCGGCCCAGGCGGTGATCAATATCGACGACGAGTGGGGCCGGAAGCTCATAAAGATATCCGGCGGGCGGGTCGTGACGTACGGGACTAAACTTGTGGCCGATTTCCTCGCGACGGATATAGGGCTTTCGCTTGACGGCACAAGGTTCACGGTCAATTACCCCGGAGGCAAGTTCGCGGTCGGGTCCGCGCTGATAGGCATGCATAACGTCTATAACATGGTCTCCGCGGCCGCGTGCGGGATAAGCCTGGGATTTTTCCCTGAAGATGTAAAGCGGGGGATTGAAAAGCTGCGCGCGGTACCGGGCAGGCTCGAGCCGGTGGAGTGCGGGCAGCCGTTCAAGGTCTTCGTCGATTACGCGCATACTGATGACGCGCTCAGCAACGTCCTGTCCGCGCTGAAGCCCCTGATAAAGAAAAAGGTCATAGTCGTCTTTGGCTGCGGAGGCGACAGGGACAGGACCAAGCGGCCGCGCATGGGAAAGGTGGCAAGCGAAATGGCGGATTTCGTATATGTGACCTCCGATAATCCCCGCAGCGAAGAGCCGGAGGCGATCGCCGCTATGATAGAGGAAGGCATGAAGGGCAAAAATTACAAGGTCATACTGGACAGGGCGCAGGCGATAAAGGAAGCGCTATCCGGCGCCGGAGAGGGCGACTGCGTGCTTATAGCCGGGAAAGGGCACGAGGCCTACCAGGTGCTGAAGAACACGACGATATCTTTTGACGACAGGGAAGTCGCGAGGAAGATACTTGCTTAACGTTAAGGACATATTGGATGCCACCGAGGGGACCTTGTCGGCCGGTGACGTGTCGGCCGTATTTACCTGCGTATCTACCGACACGAGGAAGATACCCGCGGGGTCGCTCTTTGTGGCGCTGAAGGGTGCCAACTTCGACGGGCATGATTTCATTGCCGGCGCTGCCAAACAGGGCGCCAGGGGCGCGGTCGTCTGCCGGGATGTGCCGCCGCAGGGTATCCCGGTCATAAAAGTGGATGATACGCTCAAGGCATTCGGGAAGATCGCGGGCTACCACCGCCGCCGGTTCGATATCCCCGTTATCGCCCTGACGGGTTCCAACGGGAAGACGACTACGAAGGAGATGCTCTCGCGCATCCTGTCGGCGAAATATAAAGTATTGAAGAACGAAGGCACGGAGAATAATTTCGTAGGCGTGCCGCAGACCCTGCTCAGGATGGACGAGAGCCACGAGATCGCCGTGATCGAAATGGGCACCAACCATCCGGGCGAGATAGCGTATCTTGCCGATATAGTCCAGCCGAACTGCGGCATGGTAATAAACGCGGGCCCCTCGCACCTGGAGTTTTTCGGGACGGTCGACAATGTCAGGACGGAAAAACTCGACCTCTTAAAGAGGATAGGGGAGGACGGCTCCGCGGTGGTCAACGGAAACGACCCTAAACTTGTCGATTCGGCCCGGAAGATATGCGATGAGGTCGTGAGCTTCGGGTTCGGCAAGGAATGCGATTATTTTGCGGATAATATACAAGATTCCGTACACGGGATCAGCTTCGTCATGAACGGCGTGCACCCGGTCAAGCTTAAGGTCCTGGGTCGCCATAATATATATAATGCCCTCGCGGCGATCGCCGCGGGTTCGCTCTACGGTGTCGAGACGGCCGATGCCGTTCAGGCGCTCAAGGATTTTGAGCTGCCGAAGCTCAGGATGGAATTCGCCTCGTGCGGCGGAATAGACTTCATCTTCGACTGCTATAATTCAAATCCGCTTTCGATGGGCAGCGCGATAGAGACCCTTTGCAATATGGGCCCGGGCAAGAGGAAGGTGCTCGTAGCCGGAGACATGCTCGAGCTCGGAGCCGTGGCCCCGGATATGCACCGCAAGGCCGGCCGCATTGCGGCGATGGCGGGCGTGGATGTTTTAGTGGGTGTGGGCTCGCTCTCCGGGTATATCCTGGAGGGCGCTCGGGAGGAGGGAATCGGCGGTGAAACCCTCCTCCGTTTTGATAATTCCGTAGAGGCCGCAAAGGCCTTGAAAGGCATATTGCAGGAAGGGGATCTGGTCCTCGTGAAAGGTTCGCGCGGCATGAAGATGGAGGAGATCAAAAAGTGTTTTATCACCTGCTCTATCCGTTAAGGGACGTATTTTTCGGGTTCAATGTCTTCAAGTACATCAGTTTCCGCGCCGCGGGCGCGGCGGTAACGTCGTTCCTCCTATGCATGATACTGGGGCCGTTCATAATAAAAAAACTGCGCGAGCTTAAGATCGGCCAGGTCGTCAGGACCGCGGATGACGCGAAGGGCATATACGAGATGCACAAGAACAAGGCGGGCACGCCGACCATGGGAGGGCTCCTTATAGTCACGGCGATCGTCCTCTCCACGCTGTTATGGGGCGACCTGAACAACAAATATGTCCTGCTTTCGCTGGTCTCGATAATATGGCTGTGCGCGGTCGGGTTCCTTGACGATTACCTGAAGATGAAGCTGAAGAAATCAACGGGGCTGACCGCGAGGTCGAAGTTCATCGGGCAGATCATGCTCGGACTGATGCTCGGGCTCTACGTATATTTCGACCCGCAGATAGGCAAGGACCTAGACGTGCCGTTCCTGAAGGACCTGGTCATAAACCTCGGGGTCTTTTACGTGCTGTTTACGATGATCGTGATAGTCGGCTCGTCCAACGCTGTAAACCTTACCGACGGGCTTGACGGCCTTGCCATCGGCAGCACGATAATCGTCGTGCTGACCTATACCGCCCTGAGCTACATAACCGGTAACGCAAAGATGGCTGAGTACCTTAATATCATCCATATCCCGGGCGTGGGCGAGCTCTCCGTATTTTGCGCGGCTATGCTGGGCGCGGGGCTTGGGTTCTTATGGTTCAACTCCTTTCCCGCGAACGTTTTTATGGGCGATACCGGTTCGCTGGCGTTGGGCGGGGCAATAGGCGTCGTAGCGACCTTTACGAAAAAGGAGCTGTTGCTGCTCATAGTGGGCGGGATATTCGTGATGGAGGCGCTGTCGGTCATATTTCAGGTGGCGTCTTTCAAGTTGTTCAAGAAGAGGATATTCCTGATGGCGCCGATCCACCACCATTTCCAGATGAAGGGGTGGTCCGAGACTAAGGTCGTCATCAGGTTCTGGATAATAGGGATAATACTGGCATTGATAAGCCTATCGACGTTAAAACTAAGATGATCGAATTCAAAGGAAAAAAAGTCACCGTGGCCGGCCTCGCTAAGAGCGGGATGGCCGCGGCGTTGCTGCTCAAGCGGCGCGGCGCCCGCGTATGGGCGACCGACTCCGGGAGGTCCGCGGCCCTCATAAAACACGGCAGGCTTCTCAAGAAAAGAGGGATAACGGTAGAGCTCGGAAAGCACAGCCCGTCGTTCATAGAGGGCAAGGACCTGGTCGTGATAAGCCCGGGAGTGCCGGATGATTCACCGGTATTGCAATGGGCCGGCAGGTTCAAGGTCCCGGTCATAGGCGAGATAGAGCTCGGTTACCTGTGCTGCCCCGCGCCGATAGTCGCCGTCACGGGGACTAACGGGAAATCCACCACAACGACGCTGATCGGGGAGATATTGAAAAAGGGCGGGAAGCACGCGGTAGTATGCGGGAATATCGGAAACCCGTTCTGCGGCGAGATCGCAAAAATGCGCAAGGACTCGATAGTGGTCCTTGAGGTGAGCTCTTTCCAGCTTGAGAGCATAAGATCGTTCCGGCCCCATGTGGCGGTGATGCTGAACATTTCCCAGAACCATTTTGACAGGCATCCCGGCCTTGCCGCTTACATGAAAGCGAAGGCGCGTGTATTCGAGAACCAGGACGGAAAGGACTGGGCCGTCTTTAACAATGATGATCCGCTCGTAAGGAAGCTCAGGACGAAGACGAAGGCCCGCGCGCTCTTTTTCTCGCGCAGGAAAAAGACGCCGCAGATGCCCTGCGGCGAAGAGGACCTCAGGATAAAAGGGGCGCATAATATCGAGAATATCCTCGCCTGCCTGCAGGTGGCCTCGATATTCGGCATAAAGCCGGAGAAGGTCAGGCAGGCGCTTAAGGGTTTTAAGGGGCTCGAACACCGGTTCGAGCATGTCTCGGATATCCGCGGCGTTGAGTTCATCAATGATTCAAAAGGGACGACGGTCCTCGCGACAATAATGGCGCTGGAATCGTGCGTGAAGCCGGTGATACTCATCGCCGGCGGCCACGACAAGGGCAGCGATTTCAGGAAAGCGAGGGAAGCTGTCGGCTCGAAGGTCAAGAGGCTCGTCCTTATAGGCGAGGCGAAGGAGAAGATAAGGGAACATCTCTCCGGCGTTGCGCCTTATGTCTTTGCCGGCACCATGGATGATGCCGTAAAGAAAGCGTTCGCCGGGGCCGCGAAGGGCGATTGCGTGCTCCTGTCGCCGATGTGCGCGAGCTTCGACATGTTCAGGAATTTCGAGCAGAGGGGCAAAGTGTTCAAGAGGATAGTCCGTTCCATAGGCGGGAGGGCGGCGGGGAAGTGAGAAAGCTCAGGACGCAGCTGTTCATGGTCACCGTGATACTCCTGGCGATAGGGGTCGTCATGGTCTACAGCGCCAGCGCGATCAACGCGCACGAGTTCCTTAAGGACAGCGCGTATTACCTGAAGCGCCAGCTGCTCTACCTGTTCCTCGGCATCATAGCTTCGCTGATGGTAATGTCCGCGGATTACAATGCGCTGAAGAAATACGTCAAGCCGGTGCTGATTGCGACATTCCTGCTGCTGATACTGGTGCTGATACCCGGGATAAGCCGCGAGATAGCCGGCGCGCGCAGGTGGTTCAGGTTCTCGTTCCTGAGTTTCCAGCCGTCGCAGGTCGCGAAGCTCGTGATGATACTCTATTTCGCGGACTTCCTGTCGAGGAAACAGGGCGATATCCGCAGTTTCTGGGAAGGGTTCATGCCTCCGATGATAATACTCGGCGTGAGCGTCGGCCTCATACTGCTGGAACCGGACCTCGGGACGGCGGTCGCGATAAGCATCGTTGCGGTCATGATGCTCTTTGTCGCGGGAATGAAGCTCGGGCATCTCGTCCCGATGATCGTAGGCTCGGTCCCGGTGCTGCTGGTCCTTATATTGCATAAGGCATATAGGATGCGCAGGATCCTGGCCTTCATCGACCCGTGGAAGGACCCGCAGGGGGTGGGTTTCCAGATAATCCAGTCGTATATAGCTTTGGGCTCCGGCGGGATCCTCGGCGTCGGGCTCGGGCAATCCAGGCAGAAACTGCTTTACCTGCCGGGATGCCACACGGATTTCATATTTTCCATAATAGGCGAGGAACTCGGACTGATCGGAGCGGGCGCGGTCATAATACTGTTCATACTGTTCATCTGGATAGGGCTCAGGATAGCGTTGAGGGCAAGGGACCTCTTCGGGCACCTGGCGGCGCTCGGAATCGTATCAATGATAGCGCTGGAGGCGATAATCAACATAGCGGTGGCGACCGGCTCGATGCCCACGAAGGGACTGCCGCTCCCGTTCATAAGCTACGGCGGCTCATCGCTCGTTTTCGATATGATCGGCGTCGCGCTGCTGCTGAATATAGCTAAGTACAGCGAAACGCCTTACGAGAAGGAACAATAATTGAAGATACTTATAGCATGCGGCGGCACCGGCGGGCATATATTCCCCGGCCTGAGCCTCGCGCAGGAACTTAACGCGCGCGGCATCAAGGACGTGCTGCTGGCCGGGACGGACCATCCGCTCGAGAAGAAATTGTTCGGGTCGTTCGGCCTGCCTTACAGGCTCCTGCCCGTAGCGAAGATATCCCGCGACCCGATCGGATTCCTGAAGTTCGTCGGCAGGTTCATCTCGGCATCGGCCGGTTCGGCCAGGCTGCTGTCGGAATATAAGCCGGACATTATAGTCGGCTTCGGAGGGTACGCGTCGTACCCCATATGTATCCTCGGGGCGCTGGGGGGCATGAAACTCTTCCTGCATGAGCAGAATTGTGAAGCGGGGCTCGCGAACAGGATGCTCGCGGTATTCGCGAAAAATGTCGCCGTGAGTTTTGCGGAGACCCGGAAGGCCTTCGGCAGGAAAGCCGTCTTTACCGGCAACCCGATACGCAGCAAACTGCTTTCCGCGGGCAGGGAGGAAGCCCAAAAATATTATAAGCTCGGACCGGACAAGTTTACGGTCCTTATCCTCGGAGGCAGCCAGGGCTCGCAGGCAATAAATACGGTTGTCGGCGATATGCTCGGCCTGCTGGGCGCGGAAGAGAGGGCGCAGCTTAACGTTATCCATATAGCGGGCATGAAGAATTATAACGATGTCCAAAAAAAATACGAGGGCAGCGGGATAAGCGGCTGTGTATGCGATTTTGTAGATGAGATCGGCTCCGTGTACGCTGTGGCCGATCTCATCATATCACGCGCGGGCGCGACCGCGTTATTCGAGATAGCCGCGCTCGGGATCCCTTCCGTCATGATACCTTACAGGTTCGCAGGAGGGCACCAGTACAAAAACGCATGGGCGCTCGAAGCCGCGGGCGGCACCATTGTTATGGACGAGGCCGGCCTCACGCCGCAGATACTTAAGGAGAGGGTATTCGAGCTAAAAAACGACAGGATAAAATTAAGGGCCATGTCGGATGCGGCGCGCCGGTTCGCTGTCCCCGACGCGGCAAAGAGACTGGCGGATATCATATTATGGAATTAAAGGGCAGGAAGCATATACATTTTATCGGCATCGGCGGCATCGGGATGAGCGCGATAGCGTTCGTGCTGTTTAAGCAGGGGCACAGGGTATCAGGCTCTGACGTGAAGCGTTCGCGCATCGTTGAGAAGCTCGAGTCTCTCGGAGGGAAGTTCCACGAGGGCCACCACGAGAAGAACATAAAGGGCGCCGATATCGTCGTCTACTCTTCGTCGATCACGCCCGAGAACCCCGAGATAAAGGCCGCGCGCAACAAGAAGATAGCCACGCTCCACCGGGCCGACATGCTCGCGCTGATCATGAACGACAAGAAGGGCATAGCGGTCACCGGCGCCCACGGCAAGACGACCACGTCATCGCTCATAGCTCATATCCTGTACAGGGCGGGGCTCGACCCCACGGCGATCCTCGGCGGCGAGGTGAAGTCGCTTGAGGGCAACGCGAGGGTCGGCGCCGGCGAGCATTTCGTCGTTGAAGCCGACGAGAGCGACGGCTCGTTCGTACACCTGAAGCCGTTCTACAGCGTGATAACGAACATCGACGCCGAGCATATGGATTATTACCGGAACATGGGCGAGATAATATCCTGGTACCTGAAGTTCATCGAAAAGGTAAAGCCGGGCGGCAAGCTCTTCGCGTGCGGCGACTGCGAGAACCTCAAGAGGGCGCTTCGCGGATGCCAGAAAGATATATTCACGTTCGGGCTTTCGAAGGAGCACCATATCCATCCCGAGAAGATAAAGATGCACGACTCGCATTCCGAGTTCGAGGTGGTCTACCGCGGGAAGAACCTCGGCGCCGCCGCGATAAATATCCCCGGGATCCATAACGTCTCCAACGCGATGGCGGCCTTTGCCGTCGCGCTCGAGCTCGGGCTGGATTTCGGAACGATAAAAGAGGCGGTCAGGGATTTTACGGGCGCCGCGCGCAGGTTCCAGGTGAAATATTCCGGCAACGGCATAAAGGTCATAGACGATTACGCGCACCACCCGTCCGAGATAAAGGCCACGATCCTCGCGGCGAGGAACTGGAAGCCGAAGCGGCTTATCGTGGCGTTCCAGCCGCACAGGTTCTCGAGGACGAAGTACCTTAAGGATAAGTTCGGCGGCTGTTTTGACATGGCCGACAAGCTGATACTCACGGATATTTATGCGGCCTCGGAGGATGAATTGGACAACGTCTCGGGCGTGAGCATATACGAGGAAGTCAAGATGCGCGGCCATAAGGACGCGTCGTATGTAAAGAAGAAGGAATTGGAGGGATATCTGGTCAAGGAGATAAAACGCGGCGACATGGTATTGATGATGGGCGCCGGCGACATAACGAATATAGCTGACGAGCTCGCTCTCAGCCTGAAAGGAAAAAAATGCCGGTCAAAAAAGAAGACCTGAAATTCATAAAGGGCGTAGTGAAGCTCGAAGAGCCGATGGCGCGCCATACCACGTTCAGGATCGGCGGGCCGGCGGAGCTTTTCGTGTATCCTTCGGACGATGACGACCTGCTGAATATCCTGCGTTACGCCTCCGAGCATAAGATGGAAACATTTGTCATCGGCGGCGGCAGCAAACTTCTCGTCGGGGACAGGGGCATACGCGGTTTTGTGATATCATTAAATGCCCCGGCATTCAACAAACTGGCGTTTGACGGGGAATATGCGTACGCGGGCTGCGGCATGAAGGTAAGCGAATTTCTTAAGAAGGCCGCCGCCGAAGGCCTCGGAGGGCTGGAGTACCTTGCCGGAATACCTGGTACCCTGGGCGGCTCGCTCATGATGAACGCGGGATGGCCGACGAAGGCCATAGGCGACCGCATCGAAGAGGTAACGCTGATAAAGGGCCTGGACAAGGAGACCCTCGGCAAGAACGATATTAAGTTCACCTACCGGAGCTCTGATCTCTGCGGCACAATAGTTATTTCCGCGAAGATCAGGCTGGACAGGAGGCCGAAGGAGAGCGTCGAGGCCGAAATAAACAGGAATTTCGAAAAGAAGAGGCAGACGCAGGACCTTGGTTATCCCAGCGTCGGAAGCGTCTTCCTGAACCCTTCGGGGACGATGCCTGCCTGGCAGCTCATAGAGAAGTGCGGGTTCAGGGGAGTATCCGAAGGAGGCGCCAAGGTCTCCGAAAAGCACGCAAATTTCATCATAAATAAAGGAAAGGCAACGGCTGCCGATGTCCGCAAACTTATCGACGAAATACAAAAAAAGGTTTTTAAAGAACATCAAATTGTGTTAAAATTAGAAGTCAAAACAATAGGAGATTTTTAGTGGATAAGAGATCCATGCGGATAGGGGTATTGATGGGCGGGCCTTCCGCGGAAAGAGATGTTTCGCTGCGCTCGGGAAAGGCTATCCTGGAAGCGCTTTTAAGCAAGGGATATAACGCCATACCGCTGGAGGTATGGCTGCCGACAAGGCAGGAGCTGAAGTCGGCCGGCATACACGTCGCTTTCATAGCCCTGCACGGCACGTTCGGTGAGGACGGGCAGATACAGGCTATCCTGGAAGACCTTAAGATACCGTATACCGGTTCGAAAGTGAAAGCGAGCCGTCTCGGGATGGATAAGGTCGCCTCCCGCAAGCTGTTCAAGAAGGCCAGGCTGAATGTCCCCGACTGCTATGTGATAAAGAACGGTACGCGCCCAAGAAAAAAACTGAAGACCCCGCTCGTCGTGAAGCCGTCGGCGCAGGGCTCATCGGTAGGCGTATCGATAATAGACAGCCTCGATGAACTCGAGGGCGCGATCACGGGCGCTTTCATGTTCGGGGATAAGGTCCTGCTGGAGAGTTTTGTGCCCGGCAAGGAGCTTACCGTAGGCGTGCTCGACGGCAACCCGTTACCCGTAATCCAGGTTGTGCCTAAAAGGCGCTATTACGATGAAGTGGCGAAGTACACGGTCGGGATGACCGAATACCTCTGCCCGGCGCCCATATCGGAGCAGGAGGCGAAGCTCGCGCAGGAAGCGGGAGCGAAGGCCCATAAGGCTTTGGGGTGCGCCGGTTATTCGAGGGTCGACATGATACTCGGCGAGGACGGCAGGGTGGTCATACTCGAAGTGAATACGATCCCGGGCATGACGCAGCTGAGCCTGCTGCCGAAGGCCGCTAAAGCGGCCGGCATAGAATTCCCTGAATTATGCGAGGCGATGCTGAGATCGGCATTTGCGGCGGCAAAATAATATGGCAAGAAAAAGAAAAAACTCAAACGAGTCTGCTAAGCAGCTCAACGAATTCGTCAAGAAGAACAAGGCAGGCATCGCGGTGTTTGCGGCAGCAGCGATCGCGTTAACGATCGCCGCATTCTGGCTCAACGATTTCTTCCTCAATTCGCCTTCTTTTTCGGTCGACAAGATAGAGATAGTCAAGCCGGGCAGGGAAGGCGCCTACCGCCTGCAGAAAGATTACTTCCGGCTCGAATATCCGGTCAACATATTTACCGCCGACCCTTCGGTCCTTTCCGGCAAGATCAAGGACAGGCATCCCGAATACCAGATAGTCGTGATAACGAAATTTTTGCCCGACAGGATCGCCGCCACGATCAAGGACAGGGCGGCTGTCGCCAGGATAAAGGTCGCGAAGGTCCTCCCCATAGATTTCGACGGGGTTGTGGTCTCGGATACGGGAAGCATGGAATCCCTTCCGCTGATCACGGGCCTCGAGTCCCAGCTCGCGAATCCCAAGTCCGGCACGAAGGTCAAATCTAAACGTTTAAGCACCGCGTTGAGCATCCTGAGGCAGGTATATTCGAGGGCCGAATTCAGGGGATCTTTCGTAACGACGGTGGATGTCTCTTATCCGGAGAAGGCGTTCTTTGTCATCGACGGAATTGATATAGTCCTCGGGAGCGGGGATACGGGAGGAAAGCTCGATGTGCTCGCGAGCATATTCAACGACCCGAAACTCGATAGATCGAGGGTAGGCTCAATAGACCTGAGGTTTACGGACCCTGTCGTTACCTTCAAACCGGAGAAGAAATGAAGAAGAAGACCCTTGCGGGCCTTGATATAAGCGAAGATTTCGTTACATGCTCTATCTGTTCGACCGACGAAAAATCAGGCGCGGTCATCCTGGGCGTCGGCACAGTCCCCTCGAGGGGGGTGGATAACGGCTCGATAACCGACCTGAGCGAGGTGACACAATCGGTCGCCGAGGCTGTCGAGAAAGCCGAGGCTGCGGCGAAGACGAAGGTCCTGTCGCTCGTGACCAGCTGCGACGGCGCGAGCCTGCGCACATATAACACCAAGGGCAGCATCACCGTAGCCGAGAAAGAGAACGAGATAGGCCGCCGCGAGGTCGAACGGGTCACGGAAGCCGCCAAGACCATAGCGCTTCCTTTCGACAGGGAGATAGTCCATTCGGTCACACGCGGTTTTATCCTGGACGGCCAGGACGGCATAAAGGACCCTGCGGGAATGTTCGGGACGAGGCTCGAGGTCGACATGGAGCTCGTGACCGCCCTTATAACGAACCTACACAACCTTCGGCGCGCAATTAATGCCGCCGGATTCGAGATACAGGACATCGTGCTTTCGGGAGTGGCTTCCGGTAACGTCCTCCTCGAGGACCTGGATAAGGACCTCGGCGCGATACTGATATACATATCCTATTCCGCGACGCATATCGTCGTATACAGCGGCGGTGAGATAAGGGCGATAGAGGTCGTGCCCTTCGGCGGCGGAGAACTTGTCCGCGCGGCCGCGGATGCCTTCAAGATCCCGCGTGACTATGCCGAGCAGGTCATCAGGCGTGAAGTAAACCTCGACGAATCCTCGCCCGCAGAGGATGACGAAATAACCCTGAGGATAGGGGGTTCCGGCAAGACGATATCGAGGAAGTCCCTGCGCGAGGCGGTAAAGCCCGCGGCAGAAGAACTGATAAGCAAGGCCGGCGAGGCGCTCAAGGGGATGCGCTCCTCGAAGGAAGCGGCGACAGGATGCGTCGTTGCGGGGGTCCTCGCGGACCTCGGCGGTTTCCTTGAGATGTTCGAGCTTTCGTTGAGCATGCCGGTCAAGATGGGCCTCGTAAAGGGCGTTTCGGGAGAGGGGCTTAACATGGTTGAGCCGGGAAAGATCGTCTCCCTCGGCCTTGTGAAATATTGGGCGAAGGAAGGGGCAAGGAAGAAGGTCTATAAGAAATTTTTCGCGAACACTCCTTTCGGAAAAGTGGCCGACAGGATACAGGAGATCTTCAGCGAATATTTTTAAACTATATTGGGACCGTTATGATAGCAGATAATCTTAAAAGTGTCAGGGAGCGTATCCGAAAGGCGGCCGAGAAGATCGGCAGGAACGACAGGGATATAACGCTCATATGCGTCACGAAGGCCGTGGGCGCAGCGCAGATAGAGGAAGCGCTGGCGGCCGGCGTGACCGACATCGGCGAAAGCTATGTACAGGCCGCGGAGATGAAGTACGGCGCCATCAATAAGCATGCGAAATGGCACCTGATCGGGCACCTCCAGACGAACAAGGTGAAGGAGGCCGTAAGGATATTCGATACGATACATTCCGTAGATTCGTTCAAGCTTGCGGATGAGATCTCCCGCAGGTCGGAGGCTTTAAAAGTGCCGAAGAGGATCCTGATAGAGGTCAAGACCTCCGAGGAGGCGACCAAGTTCGGGGTAATGCCGGAACATACTCTTCAATTGCTCGAGAATATATCGTCGTTGAAGTACGTAAACGTGGTAGGCCTGATGACGATGGCGCCTTTCACCGAGCATCCGGAGGAGTCCAGGCCTTATTTCCACAGGCTGAAAAAATTGTCCACGCTCATATCGGCAAAATCGATACGCAACGTCAGGATGGAATACCTCTCGATGGGCATGACGCAGGATTTTGAGGTCGCCATAGAAGAGGGCGCGAATATTTTAAGGATAGGCCATGCAATATTTGAAGCGTAAAAAAATAGGTATAATAGGCCTCGGGAATATGGGCCACGCGGTCATGCGCGGACTGGCGGGCTCATGTGTCTCAGGTGCAGGCGCGAGCACGCTTGCGGGTTACGATTGCGACCCGGCGAAGGCCCGTGCCGCGGGGAAAAACTCCCGCGTCAGGCTCCCGGGTTCCGTCGGCGAACTCGCGCATTTTTCGGATATCGTGATAATAGCGGTAAAACCGCAGCAGTTCGCGCGGGTCGCTCTGGAGCTTTCGGGCTCCTCGAAAGGGAAACTTCTCGTATCGATCGCGGCCGGCATAAGGACGCGCGATATCGAGAAGGCCGTCGGAGGGAAGGCGCGGGTCGTCAGGGTCATGCCGAACACGCCCGCCCTTGTAGGCGAGGGCATGTCAGTGATATGCGCGGGAAGGCACGCCACGCAGGCGGACCTGAAGGCCGCTATTGCCATATTTTCCAGCGTCGGAGAGACGGAGGTGTTGCCGGAGAGATATTTCGACTTGGTGACCGCCATATCCGGCAGCGGGCCGGCGTATTTCTTTTATCTTAAGGAAGCCCTCATAGAGGCGGCGACGGGCCTCGGGATGAAAAAGGATACCGCTCGCAAGCTTGTTTCGAGGACCGCCTTCGGCGCGGCGAAGCTGCTTATCGAGACCGGGCATGAACCCTCAGTGTTAAGGGGCCGCGTCACGTCCAAGGGCGGCACTACCGAGCAGGCGATAAAGGTATTTGAGAGGGAGGGGTTCAAGCGCACGGTCCGGAACGCGGTGGCCGCCGCAGTCAAACGTTCCAGGCAATTATCGGGAGGCTAAATGTTCGCCGTTAGCAACCTTATCATACTTACCGCGAAACTGATAGAGATATTCGTGCAGATATGGTGTTTCATGATAATATTGCGCGCGTTCATAAGCTGGGTAAACCCTGACCCGTTCCATCCGCTGGTACAGTTCCTGAACAGGATGACGGACCCGGTGCTCGCGCCTTTCAGGAAGTTCATGCCGCCGCTCGGGCCCATCGACGTATCGCCCCTGATAGCGGTCATATTGATATATTCGGTACAGAAGTATTTCCTCATGCCGACCCTTATGGAACTCGCGATGAGGATGCGCTGAAAACGGAGGAATGAATGCACGAACTGAAAACAAAGATAAGTGAGACGGTAAAATTCATAAAGGAAGAGATGGGCCGCATGCCCCAGCCGGATGTCGCGATCATACTCGGGACGGGGCTCGGCAACCTCGCGGAGCAGATAAAGGACAAGAAGATCCTCGAATACTGGAAGATACCGCATTTCCCCGTGTCGACCGTGAAGAGCCATAAGGGGGATCTCGTATTCGGGAAGATAGGCGACAAGAACGTCGTTGCGATGGAGGGCAGGTTCCACAATTACGAGGGATATACGCTTGACGAGGTGACCTATCCGGTAAGGATAGTCAAGGCGCTCGGAGCGAAGACGCTCGTCGTATCGAATGCCGCCGGCGGCATGAACCCGAAATACGATTACGGCGACCTCATGGCAATAACCGACCATATAAATTTCACGGGATCGAACCCGCTGATAGGGCCGAACGACGACTCGCTCGGGCCGAGGTTCCCGGATTTCTGCGACCTCTATGACCCGCAGCTCGTGGAGCTTGCCGGAAAGATCGCGAAGGAAGAGGGGATAAGCATGCGGAAGGGCGTGTACATAGGCGTGACAGGCCCGAACCTCGAGACGAGGGCCGAGTACAAGTTCTTCCAGGTGATCGGCGCCGACGCGGTCGGTATGTCGACGGTCCCCGAAGTGATCGTCGCGAAACACGCGGGCCTCAGGATATTCGGGATAAGCGTGATAACCGACATATGTTTGCCGGAGACGCTTAAGCCGTGCAACATAGACGAGATAATAAAGACGGCGAATGAGGCCGAACCCAAACTGACGAAACTTATCTATAAGCTGATAGAGAGAATATGAACTACAAAGAGACCTTAAACCTGCCGAAGACCGATTTCCCGATGAAGGCCGACCTCCCGAAGAGGGAGCCGGAGATGCTGAAGGGCTGGGAATCCGGGGATATCTATGGGGCGATCCGCAAGGCCCGCGCCGGGAAACCGAAATATATCCTGCATGACGGCCCTCCGTACGCGAACGGCAACATACATATCGGGCACGCGCTTAACAAGACCCTGAAGGACATAGTGGTCAAATTCAAGACGATGCGCGGATTCGACGCGCCGTATGTCCCCGGATGGGACTGCCACGGCCTGCCTGTCGAGCACGCGCTCTTCAAGGAACTGAAGATGTCGAAGGGCCAGATAGGCCAGCTCGAGTTCAGGAAGAAGGCCGCGGAGTATGCGCTTAGGTTCGTCGCTACGCAGAAGGAGGAGTTCAAGCGCCTCGGCGTCTTCGGCGACTGGGCCGATCCCTACCTGACCCTGAACAATAAATATGTCGCGGGAATAGTCCGTTCGTTCGCGAAGATGGCCGAAAAAGGCTATATCTATAAGGGCGTGAAGCCCGTCAACTGGTGCCTGCGCTGCGAGACGGCGCTTGCCGAGGCCGAGGTCGAATACGCCGACCACTCGTCGCCGTCGGTTTTCGTGAAGTTCAAGATAGCGGATGCCGCGGATAAAAGGTTCCTTGTTATCTGGACGACTACGCCATGGACGCTGGTCGCTAATGTCGCGGTCGCGGTCCATCCGTCGCTGGATTATGTTACGGTGGATGCGGGCGGCGAGCGTTATGTGCTCGCGAAGGACCTGCTCGAGTCTGTTGCAGCCAAGGCCGGGTTCAAGGACTACAAAATATCGGATACGGTAAAAGGCAGGGAGCTCGAGGGCCTTACATATAAGCATCCTTTCATAGAGAGGGAAGGTAAAGTAGTATTGGCCGATTACGTCTCCAACGAGGACGGTTCAGGCTGCGTACATACCGCCCCGGGCCACGGCATGGAAGATTACCTTACGGGCCAGAGATACGGGCTTCCCACTATCATGCCCGTGAATGAAAGGGGAATATTCGATGCGACCGCAGGAGAGTTCGCCGGGATGTATGTCTTCAAGGCGAATGCCGCGATAACCGAAAGATTACAGAAGGACGGCGCGCTGCTGGCCGGCGGGACGGTCTCGCATTCATACCCGCATTGCTGGAGGTGCAAGGAGCCGGTCATATTCAGGGCGACGGTCCAGTGGTTCATAAAAGTCGACCATAACGGGCTCAGGAAGAAGACGCTCGATGATATAAAGGGCATAAAGTGGGTCCCGCAGGTGGGCGAGAACAGGATATCGGCGATGATAGAGAACCGCCCCGATTGGTGCCTCTCGAGGCAGAGATACTGGGGCGTCCCGATACCCGCATTCTACTGCGAATCCTGCAAGAAGCCCGTCCTTGACGTGAAGATAATAGGAGGCATCGCGGACCTGATGGAGAAAGAGGGTTCGAACGTATGGTTCGCGAAGCCTGTCGAAGAATTGCTTCCCGCGGGATTTACATGCCCCGAATGCAAGGCCCCTGCCGGGAAATTCAGGAAGGAAGAGGATATCCTCGATGTCTGGTTCGATTCAGGAGTAAGCCACCAGTCCGTCCTGAGGGCCAGGAAAGAACTGGATTTTCCCGCCGACCTGTACCTTGAAGGCAGCGACCAGCACCGCGGATGGTTCCAGGCGTCGTTGCTGACCTCGGTGCCGATAGAGGGCAAGCCGCCGTTCAAGAGCGTGCTGACCCACGGATTTGTCGTAGACGGCGAAGGCAGGAAGCAGTCCAAGTCGCTCGGGAACGTGATATCCCCGCAGGATATAATAAAGGCGCACGGCGCGGATGTCCTGAGGATGTGGGTCGCTTCCTGTGATTATTACGAGGACATCAGGATATCCAAGGAGATAATAGAACGCACATCGGAAGCTTACCGCAAGATAAGGAACACGGCCAGGTTCATACTCGGCAACCTCTTCGATTTCGACCCGAATAAGGACCGGCTCGCGCACGGCGGCCTGCTCGAGATAGATAAGTGGGCCATATCGAAGGCCTATTCGCTGTCGCGGGAGATGGCCGGATATTATGACGCTTTCGAGTTCCATAAGGTCTTCCGCGCGCTGTACAATTTCTGCACGGTAGAACTGTCCAGTTTTTATCTTGACGTTTCAAAGGATAGATTGTATACTTATGCCCCAAACTCGAAAGAGAGACGGTCTTCACAGACCGCGATCTATGAAATAGTCATGGTGCTCGCGAAAACGCTTGCACCTATCGCGCCGTTCACGGCCGACGAGATATGGCAGAAATTAAAGCGCGATGACGCGTCAGCCAGCGTGCACTCGTCGTTATGGCCCGAAGCGCGCGAGGGTTATATCGACAAGCCCCTTGAAGATAAATGGGAGAGGCTTTTCGCGCTGAGGCCCCATATAATGAAGGCCATTGAGGAGAAGAGGGCAAAGGGGGTCTTCGGCGACTCCATGGAAGCATCGGTGACGCTGTATATAAAGGATACCGGCAGGTACGGGTATCTCCGCGATTTTGCGAAGGAACTGGCAGGTGTATTCCTGCTTTCAGGGTTCAGGCTTGAAGATGCGCCTGGCGGATTGCCGTCCAAGGAAGGGCTGGTCGAGGTTGAAGGCCTCGGCATTCTCGTCGAAAAGGCCGGCGGCGCAAAATGCGGCCGTTGCTGGACATATTCTGAAGAGGTCGGCAGGGACGGGGACCACCCGTCATTATGCAAACGCTGCGCGGGCGCCCTAAAAGGAGAATGACCTAAAATGATAAAATGGGATAAAGCTGAGCTGGAAAAATTCAAGGGCATGCTGCTCAAGAAGAAGGCGGAGATGCTCAAGGAGATCGGCGGCGTCGAGAAGGACTCCATAAATAAATCACAGCGTGACGCTTCCGGAGACCTGTCCGCTTATACGTTCCATATGGCGGATGTAGCGACAGATAGCTTTGACAGGGAGTTCTCTCTCGGCATTGCGATGAACGTGCAGCAGAAGATACTCTATGCCATTGAAGAAGCCCTTAAGCGCATAGAGGACAAGACGTTCGGAATATGCCTGGAGTGCGAAAAGCCGATAGCCAAGCAGAGGCTGATGGCGATGCCTTACGCGGGCCTTTGCGTCGATTGCCAGTCTAAAGAGGACCCGCAGAAAAAGATAGTCTGATGCTTCCCTTTATCGTCGCCGGGCTGGTGATATTGATCGATCAGGCCACGAAGGCGATAGCGGCCGCTAACTTATCCTTCGGGAATTCCGTTCCCGCGGCCGGGGGCTTGGTGAGCTTTACGCTCGTTGAGAATACGGGCGCGGGTTTCGGGCTTTTCAGGAACCAGGTTTTTATCCTCGTGCTTATCTCCATTGCCGCGATATTTTTTACCGTATATTATATGCTGAAGAAGAGGCCCGGGTATTATCTTCCTCTTGCGCTGATACTGGGAGGCGCCGCGGGAAACCTGATAGACAGGCTTCGCTTCGGCCATGTCATAGATTTCATCGACCTGCATTGGTGGCCGGTCTTCAATTTCGCCGATTCGTGCATAACGATCGGCTCCGTAATGCTCTTCTTCGTAATATTCAGGGGGAAGGATGCATCCCGTACTGTTTGAGATAGGGCCGTTCAAGGTATTTTCCTACGGCGCGGCGCTTGCGATCGCGTTCCTTTTGGCCGCAACGCTCGCGAGGCGCAGGGCGGTATCGGAAGGCATGGACGGCGATAAGATGCTCGACCTCTTCATCATCCTTATCATATCGGGTATCATAGGCGGCCGCCTGCTGTTCGTCCTGCTCAATATAAAAGAATATCTCGCCGATCCGGCGGGGATCTTTAAATTGTGGGAGGGGGGCCTTGTCTGGTACGGCGGCCTGATCGCATCTACGGCGTGCGGTATCATCTTCCTGAAGGCGAAGGGGATGCCCGTGCTGAAGACGGCGGACCTTGTCGCGCCGTATATCGCGCTGGGGCAGGCGATAGGCCGCATAGGATGTTACCTGAACGGCTGCTGCTACGGTAAATATAAGGCGGTCCCGGCCCAGCTGACCGAGTCGGCCGCGATGTTCATATTGTTCCTTATCCTCAGGAAGCGCAGCCCTTCGAACGGCAGGACGCTGCTGCTCTACCTGATCCTCTATTCGGCGTTCAGGTTCTTTAATGAATTCCTGCGCGGCGACAATCCCGTTTTCTTCGCGGGGCTTACCGCGTCGCAGGTCATATCCATAGTGTTATTCGCCTCGGCGGCCATTTCATGGAAAATTATACCTTCGAAGTAGGCCTTGAGGCCGGCCCGGTGAGGCTTGACCAATACCTGACCTCGGTATTCCCGAGGCCAATGACCCGTTCGCACCTCAAGAAGCTGATGGAAGAAGGCCGCGTGCTGGTCGACGGCGTTCCCGCGAAGCCCCACCACAGGGTGAAACCCGGACAGAAAGTCGAGGTCTCTTTAGAGGAAGCCGTCGCATCGAGCCTCGAAGCCGAAGAGATCGGGCTCGATATCCTGTATGAGGATGACGACATCGTCGTCGTGAACAAGCAGTCCGGGATATCAGTCCACCCGGGAGCGGGAGTCCATTCAGGGACGCTCGTGAACGCGCTCCTGGGCCACTGCAAGGAGCTTTCCGACCTTAATGAGGGCAGGCCGGGGCTTGTCCATCGCCTGGACAAGGACACGTCCGGAGTGATCGTCATCGCAAAGAACAACGAGAGCCATGCGGAACTGGCCAGGCAGTTCAAGGCCAGGGAAGTCACGAAGAATTATCTCGCGCTTGTAAAAGGCGTCATAGAAATAGACAATGGGGTGGTAGACCTGCCCATAGGAAGGCATCCGAGCAACCGCCAGAAGATGGCGGTAAGGCATGATTCGGAGAGGAACGCGATCACAGAGTATAAGGTGATAAAAAGGTTCGAAAATTCGACATTGGTAATGCTGAACCTGAAGACCGGCAGGACCCACCAGATAAGGGTCCATATGGCGTATATCGGGCATCCGGTCCTGGGTGACGAGAAGTACGGCTCGAGGGGGAAGTTTCCGAGGCAGGCCCTGCACTCATTTTACCTGAAATTAAGGCATCCCGTGTCCGGAAAAGAGATGGAATTCCGTGCGCCTGTCCCGGCCGACATGAAGGACATAATAGGACCGGACTATAGCAATATTTTACCCTTGACAAAAGCTTTTTAATAGTGTATAAATAGTTCCAGAAGACGCCCCAGTGGGCAATGTTAAGGGAAAAAGAGGCGAAACGGAGGCTAAAATGATGATAAATCTGGCATTAAGCTTAATAATGGCTATCGCAGTGGTGGTAATGGGCCTTTATTCAATGGCTTTTAGCCGCTCCGCCGCCAACTGGGTATTGAGCCTTGACCGCGAATTGGCGCGTGCGGATTTACATGAAAAAGTATACAGGGCCGGTTTTACCGCAGTCGGCGCCCTGTTCATAATGTTTGGGATCCTTACAGTATTCCTTGTAGTGTAAGGTATCGCCACGAAAGAAAAATAAGTCTATTTACTCCTCCGCCGGATAAGGCGGGGGAGTATTTTTTTCTTGCATTCCGGGGCCGACTCTAATATAATACGCGTGGGGGTAACAATCGAGCCAAATAAAAGGAGGAACAAATGAAATCGTTCCGGCTTGTAATAATAATTTTGGTTTTACTGTGCCTGGGACTCGGGATCTTCGCGGTAGTGTCTTTCACGGGATTGCAGAAATCCAATACGAATCTCGTTGCAACCGAAAATTCCCTGAATAGCCTGAAGGACGAGAAGGCTGCCCTCGATAAGGAATTGAGCGACCAGAAGAAGATGAAGCTGGACCTCGAAGCCCAACTTGCGGACATGAAGGGAAAGGTCTCTGCCCTCCAGGATAAGGCCGAGAAGCTTGCGGCTATGTTGGCCGACGAAAAGAAGGCCAAGGAAGATGCGCTCGAGCAGGTGAGCAGCTCATCTAGGGAATTGGAAGAGGTAAAGACGAATTGGGAGAACGAAAAGGTCTCCCGTACGTCCCTGCAGGAACAGTTCGATAAAGTATCAAAAGAATATAACTCCTTGCAAGCACAGCTTAAGACCGTCTCCTCGGCTAACGATAGCCTGAAGAAACAGGTCGAAGAGCTCCAGGCCAAGAAGGATGTCGAGCTTGATAAGATAGTGGTCAAGCCGGGAGTGGAAGCTGAAGGCAAGGTCCTCGTAGTCAATAAGGAATTCAATTTTATCGTCGTCGCCGCCGGCAACAACAAAGGCATAAGCCCGGGTGTTGTGTTTGGCGTCTTCAGGGAAGGCAAGCTCATAGCTAAGGCTCAGGTCGAGAAGGTCTATGAGACGATGTCGGCCGCCAATATCACCGAAGGCGCAGACATCAGGGAAGGCGATATAGCGAAAGCTATGTAATTTGGGATTCTCGGTCAGACCTTCTAAGAGGTTTACGGGTTCCCTTATTTTACCGGGCGATAAGTCGATCTCACACAGGGCTGTGATGGTCGCCTCGCTCGCAAGCGGTACGACTGTAATAAAAAATATACTGCGTTCGGATGATACGTTGACCACGATAGAGGCCTTAAGGGTTCTCGGCGTGGGCATAAAAGAGTCGGCGGATGAGATCGCAGTAACAGGACTGGGGCTGTCGGGTTTCAAGAAACCTGCCGGCCCCGTTTTTATGCGGGATTCCGGGACCTCGATGCGCATCATGCTTGGGATACTTGCCGGGCAGCCTTTCGATGCGGTGCTGACCGCCGGCAAGGGCCTCTCGAAGCGGCCGATGCGGCGCGTCACGGAGCCCCTCGGCATGATGGGTGCCAGGTTCGAGGGAAAGGACAATGCGAATTTCGCGCCCATAACCGTAAGGGGAGGCAAGCTCAAGCCCATCGATTACGTCTCTCCCGTTTCGAGCGCGCAGGTAAAGTCAGCGATACTCTTTGCCGGGCTTTACACGGACGGCATTACGTCCGTAAGCGAGCCGCACAGGTCGAGGGACCATACCGAGCGCATGCTGAAGGCATTCGGGGCGGATGTCTCTATCGACGGGCTTAAGGTATCGGTCAAGGGCGGCGCGCCCCTAAGGGCGCAGAAGCTGGACGTGCCGGGGGACATATCGAGCGCAGCGTTCTTCCTCCTCGGCGCGGCTATAATCAAGGGTTCATCGATAAGGCTTGATTCCGTCGGGATAAACCCCACGCGGACCGGCATAATAGATATACTAAGGGCGATGGGCGCTAATATCAGGATCGAGAATGAAAGAGAAGTTGCGTCCGAGCCTGTCGGTGATATAATAGCAGAGTACGGCGGCCTGCGCGGAGTCACGGTCGAAGGGGACCTCATACCGAGGACGATCGACGAACTCCCGGCCGTCATGATCGCGGCGGCTTTCGCTTCGGGCACTACGGTCATAAAGGGGGCCCAGGAACTGAAGATAAAGGAGACCGACAGGATCAGCTCGATGGCCGCGAATCTCAAGAACATGGGCGCTAAATTTTCTTTAAGGGGCGACGATATTATCATCGAGGGATCGGAGAACCTGAAGGGGATAACGGCGATGAGCTTCGGAGACCACAGGACCGCTATGTCGATGCTGATCGCCGGATTAGCCGCTAAAGGCGAGACTATAGTAGACGATACCGGCTGTATCGCGAAGTCTTACCCTGATTTCGTCAAGCACCTTGGGCAGCTGACATGAAGGTCCAGATTGCCGTTGACTTTTATGCGGGGGTTTGGTATCCTTTTAAGATATCAGGAGGAGGGTAATGAAGAAGCCATTCGATGTCATTAGGAGGTTTTTTAACAATATCTCAGGCATGTTCTCCAATGACATGGGCATCGATCTGGGCACCGCAAGCACGCTTGTTTACGTAAAAGGCCAGGGGATAGTGCTTTGCGAGCCTTCAGTCGTCGCCATAGAGAAGGGGACTAACCATGTCCTGGCGGTCGGCGAAGAGGCGAAACGTATGTTGGGCCGCACGCCCGGTTCGATCGTGGCTATAAGGCCGATGAAGGACGGAGTTATCGCAGATTTCGAGATTACCGAAGCTATGCTTCGGTATTTTATTAATAAGGTCCATAACAGGAGGGTGCTGGTCCGCCCGCGCATGGTAATAGCGATACCCTCGGGCATCACCGAGGTCGAGAAGCGCGCGGTCAAGGACTCTGCGGAGAGGGCCGGAGCCCGTGAAGTATACCTGGTGGAAGAGCCGATAGCCGCCGCGATAGGCGTCGGGCTGCCGATACAGGAGCCCGCCGGAAATATGATCATAGATATAGGCGGCGGTACGACGGAGATGGCGGTTGTATCCCTTTCGGACGTCGTCTTCTCAAAGTCGATACGCATCGGCGGCGACGAGATGGACGATGCGATAATCCAGCATCTCAGGAAGACATATAATCTCATGATCGGCGAGCGTACTGCCGAGGAGATAAAGATAAAGATTGGTTCGGCGTATCCGATGGAAGAGGAATCGACCATGGAAGTCCGCGGCCGCGACCTCGTGGCGGGTTTGCCGAAGACGGTCACGATCTCATCGGAAGAAGTAAGGGAAGCCCTTGCGGAACCGACTGCAGCGATAGTGGAAGCGGTCAGGATAACCCTTGAGCGTACACCCCCGGAACTTTCCGCGGACCTTATAGAGCGCGGTATGGTATTGGCCGGAGGCGGCGGGCTCCTGAGAGGGCTCGATAAGCTGCTTTCCGAACAGACGGGCCTGCCGGTCCATATCGCAGAAGACCCGATAACCGCAGTAGCTTTGGGAACGGGAATGGTCCTTAGCGAGATAAAATACCTTAAAAAGGTTACCGTTACAACCGCCTCGAAGAGCCCTGAATCCCAGTAGAAGATGTGAGAAAATTCCAGAACAAATCACTAATCGCGATTGTCGCAGTCTCCCTTCTGATAGTCCTTCTTGTCGTATCAGAATCATTCACCAACGGGACCACCCTGACGCTTTATTCCGTACTGCAGCTTCCCACCAGGATAGCATCGGCGATATTCCAGACCGGATATGAACTCCTGCATTTCAAGAGCATAGCGAATGAGAACTTCAGGTTAAAGCGGGACGTAGCCGCGTTGAGTTCCAGGGCCGCGGCAATGGATGAAGCCGTATCCGAGAACAGGCGGTTGAAGGGATTGCTTTCCCTGAAAGACAGGCTGGCAAAACGCTCCGTCGCGGCTAAAGTGACCGGAAGGGATTTCTCTAACTGGGGGGAGAGCCTGATAATTAACAAGGGTTCCAGGAGCGGCATAAAAGAGGAGATGGCCGTATTGGCAGCCGGTGTAGTCATCGGGAAGGTGACCGCTGTAGGCATAGGAAGTTCGCGGGTCTCGCTGATAACCGATCCCGAGATCAGGGTTTCGGTAGTGTCGCAGAGAGGCAGGGCGGGAGGCCTGATGTACGGCATCGCCCACGGCCGGTGCATAATGAAATTCATATCTAAGGAAGCGGATATAAAGGCGGGAGATACGGTTGTTACGTCGGGAGTAAGCGGGGTCTACCCGGCGGGTTTCCTTGCGGGCAGGGTGTTGGACGTCAAGATGGAGTTCAACGGGATGTACCAGTTCGCGGTGATCGAGCCCGTGATAAACGCGATGGCCGTCGAGGAGGTGCTTGCGGTAGAATGAGCTGGTTAGCTGTAGTGTCCACGTTGACGGTGATGGCCGTACTCGAGGCGGCAAGCCATAACTACATAAAGCTTCTCGGGGTAAGCCCCGAGATAATGCTTACCGGCGTGCTGTTCTTTGCTTTGAATTCAGACAGGCGTAAAGGCGCCACAGCCGGGCTCATAGCGGGCCTGCTGAAGATAACTTTCACCGGCATGCATCCGATCATCATGCTGCTTTACGGTTCGGCCGGTTTTGTCGCCGGCATGTACAAGGAAGCCCTTTACAGGAACCTTGCTTCCGCGCAGATGATCGTCGCGGCTATCGCGGTGTTCTTCACCTCGATCGTATACGACATATTCATCTCGTCGAAAGGATTCCCTTACTATAAGGCGGTCCTTTTTCTTTCCGTGCCTGCGGCTGCCTATACGGCCGTCCTTGCGCCGGTCGTATTCAGGGTAATGGAGTCTATAATGCCTCCGGTTGAGCTGGATTACAGGGAGATAGTTTTCAAGAAGAAGGTATACGAAGGCCGCCGGCCCCAATAGGGATCAAATGCGCAGCAGGATATATTCAACGATCATAAATATCGCGTTCCTCGTAATACTTGCGGGCATCTTCTACCTGCAGGTGTTGAGGTGGCCCCTCTATCATACGCTTGCCAAGAATAACCATATACGGCTGATACCGTTCCCGGGATTGCGCGGGACGATATACGACCGCAACGGCCTCGCGATGGTCGACAACAGGCTCTCGTTCGATGTGGTGATCATCCCGCAGGAGGTCGAGAACACCGACAAGACCTACGACAGGCTTGCGCAGGCCCTCGGGATCTCAAGGGCGAGGATCGAATCGATAATAAGAAAGGAGTCTTCGGCCCCTTTCGCGCCGATAACCATCTCGGGCGATGTGGATAAGGACCTGGCTTTCTCGCTTGAAGAACAGAAACAGAGGCTGCCGGGCGTGCTGGTCCTCCCGAGGACTATACGCTGGTATATATACGGTGAGAGGGCTTCCCATGTCATCGGGTATCTCGGTCTTATCAACAAGAAAGAGCTCGACGACCTCGAGGACTACGGGTATTCGGTCAGCGATCTCGTCGGGCGTTCCGGGATCGAGAAGGCGTACGATAAATACCTTAAGGGCGAGGACGGCGGAATGCAGCTGGAGGTCGATGCCTCCGGCCGGCTGGTCAGGATACTGGGAAGCAAGAACCAGAAGAAGGGGCGGGACATAACCCTGACCCTCGACGCGAAATTACAGGCGTATGCGGCGGATTGCCTGGAGGGGCAGAGGGCGTCGGCGGTCTTCATGGACCCGCGCAACGGCGAGATACTGGCCATGGCGTCGTCGCCGTCATTCGACCCGAACATATTCATAGAGCCCGG
>JBAYMW010000006.1:0-27121 GCA_041663405.1 Candidatus Omnitrophota bacterium | reverse complement strand
GGATCGGTGCCGTTGACCTGCACCCCGAGGATCCTCTCTCCGATGCGTTCCTTCTTATCTATTATTCCGGCAACCTTAAACTCTTTCGAACGCAGCAGCAGGTCCAGGATCACCTTACAATGCCCGCCGGCGCCGACAAGAAGTATTTTCTTTTTCATGCCTCGAACCTCTTCAGCATCTCCTGCAATGCCTCAAATTGCCCCATATCAAGCCATGACTTCTCTGATACCGGATACACGCCCACCTTCTCATTTTTTCCGATATAGTCGCTGATGAGGTCTGTTATGTTATAGAACCGGTTCCTGGGAATATCATTGAGCACGGACGCATCCAGGATATACATCCCGGTATTGACCAGGAAGTCATACTCCGGTTTTTCCCTGATATCCCTCAGGACGCCGCCGCTCTCGATCTCGCACACCCCGTAGGGTATCGTGAAATTCTTCATCGAGCTGACGAGGGTTATCTTGTTCTTCCTCTCGCGGTGGAATTTAAGCATATCGGCGTAATCCGCCTCTATAAGTATGTCGCAATTGCTGACGAAAAATGTCTTCCTTATCCTGTTCTTGAGCAGGTGCAGGCTTCCCGCGGTGCCGAGAGGCTTATTCTCCAGCACATAGTTGATCTTATATTTATGCTCGAAATCGCTGAAATACGCCTTGATTATATTCGATTTATAATTCAGGGAAAGGTAAAAATCGCTGCATCCGTAATCGAAGAACTTGTTGATGATTATCTCTATGATGGGCTTATCCCCTATCGGCATCAACGGCTTCGGGAGGACCTTAGTGAACGGGTGCAGGCGCGCGCCCTCGCCGCCGGCCATGATGACTACCGGAAGCTTCAGGGACCCGAGTTTTTTCGGGTTGTTCTTAAAAAGGTCTATCCATGAGAGTGAGGCGATGACCCTCTTTTCTCCGTCAACCACCGGCAGGCATTCTACCTGCCGCTTAAGCATCAGGTCCTTCGCGTCTTCCTTCGCGAACCCTTCCTTTATGGTAAGCGGCCGGCGGTTCATCGCGTTCGCCAGGCTGTCGTTCAGGCTCTTTCCCTTGAGGATCCATCTCCTTATATCACCGTCCGTGATCGTGCCGGCTATACCGTTGCGTTCGTCAACTGCGATGAGCGTCTTCTCTCCCATGACATCCATCTGCTTTAACGCCTGCTTGATCGTAGAGCCGGGCTTTATCAATAACTTCTTCAGGTTTCCCGTCATATTATTTGCCCCTCCATAGGCCCCGGATAGCCGAGGTCACGTACTTTATCTCTTCCCTCTTCAGGTTCGCATTGCAGGGCAGGTTCAATACCGTCCTCCAGAACCGGGGCGCCTTTTCTATCCTGTACGCCCGGTTCCCGCGGTACGGCCGCTGGAGATGGTTCAAATACCAGACCGGCCTTGTCTGGATGCCCTTTGCCTGTAAATGCTCCATGACCGCGTCCCTGTCCATGCCGAATCCCTTCTTCTCCACGATAAGCGAATAGAACCAGTAATTGGGCGACGTCCCTTCCGGCGTGCCGAGGATCTCAACGCCGGCTGTCCCCTCAAGCAGTCTTTTGTATAACGCGTAATTACGCTTCTTGGCCTTGATAAGGCCCTCAAGCCGCTCAAGCTGCGCGAGGCCCAGCGCCGCCTGCATGTTGGTAAGCCGGAAGTTATATCCGACCTCTTCATGCATATACCGCACGGGATCGTCCTTGGCCTGGTTGGCAAGATATCTCGCTTTTTCAGCCAGTGCAATATTATTGCTTACCACCATCCCGCCGCCGCCGATCGTTATTATCTTGTTCCCGTTAAATGAATAGACGCCGAGGTCGCCTATGGTACCCGTGAACCTGCCGCTATAAGTCCCTTTGGTATAGGACGCGCCGATGCTCTCAGCAGCGTCCTCGATGACCTTCAGCCGGTATTTCTTGGCTATGGGCATGATCCTGTTCATGTCGCACGGATTGCCGAAAATATGTACGGGGACTATGGCTTTGACCGGCCTGCCGGTCCTCTTGTTCACAAGGCCCTTTGAAGCGGCCCTGCATTCCTTCCTGCAAAATTCATCAACCTTTTCGGGGTCTATGTTCATGTGATCGTCGCAATCCATGAATACCGGCTCAGCGCCAAGATACCTGACAGCATTGACCGGGGAAATAAAGGTCAGGTCCGGCACGATGACTTCGTCGCGCGGCCCGACGCCGGCGACCTTAAGCGCAAGGAAGAGCCCGGAGGTCGCGTTCATGCAGGCCACCGCGCGCTTGGCCCCGAACTTACCGCAAATCGCGGATTCAAACTTCTCAACGAACTTTCCCGCAGAAGAGACCCAATTCGTGTCGAGGCATTCCCGGACATATTTCCATTCATTCCCTGAGATCCACGGCTCGGATAAAGGGATGCGCTTTTTAGACATTATAAAGCCCCGCTTTATACCCCTTAAGGTTATTTTTGTCCTTAAACCATTCTATGGTTTTCCGGAGTCCGGCCTGTAAGGATACCTTGGGTTCCCATCCGGTGAGATCGCGAATAAGCGTGTTGTCGCAAAGCAATCTCTCTACCTCGCTCTGCTTGGGCCTTTTCCTGCCCTTCTCGGAAACTACGGCGGCATCGGTACCGGTCAATTCCATGATCATTTCGATCAGGCCGCCGATGGATATCTCCTGCCCGGAACCGATATTGACTTCCTTGCCTACAGCTTCATCGCATCCCGCCAGGGCGATGAACCCGGCGCATATGTCGCTGACGTAATTAAAATCCCTGGTAGGATGCACCGACCCTACGCGCACCTCTTTCTTGTTCTCCATCAATTGCGTGATAACGGTCGGGATGATCGCCCTTGCAGATTGCCTTGGGCCGTATGTATTGAACGGGCGCGCCGTAGTGACAGGTACGCCGAACGACCTGTAAAACGATTCCGCCATCTTGTCCGCGCCGATCTTCGATGCGGAATAAGGCGACTGCCCCTGCAACGGGTGTTTTTCGTCTATGGGGGCGTAAAGCGCGGTCCCGTAAACCTCGGATGTCGAAGTGACCACCGTCCTCTTAGTGCCGTGTTTGCGCGCGGCCTGCAATACGTTAAGCGTCCCTTTTATATTCGTCTCGACATAACTGCCGGGGGCATCATAGCTGAAAGGGATCCCGATCAGGGCGGCCAGGTGGAATATGCAATCCGCGCCTTTCACCGCGGATGCAACGCTCTGGTAATCCCTGACATCCCCTGCTACGACCCGGATCTTATCGAGTTTCTTCTTCGGTAGGGTATCCAGCCAACCCCACGAATTGAAGGAATTGTAAAATACGAAGGCCGTAACGTCGCTTCCTCCGGCTGACAGGGCTTCAACGAGGTGGCTGCCGATAAAACCGTCGGCTCCGGTCACGAGAACTTTACGATTTTTTAAGTTCATAGGGCATCCTCTTTTTTTCCTCCAGGATCTCTCTCAATGATTTGGACCCTACCTTGAACGCAGAACGGTCTTCTTCGTATGCCAGGCCGAGCGTGATCAGGACGGTCTTTTTAATGCCATATAAGCGCAAGCGGTTCTTAATAATAAGGATCTCCCAAAACTTCTCTCCCAGCAGGTCAATGGCCCTGTCCATCATCAGGTGGTGTTTGCGGAAACCCTGCACAGATGGCGGCATCTTCCAGCCGTTCTTTTTAAGCCAATGGGTCCTGTTCGATTCCATTATCTTCCTGTACCAGATCTTCACTTTTGGTAACGGCTCTTCCGAAACATTGATGTATTGCCTTGAATCCGCGTTTATATCCGAGATATTGAGCAGGTACCGTTCCTCGTCCTCAACGGTCTTGCCAAGGAAACCGTGGGAGCGCAACAGCTCGTAGCATGGCGTTCCGGGAAGCGCCTGCAGATGATTTATGCTCAATGCCGCCGGGTAAGGCAGGCAATCCGATACGCTCTTTACGAACTCTGTCGTCTCGGCTATGGTCTCTTCGTTCTCGCCTGGCATGCCTACGACCAATTGGATCACCGTATAGATACCGGATTCAGCGCAGGCCTTTGCGGCGACCAGGTTCTCTTCCCTATTCGCGTTCTTTTCCATTACGCGCAGGATCTTATCGCTTCCGCTTTCCATCCCGAAATACAGGGCGGTGAGCCCCGCTTCCTTAAGCCGCCTGATAACGGTAGGATCGTTCTTGATTATCGAGACCCTGACCCCTCCGACCTGGAAGAGCACATCAAGCGGTTTTACCAGCCTGATGAACTCCTCAAGCCATTGCGCGGATTCCCCGAAGCATTCATCGCTTATGCAGAAGAAACCGACATTATACTTATCCATCAGGTGCTTCATCGCCGAGATGACCTTTTCAACCGGTATGACGCGGTACCCCCTGATCCAGCGATGGCAGAAGGTGCACCTGTTGACACAGCCCTTGCTCGTGAAGATCGTAGCCGCCTTCTTCCCACTGCGGGCGGGTCCGCGGGAACGCTCATCGTAAGCGAAATCATACCTTGTCATCGGGTCGAATATATATTGGTCGATGCCAGAGAACCTGTCCAATAGCCCGTAATCCGGTTCCTGGATCTCCTCGCTGGATATGAGGCTTTCGTGCCCGGTGAATTTGCAGGCATTGTCCGGGCCCAAAAAGGCGATTCCTTTGATCTCGGACAATCCTTTGCTTGCCGGGTCGAGACCGCCGCACTTCTCCAGGTGCCTGACTAGATTCAACAGGACCTTCTCCCCTTCCCCTACAACGCATACGTCTATTTGACATTTACGTAAAATGACCTCGTATGCGGCGGCCATGTTCCCCCCGAGGATTATCTTTGTCTTCGGACCGGCTTTTTTGATAATATCAGCCAGGTCCTTAGTATACCGGTAGCCGGTCGAGACGACGGCACTTATCCCTACGATATCGAATTGCCCCGCCCGGAAATATTCCGAAAGCTCCTCGGCCGTGGGCCTCTTGGCGTCGATATCGTAAAATTCCGGCGCGTAGCCTGCTTTAATCAGGATATTGCACAACGAGGTGCAGGCAGCCGGAGGAAAAGGGCCCGGCTTATCCAGGATCGCTATATTGCAGAGCAGGATCTTCGTCTTTATGCCCCTTTCCCCATAAACCTGTTAAGAGGCGCCTTCACGAACCTTTTCGCGGCGCCCAGGAAATAGCTTCTCCTTCCTGCGGCCTTCAGGAATTTTAGCACCCTGCCGAACTCCCCTGCAGGCGCATCTTCGCGTACCCGTAAAGACGTTTCCCTCTTCCGGAAGACGGCCCTTACCTCATCGTTGCCGCACACGAATTCGAAACCGCCGCATTCCATCACATATCTCAGCGACCGGAGCGAGAATTGCCATGTATGCGCGTTCTGGAACATTCCCAGCGGGCTATTTTGTTCCGTCTTGTTGCATATATTCTTCACCCACCAAAAAGTCCCCGGCACCGCGACATACAGGTAGCAGCCGGGATTGGTCACCTCCCGGATGTCCTTGAGCTCTTTCCACGGATCCAAAAAGTGCTCAAATACATGGTTCATTATCACCAGGTCCGCCTTTTTGCGCTTGCGTAGTTTCTCAATACCGCCGGCTTCGAGGTCAAGGCCGGTCTTCGCCCTGCCGTACTCTATGTACGGGACGCCGTAATCGATGCCGTATGTCTCGAATCCGGCTTTATGGAACGGCAGCAACATCGTCCCCATATTGCAGCCGATATCGAAAACGATGCCCTTAGGCGGCAACTTTACCGCCGAAGATATGAAACCATACACCTGATCCGCCTGCTTAAGCCGGATATTGAACAGCGCGTCTTTATCTATATCGTCATCCCCGTACAGCGTCCTGTATTCCTTCGCGTAAAAATCTATATACGAATCCTCGCTCAACCTCGGATCCGCCCTTATGATCCCGCACTTCCTGCATATGACCAACGGGTAATAGATCCCGTACGAATCGGTCTCGGAAAGCAGCATTCCCCCATCGCTTCCGCAGAAGCATGCCTGCGGGACATATTTATATTCGCCTGACGCGATCTTATCCTCCACCCTCTTCTTCGATCCTGCAGCGGCAGCGCTCAGGGCGGAATAATTATGGCCGGGAACGTGCATAAACCTGCTGCCGAGGCACGGCTTTATCGGACCCGGACGGCTCATCATGCGCTTGGCCCTATATTGTCAGCCACGATCTCCCAACACAACTTTTCGGGGCTTCCCGGCGACTTGATATAATCCGCGCGGTACCTGTCATAGGCGCTTTCATCTGCCAGGAGTTCAGCCTCCAGGTCTATCGTTAGGTTGCCGTCCACATTTACCGGCTTCTTGTTGAATTGCCTCGCGAAATTGCCGATCGATGCGTCGTAACTTGTCTTCTTGATCCCGTTCGACGTGAGAAAGATGATCGGTTTCTTATATAACACCGCGAAATTTATTGAAGTGCTGGCGTGGGCCAATACGGCCTTCGCGCCCGACACCAGTTCTATCGTCTTTCCCATGATGACATCTCGTCCCTTAAAATAATCCGGATGCAGGTCGTAGCGTGAGCGCGGGTGTGCGGCTATCTTTACCGGCAGGCCGGTCTTCCCTTCAATATACGAGAAGAACCTGGTCAGCCCGCCGTAATAGTCTTCCGGGTCCAGCCAAAGTCCGGCATCACCCTCCGTTATCATATCCGGGTGGAACGGGTTATATTCATCCAAAAATACCATGTAATCGTTCTTAGGGGCGGATCCGGTATCATTCGTACGGCGTTTTAAGTACAGGTCGTAATCCAGGGTATGCGCGTTTATCACTTGCGCGCCCTTCGCGGCCCCGGGGAACCTGAAGGAATCCGCCCTTCCGCCCTTGATTATTACCGCCGGCTTCTGTATATTCGACGAGTAAAGCGAGAGCATGAGCCTCTCCATGATCTCTTTTGCGTTCTTTACGATATCGCGGTCCTTTAAACACCCGCGTATCCTCCGCAGCTTTTGTCCGAAGTCCGTGCGCCTGCCTTCCCCGCCGGTAGGCGAATCGGGCGTGCGGTTCACGTGGACGCTCGCATATTTAATATTGTATTTTTTAAGCGCATTATACATGAATATATTGTTCTTGCCGGAGCAGATCAGGTCCACTCCGAGGTAGATCGGGTTCTCCTTCAGGTATTTTGACAGGTCGCGCCAGGTATTAATGGCAACAATGCCGTCATAATCGCTGGGGTCCGGCGGCTCATATTTCTTTGCGTAGGCCGGGTTCAGTATCCGGGTCATGTCCAAAAAGCTCACCTTGAAGCCCCGGGACTTCAATATTTCAAGGCCGAACCTCTCATGGTCCCTTTTTGTCAGCGGGGTCTGCATAAAAAAACAGATCTCTTTTGCCATGATTATGCCTTTATTCCGGCTCGCCAAACCTGTAAGGGGTCGGGCCGGCAACGCCCTTCAGCCCCTCGGTCTCTTTGTTGAACTTCTTGATCTGTGAAATGATATCCACCCCTACGGTCTCGCCCCACTTGTCGAGGAGCTTCTTTGTGGTCTTGCCCATCACGCCTTTTCCTATGGTGACACCGTTCAGTTTCGTCACCGGCAATATGCAGAAGGGAGTCCCTGTCATGAACGCCTCGTCCGCCGTATAGACGTCATATTGTTCCATATTCTTTTCGACGCATTCCAGGCCCATCATCCCGGCCAGCTCGAATACGTACTCGCGGCTTATGCCCCTTAGTATGTTCCTTCCCTCCGGGGTCATGATCACGCCGTCCTTTACGATAAAGAAATTATCTCCGGTCCCTTCCGCTACGAAACCGTCCGGGTCCAGCAGCAGCGCCCAGTTATTCTCGCCCTTGAATTGGGACGCCTCTATGTTCGCCATCTGGTAATGCAGCCTGCTGCGGTTCTTGATCTTCGCGTCCAGCAGGTTCGACGGTATGGCCCTCTGCGAGGTAATTACCGCGTTGATGCCGGAATCAAAGAGCTTACCCATGCCAGAGACCGTCCACTTTAGCGGGAAATCGGCTATCACGAGGGTGGGCTCCAGCTTTCCGTCGAAAACAGGGCTGTATATCGCGAGCGGCCCGCGGCTTACGTTTATCATAAGCCTGTGCTCGTCGGTCTTTTCAAAATAGGGGTCGTTCTTCTCCACGACCTCGCCGCATATCTTCTCCATCTGCTCTATCGTGGTCTTCATCGGGATGCGCAGTATCTTGATGCCGGCGTACAGGCGCTCCAGGTGTTCCCTCATCTTGAATTGCTTTTTATTGAAGGACCGGGTCATCTCGAATACCATGTCCCCGAACATCAGCGCGGAATCAAAGATCGAGATCTTCGCGTCTTTTTCCGAAACATACTTCCCGTTCATGTAGACTGACCTTGACACCTTGCTCTCCTTTGTTATTTTCGCTTTAAAATGCCGGTTTTCATGAAGTATCCGCATATGCCGACGTCTTCCGCCTTATCGATCTCATAGGACTTCCAGAACGGCATCCCGAAGAATACGATCTTCCCTCCAAGCCTGTTCCTGTGCTTTTTCAATATCGCGGGCTTAAATATATATATGGAGCCGTTCTCGAGGTAATACGGCTTCCTGTCCTGGCGCCTGCCGCGGTTCCTGTGATCGAAGGTCATGCTCTTAAGCCCGGCCTTCGCGTATTCCCACACGCAAAAATCATCCAATACCGCCCCGGAAAAGAGTGAATCCGCTTTCTCCGATATGAACAACCTTATCGCTTTATCTATGTCTGCCGAGGTCCGCAGCGGCGACGTGGCCTGGAGAAAGACCACGATATCCGCGGCTCCGGAAGGCCCGCTCTCTATCTCCGCTATCGCGTGCAGCAGCGCGTCCTCTGTCGAGGATGTATCTGTCGCAAGTTTTGCGGGGCGTTTTATCGCCTTCGCGCCCGCGCGTTCGGATACTTTCAGTATCGCATCGTCGTCCGACGTAACATAGACGTCCCTAATGTACTTGCTGCCGGCCGCCTGCCTGATCGACCAGCTTATGAGCGGCTTGCCGCAGAAATCCATTATGTTCTTCTTCGGTATGCCTTTCGAGCCGCCCCTTGCGGGGATCAGCGCTATTACCCTGGGCGCCTTCACGCGCGCTCCTTTTGGTTATAATCAAATGAGGTCGGGACTCCCCAGAATTGGCAATAAGAACAAAGGGCTATCTTTTCCCTCCTGCCCTGTTTATGGTATTCCATCCACTCCATCCGCTTCGGGCCGTTCCATATCCCGTCAAGGCTCTGTTCCCTCAAGTTACCTATGACCCCCAGCTCCTTCGGGTCGAAACGGACGCATATCGAGACCTTCCCCTCCCTGTTTATGCAGATATGGTTCAGGAAATCCAGGCATATCCCTATCTCGGGAACGGTCGGGTCCTTCTTCTTGTAGTCGAAACTGCCCATCTTCGCGTGGAGCACGCGCCTTATTATCAGGCAGCCGAATCCTTTATACCTCGAATCATCGACATCTCCTATCAGCCGGAGGCTCGTGAACGGCTTCCTGCCGCCTTTTATCTTAAGGAACTCGCCTATCAGCTTGAATTGCTCTTCCGCTTCTTCGTCTTTCTCGAATACCGATATGGACATCGTGTCGAGGTTGCCGATTATCTCGTCCGATTTCTCGACTATCAGTTTTCCGTTCGTGACGATATTCTTTATCTGCTTCGGGAACAACTTCACGGCCTCGCCGAAACGCGGATATAGCAGCGCCTCTCCGTCTTTGTGGAACTGTACGACGATGTTATCCGGCAGCTGCGCGGCTATCTTTTTGACGAGCTCAAAGTCCATGTCCCCGTACTTCAGCGCGAGTTCCGGGTAATCCTTGTCGACCTTGCGGCGGCCGCACATCCAGCACTTCTTATTGCACCGCGAGGTAAGCTCTACGTTAACGCATGCCAGTCCGTTTAGCGCCATTGCCTTGTCCTCACTTGCCTTTCGTCTTGAGATATTCCGGGATCTCGCCGCCGACCCTTCTCAGCTTCTTGATAATCGGGACCTCGCTCTCATAGACCTTTATATGCCCGTCGCCTTTGGTCAGTTCCCATGTCCTTATGTCGTCCACGAGCCTGCGGAAGCCCTGCACCTCGACCGATGCCGCCTGGTCGCTTCCCCACATCGCCCTGTCCAGGGTTATATGCCTCTCGACGGCGGCGGCGCCGAGGACAACGGCCGCGAACGTCGTATAAAGGCCGACCTCATGCCCCGAATAACCGATCGGTACGTCGTATTTCTCCCTGAGCGTAGTGATGCCGCGCAGGTTCAGCTCTTCCGGTTTTGACGGGTATGTGCTCGTGCAGTGCATTATCAAAAGGTTCTCTGTCCCTAATATCTTCACGGCATCCTCGATCATCGTCATGTCGCTCATCCCGGTCGACAGGATTATCGGCCTGCCTTTTGCCCGGTGATATTTGAGCAGGCTGCTGTCCGTTAATGACGCCGACGCTATCTTGTAGCACGGCGGGTTGAACTGGTCTATGAAATCTACGGACTTTTCGTCCCAGCATGACGCGAACCACGCAATTCCCTTGGACCTGCAATAGGCGTCGATCTCCTTATACTCTTTCAGGCCGAATTCCAGCCCGCGCTTCAGGTCGCCGTTCGTAGGGCCGAAAGGGTTCTCTCTCGGCTTCGCGAGCTCCTCGGCCGTATAGACCACCTCTACGGTCCTCTTCTGGAATTTGACCGCATCGCATCCGGACTCATGCGCCGCGTCTATCAATTTCTTCGCGATCTCAAGGGAACCGTTGTGGTTGATCCCTATCTCCGCGATCACATAGCATGGATGGTCGTCGCCTATGACCTTACTGCCTATCTTGATCGTCTTCCTTGACATGACATCCTCCTTTTTGGGCTATCGTTTACATTCCATTATTATATGCACATACGGGATGCGCAGCAGATCGTCATAAATATACGTATCGACGGCCGTAAATACGCCTTTAGCCAGGTCGATGTAGCCCTGCCGCGTGCGGACATATTTCCCGCGGTCGCTGCGCAGCAGGTACCTGCTTATAGCCGCCTGGTTATCCGTAAAACAGCCGTCCAGCGAAACGAATCTTCCTCCCGGCGAGAGGCATGAATGGGCAAGGCGCATAAGCCCGGCCGCCTCTTTGTCCGGAAGGTGATGCAGTATCCCGTTCGCGAGCACGATATCATAGGTCCTGTTCTGCTTTGACACGTCATTTACATCGGCGCAGAAGAATTTGCCCCGGTTCCCGAAACGCCTGGCCGCCGCCTCGATGTATTCCCCGTTAAGGTCGAATCCCGTGTAATCGACTTCGGGCAGGTATCCCAGGATGTCACCGGGCCCGCAGCCGATATCCAGGACCGCCATCTTATCCCGGGCGCGGATATGCTTTTCGGAATACGACTTCCTCAGCCCGTGCGCCCCTATCAGCACCGTAAAAGCCCTGTACATAAATGAGGCTCCGAGGATAGAGCGGATGTCGGCCATTATATCTTATCCTCTCCTTGCTACCATAAGCAGCGAGGACCCGAACGGCAGGTCCAGCCCCCGCCTTATCAGGAATCCCTCAAACCCCGCTATCTTCCCAAATATCCGGTTCAAAAAAGGATCTATCCTGAACTCGGGCTCAACAGGCCCCGAGGCCGCGAACTTCGTCATTAGCCGGGAAATGAATAGCGCCGGCATTAAAAAAAATACGAATGACGTCTTCCTCACCACGTTAAAGCCGTGCGCCTCCATCTTCTTTTGCAGGTCTTTAGCGCGGTACCTGCGGACGTGGCAGGCGAACTCATCGACTTTGCTCCAAAGAAAAGGATGCTGGGGCACGGTTATTATTACCCCTCCCCCCGGCTTAACCGACTTATGCATCTGCCGCAGCAGCTCATCGTCATCCTGCATATGTTCAAGCACGTCAAAGGCGCCGGCGGCATCGAACCCTTTCCCGGGATCAAAGGTGAGGCAATCGGCATTTATCAATTTCGCTTTATGCACGCGGGTCGCGGCTATCTTAAGCCCCTCCGGATACAGGTCGACCCCGGTAAACTCCACGCCCGGAAACTCCTTTTCAAGGTTGGCGAGGACGATACCCGTCCCGCAGCCAATTTCCAGCATCGTCCGGGCATCCGGAAAGTACCGCCCTACCGCCCAGGCGATGATACGGTTTCGCGCCTTGAACCAAAAATGTTTTTCCTCGACCCCGGACAATATCGCGAAATGGCCGGGCTTGAAACCGCCGCCGCTCATTTGAAGAACCGCTTGATATTCGCAACCACCCTGCCCGTTTCGGATCCGGTCAGGTTATAATAGAAAGGGAGCCTCAACAGCCTGCCGCTCGCGGATTCCGTCACGGGCAATTGGCCCATCCGGTAACCCATTGAACGGCCGACAGGCGAAAGATGCAGCGGGATATAGTGGAAAACCGTATGTATGCCTTTTGATTTAAGGTAGCCCAGCAGCCCGTCGCGGACCTTCCTGCTTTCCAGCATGATGTAGAACATATGGTAATTCGGGAGGCAATGGGACGGTATAGCCGGCAGCTGCATTACGCCGTCGCGGGAAAGGGGCGACAGCTCGCGCGAATAAAAGTTGAATATCTCCCTGCGCCGGCGCGTTATCTTGTCCATATTCTCGAGCTGGGCATAAAGGAACGCGGCGAGCAGGTCGGACGGCAGATACGACGAACCGACGTCCACCCACGTATATTTATCCACTTCCCCCCTGAAGAACTTGCTGCGGTTCGTTCCCTTCTCACGGACTATCTCGGCCCGCTCGATATATCTCTTGTTGTTTATTAATAACGCGCCGCCTTCACCGCATATGCAATTCTTCGTCTCATGGAAACTCAGCGCGCCGAAATCCCCGATAGTCCCGAGATGCCTGCCCTTATATGCGGCGCCGATACCTTGCGCGGCATCCTCAACCACATAGAGCCTGTTCTTGCCCGCTATTTTAATGATGGCATCCATCTCGCACCCGACGCCGCCGTAATGGACCGGGACGATCACTTTGGTCCGTCCCGTCACCGCGGCCGCTATCAGGCCCTCGTCCATGTTTAGCGTGTCCTTCCTGATATCGACGAACCTGAGCTTTGCGCCCCTCAGATGGAACGCGTTCGCGGTGGACACAAATGTGTATGACGGCATTATGACCTCGTCGCCGCGTTTGACACCGCAGAGGATGGCTGCCATCTCGAGCGCGGTCGTGCACGACGTTGTCAGCAGTACCTTCCGCGCGTTGAGCCTCTTCTCCAGGAAAGAATGGCATTTCTTCGTGAACAGGCCGTCGCCGGCGATGTGTCCGCTGTCAACCGACTGCTTGATATACTTTATCTCTTTACCGATTATGAACGGTTTGTTGAACGGTATCTTCATGCTTTTGACCAGTGGTATATGTAATCGGCCTTTTCGACCTTATTAAAACCCGTCGCTATATAAAAACCGAATGCGGGCGCGTTCCCGGCAGAGAACCTCACCTTTACCATGTTTATCCCCTGGGCCGCTTTATGCGCCCAATAGTCAAACGCCTGCTTCCACAATTTCCTGCCGATACCCTTCCCCCTGAATTCTCCGGCCACGCCTATTAACGTGCAGACGCCGGCGTTCCCTTCCGTCCGTACCGCGTTAATTCCGGCTATTTTACCTTTCACGCGCTCAACCAGGATCCCGTCAGAATAAGTCCCGTCCAGGGCCGTATCTATCCATTTCCTGTATAATTTTTTTGTCAGCTGCTCACCGATGGCGCGCTCATAATAAAAACGCGAGGCAGGCGCTATCGCCTCGGCTATCTCATAGCATGCGGCCAGATCATCCTTCGACGGATTTGCCAGGAGTTCATGGCCCGTATGCGCGTACTTTCCCGCGTCGAAACCCATGGACGCTGTGATAAGGCAATCGGCAAAACGGAAACCTGCAGATTCCCATGGTCCTCTCGCGTGCTGTCCGGCGTCCGCGAGACCGTAGATCAGGCCGAACCCGCCCTTATCGCGCTCCTCGATAAATCCGGCCCTGTCAAAATTTCCGGCATCCAGCCTGGCTTTGCCGATCTTGATCCCGAAAAATTCGGAATCCCATTTAACGTGTTCGATCATCTTCTGCCCGCGCTGCAGCGCACCACGTAGGAAGGTTTCTGCATGACCCTGAAATGCATGCGCGCCAGGTACTCTCCGATGATGCCCAACGCGAATAACTGGGCGCCTGAAAATATAGCTATTATCGATGCCAGGAACGGGAACCCGGGCACTTTCTCTCCCTGCATGAAATACCTTACCAGCACATAGGCGAAAATGACAAAGCCGAAGAATGTGAACAGTATCCCTATCATGCTGGCGATCTGGAGCGGCAGCACGCTGAATCCTGTCATCATGTTAAAGGCATGCGTGACCAGCGCCGTCAGGGTGTAGTTAGACGCCCCGGCACGCCTGCTATTATGCTCCACGGGGATCGCCGCAAAACGCTTTGTGCCCCAGGTCAACAGGACGTCTATCGAGACGAAAGGCCCCTGGTAATCGCAGAAGGCCGCCCTCAGGTGGGACCTGAAAGCACGGAATGCGCTCACATTCCTCGCGATCTTGACGCCCATGGCGCCCTGCAGCGTCACTTTTGTGATCTGCGAGGCGATGTCGCGCAAAATGCCGTGCTGTTCCTGTTTTGGCGCCCCATAGACGACATCAAAACCCTCGGACAGCTTTTCCAGCAGTTTAGGTATCTCTTCGGGCGGGTGCTGGAGATCGTCGTCGATCGTTATGATGACCTCTCCTTCAGCGGCCCGTATCCCGCACAACAGCGCGTTATGCTGGCCGAAATTACGGCTCAACTGGATACACCTGACCCTGCTATCCGATACGGCGAGCTCCGATATGACCCTCCAGGAACCGTCTTCCCCGCAATCCTCGACAAATATCAGCTCAAACCTCTTTTGGGTATCCGACATGACCTTGGTCAACCGCTGGTAAAGTTCGCGCAGGGAAGTTTCCGACTTGTATACGGGAATTACCACGGAATATTCCACGGTGCCGTTCACTGCCGACAGATTATCTTTTACCATCTTTCCTCCTGAGGATACAGCTCCGCCCTTTCGGTTACATTCCTGTAACTTTTTCGCATATTTTTACCGGATATCGCCTCTTTTACAACCTTTCTACTGTGTTGCTGTCCACTTCCGCGGCTAACGACCTTCCGAGAAGGTCTACCGTTATTACCAGCGTGCCCTTCTTATCGTTAAACCTGTTGAAGATGCCGACAGCTCCCCTCATCGGCCCGTCGACCACGACTACCCTCTCGCCCGCCTTCAGGAACGGGTGCGGCATCGGGTCGACGCCGGACTCCACGAGCTTCTTTACCGCCTCGATCTGCTCTTCAGGTATGGCGAGAGGCGCCTGCTTTGTCCCGAGGATATTGACGACGCCTTCCGTCTTCTTGACCTCGAGCCAGTCCCTCGGCATAGCGGGGCATTCGACGAATACGTATCCGGGAAATAACGGCCTCGAGACGCGGACCTTCCTGTCCTTCCTCCTGCTCCACCTGAGCACGGCGGGATAGAACGTATTGATCGAACGTTTTTCGAGGAGGAAACTGACCTTCCCCTCGTAGTTCGACCTGGTCCTTACCGCATACCATTTAAGCGCCGGAGCTATCATATCTTTATCCTAAAAATAAAAGACCGGGAACTTTGACAATTCCGGGTCTGAGTTGATGCTCTTGATTATCTTGTCCTTGTAGCGTATGGACGTCACTATTATCGCGTCGGGCTTCAGCCCCTTGATCTCGCCGGGGCCGGCTATCGTGAAATTGAACTTCTTCGTCCCCTGCTTCTGCGGGTCGTCGTCGATTATGCCCAGCGGCTCGATATTTGCCTCATGGGAGATCACGAATGCGACCTCCATCACGTCGCCGGCGCCGTAAAATACCGCGCGCTTTACGCCCTGCCCCGATATATGTTCCATCTTCTCGGAGAGGCTCTTTTTCAGGTTTATATAGTAACTTACGGTATATTCGAGGAAATGATAGGTAAGCCTTGTCTTTTCAGTGAAACCGTCGGGGGTGAGATAGTATGAGATGCGTTTATGGTTTATGCCCTTGATCTTGATATAGCCCTTATTGGCCATCTTTTTCAGGCAGGCATTGGTCACACCGAGGGCTACGCCAAGCTTCTCGGACAATTTCCTCTGGGAAGCGTTGGAATCCCTGGAGATCTCCTCCAGCAACTGAAGATTCCGCAAGTCTTCTGTTGGTCTTTGGAAGTTGTTGTCAGTAGGCATAGGAGTATAACGTTCTAAACGTGAACGATACCTATTTTACGCTATAACCCTAGTCCTGTCAATAGGAAAAAACGAAATGGCGAGGCGCTTCTAAAACAGCGTGTAGATGAACGGCGCCAGTGCGCTGCCCTCGGTAAATACGATAAGCAGGCCCAGGAGGACCAGCATTACCAGGATCGGCAGGAGCCACCATTTCTTTCGCGTCCTTAAAAAACCCCAAAGCTCTTTCAGGATTTCCATCTTCATATTAATGCTCCCCCCTGTCTAATACTGGTTCTCGTAGCTTTCTTTCGGCTTTGCCGGGCCCTGGCGCTCATGCCAGTATGATCTTCTCTTCTTGTCGATGCGTTCGTCCAATATGTCCTTGCCAAGCGCCTTCATCGCAATCCCTATCGGAGCAATGACCCCATAGAAAATGGCCGAAAGCACGATGCGGTTCACGAAGAATCCCAATATGATGCCCAGGCCCATCCATATCTTCTGCAGGGGTTTCAGGACAGCCGGCAACGTAAAGCCGAGCAGCACGAAAACGGCGCCCGACGCAATCAGGTATGGCGACAAAGCCCTCCCGCGCGCCAGGGAAATATCCCCCAGGACGAGAAGGATCGCCCCTATCACCACGCCGAATTCGCGCAGTTCCCGCCTGCCGCTCTTTATCGCCTTCAGCTCTTCGAACATATCAGTCCAACTCGTACTTTTTTTGCCACTCGATATCCTTATCGAGAGGCTTCTGTGAGGCCTTATCGAGCAGGATATTCTCCATGAGCAGATAGTCCATATTAGTCCGCATAAAGCAAAGATACGCCTGCTCGGGGCTCTCGACTATCGGCTCGCCCCGTACATTAAAGGAGGTATTTATTATAACAGCGCATCCGTATTTTTCGTCGAACTTTTTTATCATGTCATAGTAACGCGGATTCGACGCCCGGTCAACGGTCTGGATGCGGGCTGAATAATCCACATGCGTAGCCGCCGGGATCTCGGACCTGGCCACGTTCAGTTTGTCTATCCCGAAAAGATTACTATCATCTGCCGTAACGGTACGGCGCTTCGATTCTTTCACGGGAGCTACAAGGAGCATGTAAGGGCTTCTTACCACGAGGTCGAAATAATCCCTGGCTCTCTCTTCCAGCACCGACGGGGCGAACGGCCGGAAACTCTCCCTGAATTTTATCTTCAGGTTCATCGTCTCCTGCATTTTCGGTGAACGCGCGTCGCCTATGATACTGCGCGCCCCGAGCGCGCGCGGGCCGAACTCCATCCTGTTCCCGAACCATCCGATGACTTTTTCCCCGGCTATCAGGTCGGCTATCGTCTCCGCCGCTTCCGCATCTTTGAGCCTGGTATAAGTTATGCCCTTCGCTTTAAGGAACTTCTCGATATATTCATTCGTATAGGAAGGCCCGAGAAGCGAAGCTTTCATGGAATCATTTTTGCCGTCCGCCTTGCGCTCGCCGCCTATATACTGGTACCAGACGAAGAGTGCCGCGCCAAGCGCCGCGCCCGCATCACCCGCGGCCGGCTGTATCCATATCCCCTTAAAAGGCGTTTCGCGGAGGATGCGGCCGTTTGCGACACAATTGAGCGCGACCCCGCCTGCCAGTGTCAGGTACTCCTTCCCAGTCGTGCTATGGACATGCCGGGCTATGCGCAGTAAGACTTCCTCGGCAACCGCCTGGATCGATGCGGCCAGGTCCATATCCCGCTGCGTGATCTTCGTTTCGGGGCTTCTGGGAGGGCCGCCGAAGAGCTTATGGAACCTGGCGTTGGTCATTGTGAGCCCGGCGCAATAGTTAAAATATTTCATATTCAGCCTGAACGAGCCGTCATCCTTCAGGTCGATAAGCTCACCGAGTATCAAGTCTTTATAGGCGGGTTTTCCGTATGGCGCGAGCCCCATGACCTTATACTCTCCGGAGTTCACCTTGAAACCCGTATAGTATGTGAACGCTGAATAGAGCAGCCCGAGGGAATGCGGAAACCTTATTTCAGCTTTTAGGGAGATAGTGTTGCCCTCTCCGACGCCGATGCTGGCAGTAGCCCACTCTCCAACGCCGTCCATCGTAAGTATTGCGGCTTCCTTATAGGGGGACGGGAAAAATGCGCTTGCCGCATGGGATTCATGATGTTCAAGGAAAAGTATCCGGCCGTTATATCCGAGCTCTTTCCTTATGAGGTCCTTCATCCAGATCTTATTCTTGACCCAAAGGGGGATCGCCTTTATGAATGACCTTATGCCGGACGGTACATAGGCCAGGTACGTTTGGAGGATCCGTTCAAATTTTATGAACGGCTTATCGTAGAAGGCTACATATTCGATATCGGCGGCCGTTATGCCCGCCTCCTTAAGGCAATAGCTCACCGCATGCGACGGAAAAGCCTGATCGTGCCGTTTTCTCGTAAAACGTTCTTCCTGCGCGGCCGCTATTATATCGCCGTCCTTTATTAGGGCCGCCGCCGAGTCATGGTAGAAACATGATATTCCGAGTATATAGCTCATCTCTTTTTGGGCGCCGCATCTCCAGCGGACTGCAGGTAGGAAAGGATCTCTTCGGCGATCAGTAAGTTGCCATGACGGCTGAAATGGCCGTCTATCTCCAGATAAGGATACAGATCGGAACTCGCGCCGCCCTTAAGGTTGGCGACGTAGCCGGTTATCCTGCCTGACGGGTTAAGATAGGCCATTCCTTCCTTTTCGCAGAATTCCTTCAACATCCGCGATTCGACCAGCTCAAAGCTGTCATCGGGCAGTTTTTTACCCAGGCCTGCTTCATAATACATATAGCTCCTGCTCGGTAAATAAATGAATATCACTTTACTGCCGATCTCACCGGACAATCTCTTTATTTCTAAAAAGGCGTTCAGGGCCTGTTTGTATTCGGGGGAAGCCGAGATCTTCGATATATCGCCCTTTTCGTATTCCACTCTCAGGAGTTCGCAGGTATACCTTTTATCAAGTTTGCTGGATATCCCTTTAGACTTAATGCGGTCCGCAATATCACGCTTAAAGCTATAGGAATAATCAGCAAGAAATAAGTATATAGCGAGCGTTACGTGTTTGGACTGTTTCCGGATCTCCCTCCTGTCAGCCCTCGCGATCGAATCGATCCCGCCTGTCAGCCTTTTTTGCTCAACGATTGATTGTTTATCAAGAAAGGCCTTCTCCCTTGGATAGGTACCGGCGCAATATCCGATGACAACGTATCGCGGCTTAAGGCCATATCCGTATAATCGAAAACTTCCCTCGAGCTGCGTGGGGGCATAACCCTGGACGCCCAGATTATACGTTATGCGCCCGCGTTTTGTAAGGATCGCCGGCCATGTATCCTCAATAGATACGCCCATGCCTTCAGTAAAACTGTCTCCGACGGCAACAATTTCTATCTTGTCATTATCCAGCACTTCGTTAAAATTCTTAAATCCCATCTTATCGGTCTTCCACTGGTAAACGAACTGGGTGCCCGGGCCCCTGTAGCCCTGGGAAGTCACGACGACATTAGGCTTGAACTTGGCGAACGGAGGCCGGTCGAGATATTCCACGACCTGGCCGCGTGATGTCTTATTATTGTTTATATCCAGGTAATTACGTATCTGAAGCGGCACGAGGCTTGGGAGGAAAACCAATATTTCCAGAAAAAAACAGAAGATAATTAACGTGAACACCGGCAAATGCACGTTTTGGAAGTTCTCTGCCCACCTGCCTCTACATCTCATGATAGCCATGCCGGTGAGGGAAATAAGCAGGAGCAGCGCTGCAAAGATGTTCAGTTTGACAGATCCCGTGTCATTCAGGTACAGGATAAACAGGATAAGCGCGAGTATATTGAATACTATTATCCCAGTCAGTATTTTTTTCATAAGGTTTTATTATATCACTTCTGAAGCCTGAAAAAAGCCACCGTATTCCTTAGCCCCCTATCCAACTGCACTTCAGGGCTCCATTTCAGGAATTTTTTCGCCCTTTTTATGTCCGGGCGGCGGACCTTCGGATCGTCTTCGGGGAGGGGTTCATGCGTTATCCTGGACCTGCTTCCGGTCAGCTTGATTATCTTCTTTGCTATTTCAAGCACCGTGATCTCCTTCGGGTTCCCGATATTCACCGGGTCATTGGCCGCGGAACGCATTAAAGCGTAAATGCCCCTGACTAGGTCATCAACATAGCACAAACTCCTGGTCTGCCCGCCCTTTCCGTAAACAGTGACGGGCCTGTTTGCCAGCGCCTGAGTTATGAAATTCGGGACCGCCCTGCCGTCATCCTTGCGCATCCGGGGGCCGTATGTATTGAATATCCTGACGATCTTTGTATCCAGTTCATGGACGCGGTGGTAGGCCATCGTCATCGCCTCCGCGAACCTCTTCGCCTCGTCATATACGCCCCTCGGCCCTATCGGGTTCACGTTTCCCCAGTATGTCTCAGGCTGCGGGTTCACGAGCGGGTCGCCGTAGACCTCACTGGTCGAGGCCAGCAGGAATTTAGCCCCTTTAGCTTTTGCCAGCCCAAGGGCATTATGGGTGCCGAGGCTTCCGACCTTTAATGTCTGAATTGGATACCTGTGGTAGTCGACGGGGCTGGCGGGCGACGCGAAATGGAGCACGAAGTCGACCGGACCGTCGAGATCTATATGGTTTGATACGTTCTGGTTGACGAATTTGAAATTCCTATTGCGTAAGAGGTGCGCGATATTCTCTTTCTTCCCCGTAATAAGGTTATCCATGCAGATGACCTTATGCCCTTTTCCTATCATGAAATCGCAAAGGTGCGACCCGATAAAACCAGCGCCGCCCGTTATTAGTATCCTCAAAGCTTTCTCTCCATAAAATCCGTTACGCACTTCGCCGCGTATTCAAGCTCTTCCGCATTAAGTTCCGGATACACCGGAAGCGCGAGCACCTCCCCGCACGCCCTCTCGCTAACGGGAAAATCGCCCTTCTTCCATCCGAACCTTGCATATACCGGCTGAAGGTGAAGGGGGATCGGATAGTATACCGCGGTGCCTATGCCCTTTGCCGCAAGGGCCTCCTTGAGCCCGTCCCTTTTCCCGCCGGGGATCCTGATGTTATATATGTTATATACGTGCCTGCGGCCCGCCGCCTCGGACGGTAATACCATCTTTCCGGCGGCCTTGAGGCCCGCGAATGCCGAATCATAATATTTGGCGTTCTTCCTGCGCGATTCGTTCCACTCGTCGAGATGGCGGAGCTTCACCCTGAGGATCGCCGCCTGGAGCTCGTCGAGCCTGCTGTTGCGCCCTTCCGCCTCATGGAGATATCTCTGCGCCTGCCCGTGAACCCTCAGCATCTTTATCCTGTCGGCCAGGGCCTTGTCCCCGGTCGTTATCATTCCGCCGTCGCCGAAACATCCGAGGTTCTTGCTGGGAAAGAAACTGAAACACCCGATATCTCCGAATGAACCGACCTTCCTCGCCGCACCGGAGGCAGCGCTAAATCCCGCACCTGTCGCCTGCGCGCAGTCCTCTATTACCTTAATGTTATGTTTTTTCGAGACGGCCGCAACGGCCGGCATGTCGCAGGCCTGCCCGAACAGGTGGACGGGGATGATCGCTTTCGTCTTCTTCGTTATCTTCTTCTCGATCTTCGACGCGTCGATATTGAACGTGTCCGGCTCGATGTCAACAAGCACGGGTGTCGCTCCGTTCAGGCATATAGCCTCTGTCGTCGCGATGAACGTGAACGGGACGGTTATCACTTCGTCGCCGGGGCCTATGCCGAGGGCCTTGATCGCCAGTTCCAGCGCGTCTGTGCCGTTGGCCACGCCCACGGCGTATTCAGCTCCGCAGTACGCGGCCATCTCTTCCTCGAATTTCGCGACGTTCTCGCCGAGGATAAAAGCACCTTTGCTTATAACGGAGGCCATGGCGGGGTCGAGCGCGTCCTTCAAGGCCTTGGATTGCCTTACGAGCTCGAATAGCGCAACTTTCATCTTATCTCTTTCCGGTTACCGAGCTAAAATACTCGACCGTCTTCCTGAGCCCAAGGACGAAATCGACCTTGGGATCGAGCTTGAGCATCTTTTTCATCTTCGAGATATCGGAGAGCGTGTGCTTCACGTCACCGGCGCGCTCGGGCTCGAACCTGGGTTTTATATCCTTCCCTATTATCTCATTTAGGACCTTGATCAGGTCGAGAAGGCTGTATGCTTTCCCGCACGCGACATTGAAGACCTCGCCCGAAACGCCTTCGCGCAGCGCTGCGGTAAGGTTGGCGTCAACGACGTTGTCGACATATGTGAAATCGCGGCTCTGCTTCCCGTCACCGTGCACCGGGGGCTGTTCGCCCTTCAGTATGCATGATATGAATTTCGGTATGACCACCGCGTATTCGGACTCCAGCGACTGGCGCGGGCCGAACACGTTGAAATACCTCAGCGCGACGGTCTCGAGGCCGAATGATTTCGCGAATACCCTGCAATAATGTTCGCCCGAAAGCTTTGTCGCCGCATAAGGCGATACCGGCTGCGGCATCTGTTCCTCGCTCTGCGGCAGCTTCTCGGAATCGCCGTAGACCGAGCTCGAGGACGCGAATACGACCCTCTTCACCTTGTTGTGCGCCGCCGCGGACAACACATTCAGGGTCCCCATTACATTCACCTCGTCATACAGGGCGGGGTCCGTCATCGATTTTGGGACGGAACGGAGCGCGGCCTGGTGGATGACGTAATCGCATCCGCGCAGGGCATTTTTCAGCATCTCGATATCGCGAATGTCGCCTTCGATGAATTCTATATCGTTCTTTATCGCCTTCAGGTTCTCTTTATTTCCGGATGAGAGGTTATCCAGCACTTTCACCTTCTCCTTGCGCCGGACAAGTTCATCGGCTATGTTAGAGCCAATGAATCCCGCGCCGCCCGTAACAACGTACGTCGCCATCTGCTTAAAGCCTTTCTATTTTATCGCGCCTTACTATGTTCCTGAGCGCGTTGCGCGTATCGATGACTAATTTCGAATTGTTGACGATGAAACAGTAATCTACGTTCGAATGGTCCGTGATTATGACCGCGCAGTCGTTCTTCCTGACCTCAGCCGCGCTGAGTTTGATCGACCGCATCTTTTGCCCGCCGAATAACGAGGCCGGAACGAACGGGTCGTAATAGGATATAACGGCGCCGCGCTCCCTCAGCTTCTCGATGACCTCGAATGCGGGGGATTCCCTCGTGTCGGTAACGTCTTTCTTGTAAGACAGGCCTACAATAAGCACCTTCGCGCCCTTGACAGCCTTGCCGAACCTCTTATTCAGGGAACGCGACACCCTCTCGGCGACATATTCCGGCATGTCCGCGTTGATCTTAGAGGCGAGGTCTATGAACCTCGGCTCGAAACCCTGTATCCTCGCTTTCCATGCCAGGTATATCGGGTCTATCGGTATGCAATGGCCTCCGAGGCCGGGGCCGGGATAAAAAGGCATGAACCCGAACGGCTTCGTCTTTGCGGCCTCAATGATCTCCCAGACGTCGACCTTAAGGCTGTCGCACATAAGGGCAAGCTCGTTCACAAGCCCTATATTTACGGACCTGAACGTGTTCTCGAGCAGTTTCACCATCTCGGCGACCTTCACCGATGAGACGGTTATGACCTTACCGACGATCTGAGAGTAAAGCAGGGCGATATTCTCCCTGCACTCCTTCGTCATTCCGCTGACGACCTTCGGTATGTTATGGGTCATATACCTCGGGTTGCCCGGGTCTATCCTCTCCGGCGAAAATCCGAGCGAGAAATCCCTGCCTACCTTAAGCCCGGTCGCCTCGAGCATCGGGAGTATCACCTCTTCCGTGGTGCCCGGATATGTGGTCGATTCCAGCACGATGACCTGGCCCTTCCTTAGGTTCTTCGCTATCGCCTCGGCCGCCGATACGATAAATGACATATCGGGGTCCTTCGTCTTCCTGAGCGGGGTCGGGACGCAGATGATTATCGCGTCGACTTCCTTAAGCTTGGAATAGTCGGATGTGGCATTAAGCATGCCCTTCCTGACCAGCGGCTTTATCTCTTCGCTGGGGACATCCAGTATATAGGAGACTCCGGCATTTATCGAATCGACCTTCTTCCTGTCGAGGTCGACTCCGAGCGCCTTGAATCCCTTCTTCGCGAACTCGACGGCCAAAGGAAGCCCGACATATCCCTGGCCTATTACCGCGACCTTCGCCTTTTTGTCCCTTATTCTATCTTTGAACTTGCTTGCCATCAGTTTATTTGCCCCCTCTTTCTTTTATGTAATCCTTTAACGCTTCCCTGTAATGCCTCAATCTATACCCGAGCACGCCCGCTATCCTGGCGTTATCCAGTTCGGTTATCCTGGGCCTCGGCGCGGGCCCGCCCGCTTCCTTTGCCGTTATCGGCGTTACCCCGGCGGCCAGCCCGCAGGACTCCAATATCTCCTTCGCGAACTGGCAGCGCGAGCATATCCCTGAATTAGAAATATTATATATTCCCGACGAGGCTTTCCCGCGGAGGATCCCTTCCGACAATCCCCTTATCGCGTCCGCGAGGTCCGCGGTATATGTAGGGCCGCCCAACCTCTCGGATATCGCCCTGATCTTGCCGCCCTTTTCCGCCGTCTCTATCACGTAATCGACGAAACTATTTCCTTCAGGACCGAACATCCAGCTTGAACGTATCACCGCGTACTTGCCGCCGGCCTGTATTATGTATCTCTCCGCCGCCAGTTTCGACTTCCCGTAGGCGCTTATCGGGTTTACGGCGTCATCCTCGGCATAGGCCGATCCCTTCTCTCCGTCAAACACGTAATCGGTGCTTATATGGACCAGCAGCGCGCCCGCGGCTGCGGCGGCGTCCGCAATATTCTTCGCGCCATCAGAATTGACCCTGAATGCCTCTTCCGGATTGCGTTCGCAATAGTCGACATCCGCTATTGCCGCGGAATTCACGACTACCTCGGGCTTGAGCTCCCGCACGAGCGAGATGGCCTTCTCCCTGTCCGTTATATCAAGCGCATCGTGCGTCAGGCCCTTTACTTCGTGAATGCTTCCGAACGCCTTACAAAGAGCGTATCCGAGCATCCCGGCCGAGCCGGTTACAATTACCTTCAAGATCACCCCTTATACTGCTTCTTATAATACGCCTTGTATGAATCTTTATGCTTTATCTTCATCCACCAGTCGCGATCCGCACCGTACCATTTAACGGTCTTATCAAGCGCCTGCGCGAACGTGTGGCCGGGCTTCCATCCCATGGCCCTCAATTTTGAATCGTCGAGCGAATACCTCCTGTCGTGGCCAAGCCTGTCCTTTACATACTCTATCATCGAGGCGTCCTTACCCATCGCCTTGAGGATCGCATGGACCATATCTATATTCATCATCTCGTACCCGCCGGCTATGTTGTATACCTCGCCTGCCGCGCCCTTGTTTAGCACGAAATATATCCCATCGCAGTTATCCTCGACAAAAAGCCAGTCGCGCACGTTCTTGCCGTCCCCGTATAACGGGATCTTCTTGTCCTCAAGCAGGTTCGTGATGCTCAACGCGACGAACTTCTCGGGGTACTGGTAAGGCCCGAAGTTATTCGAGCTGCGCGTTATGACCACCGGCAGGCCGAAGGTCACGTAATACGCGCGGCACATGTGCTCCGCGGCCGCCTTGCTTGCCGAGTATGGGCTGTTCGGCGCGAGGATGCTCGATTCCGTGAAAGACCCGTTATCGATAGACCCGTAAACCTCGTCGGTGGATATCTGTATGAACTTGGAGATCCCTATCATCCTGGCCTTCTCGAGCAGGATGTTCGTCCCGAGGATGTTCGACATTATGAATTCATCGGCGCAGTGCAGCGACCTGTCCACGTGGCTCTCTGCGGCAAAGTTGACGACGTAATCGCAGCCCTCCATCGCCTTCTCCACGGCAGCGTGGTCGCATATATCGCCCTTAACGAATGTGTAGTTGGGGTTACCCTCAAGGTCCTTGAGGTTATCGGGATTCCCCGCGTAGCTCAGCTTGTCGAAGTTCACTATCTCGCAGCTCTTGTTCTTGCTGAATACGTGCCTTATGAAGTTCGAGCCGATGAAACCCGCGCCGCCTGTGACTAATATCCTCATTATCTCCTGCCCTTCCTGCGCATGCCCTCTTCGACGAGCTTATTCGCCCTGAAAAGCGATTCGAAGGTCCCGCAATCGGTCCACCATCCGTCAAGGACGTCGAAGGTCATCTCTCCGCGCCTGATATATTCGTTGTTCACGTCGGTTATCTCGAGCTCGCCCCTCTTCGACGGCTTCAACGGCTTTATTATATCGAATATCTTCGTGTCGTACATGTATATGCCCGTGACGGCAAGGTCGGATGCCGGCTTCCTGGGCTTCTCCCTGATATCGACTATCCGGTTCCCCTTTATCTTGGCGACGCCGAACCTCTGGGGGTCGGGGACCTTCTTGAGCAGTATCTTTGCCCCTCCCGGCTGGGCGATGAAATCGTCCACATACTTCTTTATGCTCTTCTCTATCAGGTTGTCGCCCAATATTACGACCAGCTTGGAGCCATGCGCGAAATGCCTCGCGAGGTTTAGGGCCTCCGCGATGCCGCCTTCGCCCCTCTGGTAAGTATAGTTGATATGGTTGAGGCCGAACTCGGAACCGTTTCCGAGAAGGCGCAGGAATTCGCCCGCGTTGTTGCCGCCGGTCACAAGCAGGATATCCCTGATGCCCGCATCTACAAGCGTCTGGATCGGATAATATATCATAGGCTTGTCGTAGACCGGCAGCAGGTGCTTGTTAGTTATCCTCGTGAGCGGATCGAGCCTCTTTCCGAGGCCGCCCGCGAGTATTACCCCGCGCGGCGCCATCACTTCCTCCAATCGAACGGGATATCGTTATCGTAGGCGTCGAGCCTGAACTCGTCGGGCTCCTTAGGGTTGTAGGGCAGCGTGGGCACGTTAAGGATCATCGATTCCCTGTCCGCGACGCATTTGAACCCGTGGTAAACGCCCTTGGGTATCTTCACCATGAACGGGTCTTCCAGCGAGAGGATGAACTCATT
>JBAYMW010000005.1:0-29632 GCA_041663405.1 Candidatus Omnitrophota bacterium | reverse complement strand
GCGGGAGGCTTGCGGTCTTCGATCATTCGGTCTCTCCGCTTGTAGCGGCGTCATGCTCGGACCTCTGCGTCGGATACGGCATCAATTCGGCATGCGCGCTGGCGGCGGCGGTAGGGAATTGCGTCTCGATAAATTGGGGATGTTCCGGGTTGGAGAAGCACCCGTTCTATAAATATGATAAAGACAAGATCGTTTTTGATACCCTCGACAAGATAGAAGAGGCCGTCATAAGGGCGAGCAGGGGCGACAGGACCGTGGGTGATTACGGATACCTGAAAAAGCAGGTGAATTATTTTGAGGACCTCTCCGCCGTAAGCCGGATCACGGGTTTCATGGAAACATATATGAAGGCCAGGGGCGCGGAGACCGGGGACCCGGAACGTTCATTGGAATTCGCGGCGAAGAAATACCTGGATGACAACAAGATAGGCGAGGATTTTTTCCGAAAGGACGATATCTGGGAAGATGAGTAATATCCTGAATAGTTATTCGAGCCTGCTGAAGAAGATCAAGTTCATTCTTATCAAACCCGAGAAGAAGAGCCTGTTCATGCTGTCGATAGGGTCGGTCATACTTTCGTTGGCCGAGATATTCAGCATAGGCATCATATTCCCTATCATGCTGCTGCTTGCGAACCCGGAGCAGGTACAGACAAGCAGGTATTTGAGCATGGCCTATAAGCTAACTATGGCGCAGGACCTGAGGCAATTTTTCCTGATCCTGATATCCATAGCGATAATGCTTTTTATCTTCAAGTCGGCATATAGCTGCTATATATTTTCCAAACAGCAGAGCGTTATAGGCGGGATCTATACGCGGCTCGCGACAAGGCTTATGCGGGATTACCTTGCGAAGCCGTATTCGTTCCATCTCGTGCATAACTCGTCGCTGTTGCTGAAGAATATCGTTGAGGAGATGGGGCGGTTCACCACCGGCTTCCTGAACCCCGCGATGATCATAATATCGGAAACGCTGGTCTTTTCCGGAGTATTCCTGCTCTCGCTGTACATGTATCCGGCAGAGACGCTCGTGATCATACTGGTCTTCGGCGTCGTACTGGCGTTCCTCAATTATCTGCTTATCGGCAGGGTAAAGAGGTATTCGACGGTTCGCGAACAGCAGAGCGGGCTGCTGTATGTGGCGGCGATAGAGGCGCTCGGAGCGGTCAAGGAAATACAGATGTACGACGTGAATAAATATTTTACGGACAGGTTCTCCAAGGCGACCAACGGCTACATCCAGGCATTCGTGAAATTCACCACCGTCTCGAATTTCCCGAGGCCCATCCTCGAGGCGTTCGTGACCACGCTTTTACTGTTGTGGATGATGGTCAGCGTATTAATGAATAAAAGCTTCGCCGACCTGATCCCTAAGATGACCGTTGTCGGGATGGTCTGCCTGAGGTTATTGTCATCGATAAGCAAGATATACAATAATATCCACAACCTGTATTACCATGCGAATTCCGTGGATATCGTGCACGAAATTATCGAAAAGAGCGAATCCGCCAATGAGGAGTGGGCCCCGCGGGGCGCCGGCGTACAGGCGGGCTGTGAGGGGCCGCGCACCATCCATTTAAAGGATGTGACCTATCGCTATGAGACGGCATCCGCCCCGATATTCAAGGGCCTTTCCGTCGAGATCCCTATGGGCAAGGTGGTGGCGATAGTCGGAAAGACGGGCGCCGGCAAGAGCACCCTCATAGACATCCTCATGGGATTACTTGCGCCGACGGACGGGCATTTCTATTATGACGGGTCGCTTATCGGCCCGGACAATATCGCAGGTTACCGAAGGAAGATAGGGTATGTGCCGCAGAATTTCTTCCTCGCGGACGACTCTATACGCGCGAATATCGCCTTCGGGATCCCGCAAGCGGATATAGACCCGGACAGGCTGGAGCATGCCATACGGGTCGCGCAGCTGGGATCCTTCATAAAGGACCTTCCGTCCGGGGTGGATACGCTGATTGGGGAGAAGGGCACAAGGATCTCGGGCGGCCAAAGGCAGAGGATCGGCCTCGCCAGGGCCTTATACAGGGACCCCGAAATACTCGTATTGGACGAATCGACCTCGGCATTGGATAAGCATACCGAAGAGGATTTTTACGGCGCGTTGAAAAAAGAAGAGAAGAAGATGAGCGTTATCCTGGTCACGCACCGCCTGAGCACGCTCGAGCACGCGGACCTTATCTTCGTGATGGAGGGAGGAAAGATTGCCGCGAAGGGAAGTTTCAGGGAATTATCGGAGAGTTCACCCGTGTTCCAGGGCATGACAAACCAGAAGTTCATAACCGAGACTAAAGAATGACGGGAACGGACGTACTATTCGTTTATACCAATATTAACGGGTTCCATTCCGACACTTACAGTTTCGGTATCGGATATCTTTCCAGCGTCCTGAAGAAGAGCGGTTTTACTACCGCCCTTGTCGTAGTGAATTCGAAAAAGGATTACGAGGATGTCCGTAAGGCCGTTCTGGAGCACAGGCCGAAGATAGTCGGGTTTACGGCCGTCTCGTCGCAGTTCGTGTTCATTTCCGACCTCGCAAAGATCGCCAAGGAAGCGCATGATTGCATTACGGTATGCGGAGGGGTCCACCCCACGATATTCCCGGATTGCATATATTCTGCGCCGGGATTGGACGGGATCTTCAGGGGGGAGTGCGAGGATTCGTTCCTGGATTTTGTGTCGGCGGCGGCCGGCGGCAAGGATTACAAGGCTGCCGATAATTTCTGTTACCTGGATAACGGCGCGCTGGTCAAGAATAAATTGCGTCCCAGGTCCGGTAAGATCGAGGAATTGCCGTTCCCTGACAGGGATATATATGATTATCAATCTATAATCGACAAGACCGGCGGGACGGCAACGATAATGTCAAGCCGCGGATGCCCTTTCAGGTGCACGTATTGCTGCAACCATGCGATCGCGCGCGTTTACGGGGAAGAGAGCAATGCCATCCGCTACAACAGCGTCGAAAATACAATAGCCGAGATCGAGGAGCTTAAATCGAAATACAAGTTTGACAGGTTGTGGTTCATCGACGACCTTTTCGTTCTAAACAGGGTTTGGCTGGACGGGCTGTTGTCTGAATACAAGAAGCGTTTTGCCATTCCCTTCATGTGCCATATCCGCCCCAACGTCTGCACCAGGGAGATGATGTTCAAGCTCAAGGATGCGGGGTGCTACAGGGTTTTTATTGCGGTCGAGTCGGCTAACGACCATATCCGCAATACCGTCATGAGGCGCGGGCTGACAAAGGAACAGATCGAGAACTCGTTCAAATGGGCGAAGGAAGCCGGCATCGAGACGTTATCCGTCAATATTATAGGCGTGCCCGGCGAGACGGAGGAAACCGTGTTCGAGACGATAGAATTCAATAAGCGCATGAATCCCACGATCGTCGGCGTCAATATATTCAATCCTTATGAAGGGACGGAATTGGGCGATTACTGCAAGCAGAACGGCCTCATAGTCGAAGTGGACGCCAGGGGATACTTTGACAGGAAAGAGTCTAGGCTGAAGCTGCCCGGGATAACCGGCCGCCGGCTTGTGGAATTGAGCAATGATTTCCAGTACCTCGTCTATAAGGACGCGGACCCGGCTAAGGCCGCGCGGATCCTGCGGGCTGAGAGGTTCAAAAAGCTGGAGGATAACCGTTATACCGGGTCGTTGTTCAGGAATATTCGGAGGATGAAACATTGGGCAGGAGCTGAATTGAGAAAGAGAGGGATCCGCAAATGAATAAGATGAGCTTAAGGGAAAGGTTAAAAGAAGGGGAAACCGTCATCGGCACATGGAACAGCATCCCGTCGGCGCCGCTTGTCAACGCGATCTGCTCCAGCGGAATTGATTTTGTGGTGATCGACTCCGAGCACGGCCCAACGGGGATGGAGACCGCGGAAGACCTCATAAGGGCCTGCGAGGTATCCCAGGCCGCGCCGCTTATCCGCGTCCCGGCAAATTCAGCCCAGCTCATATTAAGGGCGCTGGACATAGGGGCGGAAGGCGTGCACGTGCCCCATGTATCGACAAAGGAAGACGCGCTCGCGGTGGTAAAGGCATCTAAATATTATCCGCAGGGGGAACGCGGCTATTCGCCTTTTACGAAGGCCGGCAGGTACGGTTCCGATGCGAAAGACCATGCGTCGCGCTCTAATGAAAGGGTAGCCGTGGTAGTGCATATTGAGGGAAAGGAGGGCATAAGGAATCTCAGGGACATAGCAGGGGTCCCCGGGATAGACGTCGTCTTTATCGGCCCTTACGACCTTTCGCAGTCCCTCGGGAAGCCGGGTAAGGTAAACGATCCCGAGGTGGTCGAAACGGTAAGGCGGTCTGCCAAGGTTATCCGGAGCAAGGGAAAGGCCTGCGGCTCCTTCGCGAGCGATGAAAAATACCTGGACATGCTTATCGATTGCGGAGCGAAGTATTTGACGTATAAGGTCGACTCCGCATTCATCGCCGAAACGTACAGGAAAGCATATACCGATATCAAGAAGAAGACCCGTTAAATATGACAAAAACAAGCCATCAGGCGTTAGAGATATTGGATTGTACCGTCAGGGACGGCGGCTATCTCAATAACTGGAATTTCGACAAGAAGATGGTCAAGGATATATGCCGTAACCTGTCCAAGACCGGCGTAGAGCTGGTCGAGCTGGGTTTCAAGAATAAACCAAAAGGCAGGGGCGGCGCTGTCTGGTGCTCGGTGACGGAAGGCCTTGTGGATGAAATGCTGGGCGGGGTATCGGGCATCAAAGCGGCGCTGATGATCGACTTCGGGAAAGAGGACCTTAAGGCTATGCCGGTTTCCAGGAATAGCCGCGTAAAGCTGTACCGTGTGGCTTGCCATAAAGATAAGATACCCCAGGCGATCGGATTATGCGAAGATATCAAAGCGAAAGGCTACGCTGTCTCGCTGCAGCTTATGGGCATAGGGGCCTATAGCGAAAAAGAACTTTCGGGCCTCATAAAGCCGCTTGCCCGCTCATCGCTTGATTACGTATATTTTGCCGACAGTTACGGATCGCTGTTCCCGCAGGATATAAAGCGCTTTATAAAACTCCTGAAACCTACGGATAAAAAAATAGGGTTCCACGCGCATAACAGCCTCCAGCTTGCGTTCGCTAACAGCCTTGAGGCGATACGCTGCGGAGCCGATATCATCGACGGCACTATATACGGCATGGGGCGCGGCGCAGGCAACCTGCCGCTTGAAGTCCTTATCGCGTACCTGGAAAAGACGCTGAAGGACAAAAGATATAATTCGATGCCGATCATCGACCTGATCGACCGCTATTTTATCAACCTGCAGCAGGAATTGCGGTGGGGGTATAATTTACCCTATATGCTTTCGGGGATACTGGAAGTGCACCCGAATTATGCAAAATATCTTGCCGACGCCCATGAGTATAAGGTTGACGACATGGTGAAAGTGCTTGAGATCGTGAGGGGCCTTAATCCCGTGGGGTTCGACGCCGGTATTATCGGCGGTATAATGACCAGCGGGTTCGTGAGGGGCAAGGCCAAGGCTGCGCGGACCGGCCACGACCCGGATGAGCTGAGGGCGCTTTCAGCCCGGTTTCCCGTCCCATATAAGGGCCGCCATACCGGGCGGGATTTCCTTGTGCTGGCCAACGGCTCAAGCCTTAAGGACTGCAAGAACGAGATTAACAAATTCATAAAGAAATACGATCCTGTAGTCATGGGCGCAAATTATCTCGGAGGCCTTTATAAGCCCCGGTACCACGCATTCAGCAACAAAAAGCGTTTTATCAATTATGCGGATTCCGTAGACCGGGGATCCAAGCTCCTGATATCTACAAGTTTTGACGAAGGTTTTATCAAGGAGTATACGTCGAGGCCTTTCGAACGCATCGTCCATTTAAATAACGCAGCTACCGATTTTGATATCAGGGACGGGATCGTCACTACGAACTGCAGGACGGTATCCATACTCCTCATCGCTGTCGCTATTGTCATGGGCGCAAAAAGGATATTTGTCGCGGGTATGGACGGCTATAAGAACAAGGAGAACTTCAATCTGCATTTTTACAAGGAAACGGAGGAGGCGGAGAGCTTCAAGCTTCTCATGGAAAAACATAATATGAACGAGCTGATGCTGCATAACATTAACAAATACCTGACACAGCGCGGCAAGGAAGGGATCCACCTCATAACCCCTACGAGCCACAGTTACTTTTACAGCAGCGTATATAACTGGATAAAAAACAATGAATAGACTTGACGTAATGACAGGCCTGCTGGATAAGCGGAAATTTTTCAAGCTCGTCTGCGGCGCGGGAAATGAGGATGCGGGAGAAGTGAAGAAGTTGGCGTTCATATATACGCTTGCGGGAGCCAAGGGCATGGATGTGTCGGCAAACGCGGATGTCGTCAGGCAAGCCATGGCAGGCATAGATGAAGCCATAGAATATGCCCCTAAATCAGGCCGGAAGATCGTTATAAGGCCGTTCGTTAATGTGAGCATCGGGATGGCCGGCGACCCGCATGTCCGCAAGGCGATGATCACGGAAAAATGCGTGAAGTGCGGCGCGTGCATAGAGCGGTGCCGTACCGGCGCGATCACCGCCGGATTCGAGATAACCGAGGCCAAGTGCATCGGCTGCGGCGACTGCGACGCGGCCTGCCCGTCCGGCGCCATAAAGTTCTATCATAAAAACAAGGACATACGTTCCATCCTAGAGGAATGCAAGCGTTGCGGGGCTGAACAGTTCGAGCTCCACGCGGCCGTCCCGGATTCCGGGGCCATCTTCGAGGAGTGGAAGATGATCGATGCGATCATGAGCGACGGCTATGTCAGCATGTGCCTCGACAGGATGCACCTTTCGGATTCGCATTTAAGGGACAGGATCCGGAAGGCCAAGGAGATATCCAAGGAGAGGCTTATCATACAGGCGGATGGGGTGCCTATGAGCGGAGGCGAGGACGATTTCAATACGACCCTCCAGGCTGTCGCCATCGCCGACATAATCATGAAGGGCAAGCTTGGCGTGAAGGTGCTGCTTTCGGGCGGGACCAACAGCCTTACGGCAAAACTGGCCGATATGTGTTCCGTTGCCTACAACGGGGTCACGATCGGGACGTTCGCGCGCGGCATAATCAAGGAATGGATAAAAGATGACGGCTTGTTCGCTGATCCGAAGAGGATCTCCAAGGCGGTAGAGAGGGCGGAGAAGCTGGTCCGGGATAATATCGGCGATATAATATGGTGAGATATTTTAGTGGCTGATATATCAATTGAAAACAACCGGCACATAACCGGGATCGACCTTTTTGTGTTCGATAAGGACGGCACTATTATCGACCTCTACAACTATTGGTACCATATGATCGAGCTCAGGGCGCGCAGGTTATGCGGGATATACAACCTCCCGGCCCCGGAGCATATGGACAACCTTATGTCAGAAATGGGCATAGACATCCAAAATAAACGGTTGAAGCCGGAAGGGCCGGTTGGCCTGTTGCCTCGGGAGGTCGTGCAGAAGGCCGCCGAGGGCTATCTTGGAAAACAGGGATGCGGCAATACCGCAGAGAGCTGCTTTCGGGTATTCAAGGAAGTCGACATGGCCTCGGAGGGGATCCTCGATAAGCTCATTAAGCCTATCGACGGCGCTATCGATCTGTTGCGCTGCATTAAACATAAAAAGGCAAAGGTGGCTATCGCCACAACCGATAAGACCCACAGGGCGGAGTTGGCCGTGAAGTTCCTGGGCATCGAAGGCCTCGTGGATATTGTCGTGGGAGCCGATAAGGTGAAGAACTCAAAGCCCGCGCCCGATATGCTTGCCCTCATAGGGGCCGGTTTGAACATAGGTCCGTCCCGTTCGGTGATGATAGGTGATGCGGGGACGGACATCCGGATGGGGATTAACGCGAAATTCAAGGCATCGATCGCGGTATGCAGCGGGCTCACGGCAAGAGATGAGCTTGCGGAGCTTACTCCGTATATCGCGGATGACATATCGAAGATCAGGATCGAATAGGAGAGCAGACATGAAAGTGATCGGTATGATACCGTCCCGCCTTAAGTCGACGCGCCTTCCGGATAAGGCGCTGATAGATATTGAAGGGCTTCCGATGGTGATCCACGTCATGAAGCGCGCACAGCTTTCCCGGGCGCTGGATGACGTGTTTGTGGCGACCGACAGCAGGGAGATATTCGATGCCGTTGAAAAATATGGCGGCAAGGCGATCATGACATCACCGGACCACCATACCGGCACTGACAGGATCGCAGAGGCGTCGGCAAAGATGGACGCCGGTGTAGTCGTCAACATCCAGGGTGACGAGCCGCTGCTCGATCCCAAGCACATAGATATGGCTGTTAAGCCGCTTTTGGATGACAGGGACCTGCAGGTTTCCGTCCTGGTCACGCCGTACCGGAAGTTTGGCAGCCCGTCGGATATAAAGGCCGTGCTGGACCTGGACGGCAATATACTGTATTGCTCCAGGACGGATCTTCCCAGCGCGGCGCGCACAAAGGTCGACGAGGTGCTCAAGATGTGTTTTATCGTGCCGTTCAGGAAAGATTTCCTGTTAAAGTTCGCGTCCTGGAAACAGACCCCGCTTGAGAAGATCGAATTCAACGAGTATTTAAGGATACTGGAGCACGGTTATAAGATAAGGGCCGTCCGGGTCGAACACGCGCACATCAGCGTTGATACCAAGGAAGACCTGGAAACCATCCGTGATATGATGAGATCGGACCGAATTAAGGACCTGTATACGAAATGAAAACGGGCAAGACCGCGATCCTTGTGTTCGACGGGCCTTTATTTGACCCGCGCGCGCTGGATGGGCCCTACGATAAGATATATATGTTTTCGCTGACCGCGGATTGGGACACGATCAGCCGAGTATCCGGAAATTTGAAGGAAGCCGGCCTGGAAAGCGAGACCCTGGATTCATCCAGGATCATAAACGATGAGGCGCCGGTCCTCCGGGACAAGTTCATCGAATGGGCGGCGGCGATAGGGAACCACAGGATATCATCCGGGACGGTGCGCAGCCGCCTCCTTTTGCCGGGAGGCCGGGTATCGGCATGGTGGTTCAGCCTGCTGGCCGATAAGGACCCGGTCAAGAATCCGCTATTCCTGCGCATAATACAGGCCTCATGCATTATAAGGGAGGCGAGGGTCCGTAACTGCGGCGTGATAATAGCGCTGGAAGACCGTGTCATGCGTAATATCCTGGGGCAGGTCCTTTCCGATAATAAAATAGACAGCGTAGTTTTGCCCGATAAAAAGCATGCATTGAAGGATGCCAGGGACCGGCTGGTAAGGCGGATGCCCGTCAAGGCTGTTTCGGCATTGGGTAGGTCCGCGGCCCGCGGCCTCTATTTAAAAATGAAACTGCCCCCGGCCGGATGGCGAAGGGCGGCCCTTGACGGCGATATTCTGTTCTTCACGTATTTCCCTTCGATAGCTGCTGCCGATAAGGGAAAGGCCGAATTCAGGAACAAATTTGCGTCGCCGCTCCAGGATATATGCTGGGAGCGCGGCAAGAAGATCGCCTGGGTGCTCCTGTATGCCGATATTGACGGTTATTCCTTCGGGGAAGCGGTGAAGATGGCCGGAAAATTCATCGCGAACGGCGAGCGGATGTTCTTTGACCAGGAATTCCTCGGCCTCAGGGCGCTGTTTAAGTCCGTTTATGATTATGCCCGGATACGCATGAGATGGAGGGCGGTCAGGCGCGAGCTGGGGTATGGGGAGATTAACGCAATAGCAGGCAACACCTTCTGCGGCAGGTTCATTATCGATGTGCTGGATAACAGTATCTATGGAGATAACTGCCTGAGCGGGATCATGCAATACCACATTTTCCGTAACCTATTCAGGAGATCGCGCGGGTTCTCCCGCGGAGTATATATCTGCGAGATGATGGCCTGGGAAGCGGCGTTGATCGCGGCAAAGAGGGCCGAGGGGGCCGTTTATCCGTTGACCGGTTACCAGGAATTCGCGTTCTCGCGCTATTATTTCCAGATGTTCCATTCGAAGGAAGAATTGAAATATAAGAACACGCCCGACGGGATACCTATGCCCGACAGGATAGGCTGCTGCGGAGGGGTGCCTCATGCTGCGCTCAGCGAATGCTATGATAACGTCGAGAACCTCGAGAACCTGCGGTTCCAATATTTAGATACGGCGCTCCGCAAGACAGATAACAGCCGCCGCGGGCGCGGCGACGGGAAATTTATCCTTCTTGTCTGCACGAACATTGACCTCAACGAGTCGAGGGCCATAGCCGGCCTTATAAAGGCGGCATATCCTGGGGATACCGGAGATATCGAGGTCTGGTTCAAGGGCCATCCCGGCCTGAAAGTGCAGAAGATATTCGACAGCCTGAACATGGGAGGCTATACGATCAAGGAGGGCCCGGTCCAGGATTTCCTGCCGTTAAGCGACGCCGTTTTGGTGGGTGCAAGCTCGGTTGCCCTCGAAGCCCTGGCTTACGGGCGCGACATCCTGGTCTATTTAAATCCGCAGTCCCTGCCATTTTCGCCTTTGACGGGTTTTGAAGAATATTATGAAAAGGTTTATGATCCCGCTTCGCTGAGAAAGGCTGTTGACGGCCTCAAGGGCGGACAGCGGGCGGATAATTCAGAAAAGAAACGGGAGTTCGCGAGAAATTACTGGAATGTGAATAAGGGGCTCGACGCGTGGAAAAGCAACCTGGGTCTGGGAAGATGAGGATACTGATAACGGGCGGGACGGGGCTCCTCGGAAAAGCGCTTATCGAGGAAGGCGGCCGGTCGCGCGAAATAACCGCCACATATCTGGGAAATTATGATATCGCGGATCCGGGCGGCGTTAAATACAGGAAATTGGACCTTAAGGATACGGAGGGATATGGCAGGCTGTTCAGGGAGTCCAAGCCGGAAGTGGTCATACATACGGCAGGCCTTGGAAGCCCCGATTACGTCGAGAAGAACAGGGAAGAGAGCTGGCAGGTAAACGTAAAGGGGACGCAGGACATAGCGGATCTTTGTGAGGAATACGGCTCAAAATTCATCTATATATCGTCGAACGGCATATATGACGGCGGGCATGCCCCGTACAGCGAAGGGTCGGAGGCGCTGCCGATCAATTATTACGGGGTGCTGAAACTGGAGGGGGAACAGGTGACAAGGAAGGCCGCTGTCCCTTACGCTATTGTAAGGCCCATATTGATGTACGGCTGGAACCATCCCTTCGAGCGCGGCAATATCGTCACTATAGCGTTGTCAAAACTCAAAAAAGGGGAGGAATTCTCCGCGTACGACGATGTATATTCTACGCCGCTTTACGTGAAAAGCTGCGCCGGGGCCATATGGAAGATAATCGACACGGGCAAATACGATGCCTTTAACATAGGCGGCGCGGAAAGGGTAAGCGTATACGGGTTGATAGTCAAAGCGGCCGAGGTCTTCGGTTATGACACGGCGCTTGTCAAACCTGTCAAACAGGGCCATTTCAACGAATTCACGAAAAGGCCCGTAGATACCTCGTTCAATACGGATAAGATGAGGAAGGCCCTCGGCATCGAGCCCTTATCGGTCGGCGAGGGCATGAGAAAAATGAAGGAGGCGCGGTCCTAGCTGCCATGGGGAAAAAGAAGGTCTTCATCATCGCCCCTTACTGTTACGGGATAGACGAATCGATCTCCCGCGCGTTTGGATCGCTTGGCTTTGAGCCTTACCTTAAGAGCTCGAAGATAGGCTTGAAAAAGTCTGAGATGGCGCTGTTCAAGCTGATCAAGGAGTTCCCTTTCGCTAAAGCGGTGCTCAACAGGGGAGTCAGGCATTTCCTGGGCGGGAAGAACGATGAGTATCTGGATGAGATAGAAAAGTTCAGGCCGGATATTATCCTTATAATAAAAGGGGAGACCGTCTTTCCCGAGACGCTGAAAAAGATCAAGGAGAAATGGAAGATCCCCTGCGTTTCGTATATGTGGGATTGCCCGTTCTTCTCGTACAGCGCAAATAGCGCCGACATCTACCGGAAGAGCAATTTCGAGAAGGGGATGCATCTCTACGACCATGTATTCGTCTATGACCCTTATTACGTCGAGGAGCTGAAGAAGCGCGGATTGACGGAATTGAGCTACCTGCCTCTGGCGACAGACATGCGCCAATACCGGAATGTGGAAGTGAGCGATGATGAAAAAAAGGAGCTCGGATACGATATAGCTTTCGTCGGCTCGCCGTTCCCGAACAGGATCGAGGTATTGGACGGCCTGCGCGGTTTTAAGCTGGGGGTATTCGGCGACGGATGGCGTGAGACATTCAAGAACAGGGCGGTCCCGCCATACTATAAGGGAGCGGCGACGGGCGAGAAGGTGCTGAAGATATACAGCAGCGCGAAGATAGTCCTGAATATCCACGATCCTGAGGCAAGGTTAAGCGTGAATACGAGGACCTTCGATATCCCGGCATGCGGCGCTTTCGAGCTGTCCGATTACAGGCCGGAGATCGAAAAGCTCTTCCGGCTCGGAGAGGATATGGTGTGCTACAGGGATATTCCCGAGCTTTTAAAGCTGGCTGCATATTACCTTGAAAACCCTCCGGAGAGGCAAAGGATCGCCATGAACGGGCAGAAGAAAGTAGCGAGTGAGCACACGTGGCGCCATCGCGTGGGCGATATGGTCGATGTTGCGAGGAAAAAAGGCCTGTTGAAATGAAAAATAGCATATACGCTAGGAAACTCATATTAGCCGGGATCCTGGTCATCCTGAATATCACGGCGCATTTCATGCCCTTCGAAAGGGCCGCGCTTGCGCCCGATAATTATGTGCTGCTTATAAGGTCGCAGGAAGAATCGGGCTCCTTTCTCAACTATGCCAACAGGCCGTTATGCTACCTGTTCCTGCGCGCCCAATCGGTACTGGCGGGAGATAACGCCGGTTACGGTTTCGCCCTGCTGCTCGCGTCAAATACGTTACTGCTGATATCCGTATTCCTGCTTTTAAACGAGCTTTTGCGGGATGAGGTCTCCGCGTTCTTCGCAGGTGTGATATTCTGCCTGCTGCCTAATACGCTCGAACTATATCATACCGCCATATACGCGAACATTAACTTTGCGCTATCGGCGTACGTCCTATGCCTGTTGTCTTATCTTAAGTATTTAAGTTCGGGGAAGGCGTCCGATATGGCCGTGTCGCTGGCCCTCTATGCGGCCGGGATATTCTGGTATGAGCCCGGGTTCTTCACGCCCTTCATAATTCTTATAGCCGCATTTATGTTGAACAGGAAGAAGGCGTTATCGTGGCTGATGTACCTGCCGCTATCGTTATCCTATATGGTATTCCGTTTTACCGGCGCCTTCGGGTTCGCGCTGCGGCCGGGGGAATCTCACGCGGTCTCCTTTTCCGTTATCCCGTTCAACCTGCTGGAACTGCTTCATCATTACGCGGGAAGGTACATGGCGAGGAGCGTACTGTACGGGATCTACAAATTCCGCTCGATAGAGATGCCCTGGCTTATATTCATGTGCGCGCTCGGGATCGCCGTCATAATGTTCACGGTGAACCTGGTCAGGAAGCGGGAGCCTCCAAAGTTCCGGATAGATGCGCTTGTGATAGCATGCGCTATATGTGTTTTCTGGATCGCGCCTATACTGCTGAACGGCCAGGGCGGGGTGGGAGGGCGGCACCTGGCGCTCCCGTCGATAGGCCTGTCGATAATCGCCTTATGGCTCTTCTCTATGGTCAAAAGAGGCAGGCCTGCCGTTGCGGCCGTTATCATGGTCGTCCTTCTGGCTGTTTCGCAGGGCAACGCGTGGTCACAGGCGGTCGCGTGCAGGATAAACGCGTCCGTGTATGAATATATGAAAGAGAACGGCCTGCAGTTGAAGGAAGCGCGGTCAGTGGTGATCGATACCCGGAGTTTTGCCGAAAATATCCCGTTTACCCTCGTCCCGCAGGATTCGAACGTATTGAACACTTATTACGGGGCGCAGGCCTTTGAAGGATGGGGATTAAAGGGAATGGTTAAGTTAGTGACAGGACAGAACTCGAAGGACGTATATGTAGCCAAGACCCGCCCGCGTATCAGCGCGGGTAGGATGGAATTTGACATTCCGAGCTATGCGGGCTACCGTCGTGAAAATAGCGAACACGTTAGTATCGATGCCGGCCGCTGCTACGTGATAGATTACGGTTCCGTATACGGCGGCGGGTACAGGAACGGATCGAGGGTAAAATGAAGGGGCTCGCTGCTGCGGCAATTTGCACCTGGGCGCTTTTTTATATCGTGCGCCGCGCGACGCCCGAGGAGGACAGGAAGCCTGTGTCATCCCTGCTCGCGTATTCGCTGGCGCTTAAGCTCATCCTGTTCCTCGTGATACAGTATGCAGCGTTATCGCGCGGCCTTCTTGATATATTCGGTGACGCCCAGGACAATATAATCAAGGGAATATTATTCGGCGATTACTTCAGGGGCAAATTCGATATCGGGCAGGTACTCTCGGTCGGCAGGTATAATACGCACAGCATGAGCTTCTTCAATGGGGCGTATTTCGCGGTGTTCCGGGACGATATCATCTTCCTGAAATATATAAACATGCTGGCCGTGACGGCCGCCGGATGGCTGACATATGATTTCCTGCGCAGGGCTTATTCGCCGCTGGCAGGGAAGATAGCGGCGGCGATCATCCTCTTCTGGCCGACAATAATAATCTGGTCGCTGACTGACCTGAAGGAAGCGCATTTCATCTTCTGCCTTATCGCTGCGTTCTGGATAATATTGAGGCTTGGAGAACAAAAGATGAGGATGCCTACGAGGATAATTTACCTGGCATCGTTCCTTATAATACTTATTTATGCCGTATTCCTGAAATATAAGTTCATGCTGCCGTTGGTGCTTTTGAGCTCAGTCTCCCTGTGCCTGTACTATATTCTGGTTAAATGCAGGACCGGGAGGATAAGGGGCAGGGTCATATTTCTAGGGATGCTGTTGCTGGGAATCTTCCTGCTGAAATACCACGCTCCCGTGGTCCAGAAGCTAAAGGATTACTACAGCATATTATTCAGCTATTACAGGGGATCGGTAAGCACGGCGGGATGGAATTACAGCCTTATACCGATCGGTTCGCCGGATATGTATACGCTTGGGTACTTCGCGAAGTACCTGGCCAGCGGATTGTTCCATTTCCTGGCGGAGCCCCTCCCGTGGCGTTTATATTCCTACAGTATGGTCATTATCGGGCCCTTCATGCTTCTTTGGTATACGCTTCTTTTTTACTCGGCGGCCGGATTGGTGAAACTGGCAAAACTCCACAGGACAGCGGCTTTTATTCCGATGCTGGTTTTTGCCGGCCTTTATGCGGCATCCTTAGGGATGTCCGTTGCCAATATCGGCACAGCCGTAAGGTTCAGGGACGCTATCATGCCGGTCGCCGCGATGCTCGCTTCGTGCGCGGTCTGCATTCCTGCAGCCGGAAAGGGCCGCGAATGACAGGGAAGTTTTACTTTGAAGGAGAAGGGAAGGATCGCTTCCTGTTCTCACTGGGCAGGAACGCGATGTATGCGGCATTCCTCGCCGCCGGGCTCAAGCCGGGCGACAAGGTCCTCACTCCGGCGTTTGACTGCGACGGGACGCTGCAGCCGTTCAGGGCGCTGGGACTTGAGCCGGTATTCTACCGTTCGGACCCGCGCACATTCCGGGCGGATATCTCCGATATTGCAGGTAAGCTGTCCGCAGGGCCGAAGATGGTCCATGTGATAAACCATTTCGGGTTCCCCCAGCCGTGGGATGAGTTACTGGCGCTGCGAAAAAAAGCGGGCATCCCTATTATGGAGGATAACGCCTACTCGCTCTTCTCCAGTTATAAGAGCAAGCCGTTCGGCTCATTCGGGGACTTCGCGATATTCTCGCTCAAGAAGAATCTCCTGCTCACGGACGGGGGCATGCTGAAGGTGAACGGCAGGTACACTATCGAGCCGCTGAAGAAGGCGCCGCTATTCTATCTGTGCGACTACGCGAACGTATTGACCATGATAAAGCGTATGCTCGGTTATTATAAGGCGCCCGAAGTGTTAAGGGCCGTCATGAGGCGTTCTAACCCCGCGATCGAGTGTCCTCCGCCGTTATATTCAAAAAAGGAAGACGGGTTCCCGGAGTGGCCTATGCGCGATGAGATGAGCGCGGAATTTTCCATGGATCACCTTAGGCCGATCTCGCGGCTTGCGCGGTGGCAGTTAGGCAGGTATACGGCGGCGCATGTAACGTCGATCGCCGAGGGTAAAAGGCGGTACTACATGCTGCTCTCGGAAAGGCTTGCGGGTGTCAAGGGCGTAGAGGTATTGTGGCCGCAATTGGATGAAGGGACGGTGCCATTTTCATTAAATATCCTGCTGGGGCGGCAGAGGGACAGGGTCTTCGGGAAGATGAGGAAGAATTATGAGGTGATGTCATGGCCTACGCTTCCGATGGCCGTAATAGACAGGCTCGGGGAATTCCCGGAGGTCGAGCTTCTCGGCAGGGGCCTGCTCCAGATAATCCTCGCCCCTGACAAAGTCACCGAACCGCGGTTCGAAGGTTATATTGAAAAACTTATAAAGGAACTGACAGGGTGCCTCGAATGAGCACGAGATGCGAGTGGCTGACGGATATCGGGAAGTTCGAGGAGATAGCCGCGCAATGGGACAGGGCCGTCGCGAGTTCCGGCTCCTATAACCCGTTCCTGCTTTCCGATTTTATAATATTATGGTCGAAGTATTTCGGGAAGAAAAATCCGCTCAGGATGCTTGTGGTATATGAAGGTAAGGATATTGCCGGGGGTATACCCCTGTGCCTCAAAAAGGGGCCGGGGCCCTACGGTTTCGTGAATATGTTATGCCATGTTGGAGGGTCCGCCGCGAATTACACGGAGCCCCTATACGCGCCCAAAGGCAATGATATCCTTCCCGCGATAATGGAGGCGCTGTCCGGGAGGAAAGATTGGGACTTGCTCTACCTTTCTGACCTGAGGCACGGGAACAGGCTGCCGGAAGAACTCTCGCGGGGCGATGCGGACAAGCGCTTTTCGGTAAAGGTCATTACGGACCATTCGAATTGGTCCATCGACCTCTCCGCCGGGCTCGAGAAATACCTCGCGGGAATATCGCCGAAGCTTAAAAGGGACCTGAGGTCAAAACGTAAACACCTCGAGGAGAAGTTCGGGCCCTTGCAGCTGCGCGAGATCAAAGGCGCGGCGGTTGCGAAGCTTATAGAAGACTATTCGAAATTGTCGCTCAACTCCTTCTCCGACAGGGGCAGGGAGAGCAGTTTTGAGAGCAGGGAGTACGCCTCGTTCTACGGGGAGTTCCTCATGGCAATGGAAGGTAAAGGCATGCTTGACGCCCACCTGTTGTGCGCCGGAGAAGAGCCGCTCGCCATAAGTTTCGGCTACAAATTCGGCCCCGGTTTCAACTGGGTGCTGACGGGATTCAACAGCGGGCTCAAATACTTCAGGCCCGGTTATTTGCTGATCGAGGAACTGCTAAAGCTTACCGCAGGCCGCGGAGAAAAGATATATAACTGGTACGGCTACGAGAGATTTTACAAGACGCAGTGGTGCAACCGGCAGGACCCGCTTTACAGGGTGTTTATCGTGAGGAGGAGCGTAAAGGGCGGCCTGTACCGCGCCCTAAACTCTCTCGAAAGGGCCCTCCGGTCCAACAAGACACTGGTCAATGCTATAAGGAAGATAAGGCGCTCGTGAAGGACATCCTTCGTAATTACGCACGGAAGGGTTACTACGGCCTCAGGCGCGCGGCGGGCCATGCTAAAAATTCTTTAGGCGACAAGGGGCCGAAACTCCTGGTCCTGACATATCACAGGGTCCTGGAAGAGCGCAGGGAGAACCCTTTAAAGACCATAACCTCGCTGAAGATGTTCCTTAAACAGATAGATTATTTGGCGATGAAATTCAACATAATCGGGATCGACGAGGCGTTCAAGGATTTTTCCTCGGATGATCCGGGAGCGGCCAAGCCAAGCGTTGTCCTGTCTTTTGATGACGGCACGATAGATAACTATGAAGTTGTATTTCCGGCCCTCAGGAAGAAAGGGCTGCCGGCCGCCTTCTTTGTTTCCAGCGGTTATGTCGGCAGCGGCCGCCCGCCGTGGGACCTGGAGGTCATCATGAAACTGGTCCATAACCCCGGGATAGGCAGGGTGCAGATAGGGACAGAAGAGTTGTTCCCCGGGATGGGCGAGCCGCGGCTGTCGTTCGCATATCGCGTCGCCGGCAGGCTCAAATATGCCGGCGCGGATGCGCTGAAGAAGACGGTGGAGGACATGAAGTCGGACTTTGACCTTAAGCCGGACAGGTGCATGGAGTGGGAAGATCTCAGGAAAATGCAGGATTCCGGGATGGAGATAGGCTCTCACGGGATCACTCACCGCTCCCTCGCTAGGATACCGGCAGAAGACGCGAGGAATGAGATAGTCGAAAGCAAGAGGGAGCTGGCCGCGAGGCTCGGAAGAGAGTGCAGGTATTTCTCTTTCCCTTTCGGGAGCACGCTCGATTACAATGACGGACTTATATCGCTTGCTCGCGACAGCGGTTACAAGGGCTGTCTCCTTAACGTCCATGGCTACAACCGCCCGTCCGGGAGCTTATTCTCCCTCAAGAGGATAATCATGGACGACGATACGCCATACAGGTTTATCCTTGGGTAAGGGCGAAGGCGCAAAAGTAAGCATAATAGTATTAAGTTACCGCAATTTCGGGTACGTGAAGGATTGCGTCGACTCGGTCCTGGCTTCGACGTACAGGGATTTTAAGATATACCTGGTCGACAACGGTTCCGGAAAGCCCGTTATCGACGCGATCAGGGAGAGGTACGGTTCGCATCCCGGGATCGAGCTGATAGAGAACGGGAAGAACCTCGGATACGCGGAAGGCAATAATGTTGCGCTGCGGCTCGCGCGCTCCGAATATGTCCTCCTACTGAATAACGATACCGTCGTGGACCGCGGGTGGCTTGAGCCGATGGTCGCGATGATGGACGGCGACCGGGGCATAGGTGCGTGCCAGCCGAAGATATTGGATATCAACGACCGCGCGAGGTTCGAATACAGCGGCGCCGCCGGAGGTTTTATCGACGGCTACGGCTATCCCTTCTTGAGGGGCAGGATATTCGACACGGTGGAGGCCGATAACGGGCAATACGACGATGACGCCGACCTTGACTGGTGTTCCGGCACCGCATTCATGGTAAGGAGCAGCGCCCTGAAAAAAGCCGGGCTCTTCGACCCTATATATTTTATGTACGGCGAGGAGAACGACCTCTGCTGGAGGATAAGGAAGTGCGGCTACAGGATGGTCTTCGCGCACGGCTCCAAGGTCTACCATTTAGGGAAGGGGTCGATAGCGGCAAGGCCTCTGTATAAGCTTCACCTGAACCACAGGAACGGAATGATACTATTGATGAAAAACCTGCCCTTAGGCAGGCTGGCGGCGGTCCTGCCCGCAAGGTTGATGCTGGACCTGATCAACGGGCTCTTCTACCTGGTCAATAAGCCTTGGAACTTCCGGTGGATCAGCATCATATGGGCATACCTGGAATTAGTGGTCATCATGCCAAGGATCGCGAACGCGAGAAGGGCGGCCCAAACGCTTTACAAAAAGTGCGGCAGGGAGACCAAGTATCCGGCATACGGCATATCGATCGTCTACCAGTATTTTATCCTGGGGCGGAAGAAGTTCAACGAATTGAAATTAATGAGGTGAAAGATGAAAACTGACATTTCGGTCGTGATCCCAGTCCATAACGAAGAGAAGAACCTGAGGCCTCTCTACGAGAGGCTCACCGCCAGTTTAGCCGGCGGGAAGAAGGCCTGCGAGTTCATCTTCGTGGAAGACGGAAGCACCGACGGTTCGCTCAAGGTCCTGAAGGAGATCTGCAGGGACGACAAGCGCGTGAAGATCGTCGGATTATCGAGGAATTTCGGGCACGAGATAGCCACGACGGCGGGATTGCGGTATTCGAAAGGCGAGGCCGTCATAGTGATGGACGCCGACCTTCAGCATCCCCCGGAGGCGCTTCCGGGCCTGATAGAAAAGCACGAGGAAGGCTACGATATCGTATACGCGATAAGGAAAAGCCGGAAGGCTGAATCGAAATATAAAGAGGTCATGTCCAAGCTGTTCTACAGGGTCATTAACAGGGTGATCGAGATCAAGCTGCCGCGCGACCTCACCGATTTTATGCTGTTGAGCAGGCGGGCCGTAAAGGCGGTATTGCAGTTCAGCGAGAACGTGCGTTTCTTCAGGGGTATGGTCTCCTGGGTGGGTTATAAGTCAGCTTCGATATATTACGAGGAAGACAAGCGCTATAGCGGCAGCTCGAAGTATGATCTCTCAAAGCTGATTAGATTGGCGCTCGATATCATAACCGGTTATTCCATAAAGCCGCTGACACTGGTCACCTACCTGGGCTTCGCGGTGTTTTTGGTAAGCCTGCTGCTCATTATATATTACCTGGCCAAGACCGTCATCTTCGGCATATCATTCCCCGGATTCGCCTCGCTTATGCTGACCGTATTGTTCATCGGCGGCGTGCAGCTGCTTTCGGTGGGGATAATCGGCCAGTACATAGGAAGGATTTATACGGAGACGCAGAAGAGGCCGCTTTACCTGGTTGACGAGCTGACGGGCATAGAAGAAGGGGGCGCGGATCAATAACAAGGCGTTATTTCTTATGATCCTGGCAGTCATAGCGGCGCTGCATATAGCCGCGAGCGCCTACTATGCGCCCAATATATTCCAGAGCGAGCCGGGAGCCGGAGTATTCGGCGGGATAAGGCTTCATTACCTTAACCCGTTCAACTTCGACTTTTCCAAAGGCGAGGCGGCCGCGGGCGGGACCTCGCATATCCTGGACAACTTCGTAAAATCGGCGGTCTCCGGGACGCACGGGATGCTCGACTTTTTGCATTGGTATCTATATATAGCCGTTTACGGCCTGCTGGGAATACCGCTGAGCGAATCCTGGTTTATATTCGCGCAGGCGGTTGTCATGGCGGCAGCCCTCGTGACACTGTCGCTGCTCTTCGCGAAGCTTTATGACAGCAAGCCGGCGGCGCTCGTATTTATCTTCATAGCCGCCCAGCTGTTCGTGAACCAATCAAGGAGCTTTTATATAATCCCCGCAAATACGCTGTTGGAGGGCTTGCTTCTCTGGGCGTTGTATATCTACGCGAAAAAGGGTGAAAGTTTCTTGCTTGTCGCGGCGTTGTTCCTGTTGTTGTTCGTTAACGCGGCTTCGGGAAACATCGTGAAGCTCCCGCTCTATATGCTGTTCATCTGGTGCGTATCGTACAAGTATCACGGCCTTGGGCCTGCCAGGTTCATAAGGGAAACAATAATAAAGAAACCGTCCAACCTTACCTTCGCAGTTCCCGTGATCCTGGCGCTGGCGGGGCATTTCTATGTCTTCTCGCGCCTCGGGCAAAGCCACCTGGGGATGTTCGGATGGATATTGCAGAAGTTCGGCGTTTCGGGAGCCGCCTCAAGGTTTTCCATGCTGGGCGAGGTGTTCAGGAAGATATTCTCTTTTGATGCGGGCGATATATGGACGGCCGGTCTATTGTTCGCGTTCTACGTGATAGCCGCTGTCCGTTCCGGCCGCCGCGCGCCGCTTTTTTTCTTCCCGCTCGTATACTACGCCTACATTATTAATACGGAGCCGAACAGCGCGATCCTGCCGTTCTCGATGATATTAAGCCTCGGAGTATACGGGATATTCCTGTTTGCGGGCAGCGTTACCGGGCATAGGGCAAAGACAGCCGGTATGGTTCTTTCCGTGATCCTCGTCTCATACATCCTGATACGTTTTACTTCTCTTACGGCCTGCGAGTTGGGCGCCAGGCGGGAGGCGCCTCCGAATTACCTTAAGGCCGCCGGATATTTCCTGAGGGAGCATATGAACCCCGAAGACAGGATAGCCAGCCTGCTTGCCGGGACGCAGAACATCCTGAATGAATATTACTACGGAAAGAATTTCTTCAAGAGCCCCGTGTTCGGGAAATATATCTATGACCTGCGCAACCTCACGGAGCCGGAATCCGCCTCGAACCCCGTATCGGCCGCGGAAAGGAAGGCGGATCTTGCCTTCTATGTCGTTTCCTGCAGTTCGTATTCAACGGATAAAGCGTACGCTTCATTCGTGGATTCATCGGTAAAAGCGCATTCGCTTAAAAAGGTCGCCGATATCACGGCTGGCGGGGTCACATACATATCGGTATATTCCGCGAGGCCCATAAAGTACGAAAAGGTAGATATCGCGCAGGCGTGCGCGGGATTCGACAGGAAATACGCGAACATCAAGACGCTCTTCGCAAACCGGCATGTGGGCGTCGCGTCAACATGGGGGTACTATTGAGCCTTGGCTAAGATAAGCGTCGTGATCCCTACTTATAACAGGGAGGAGTACCTGAAAGCCGCAGTCGAGAGCGTGCTCGCCCAGACTTACGGCGATTTTGAGGTGATAGTCGTAGATGACGGTTCGACGGACGGCACGGCGCGCGCCGCGTCATCTTTCGGGCCTAAGGTCAGATATATCCTGCAGAAGAACAGCCAGGTCGGCGCGGCAAGGAACAACGGGATAAGGAATTCCACAGGCGAATATATCGCGCTCTTGGATTCTGACGATATGTGGTCGCCGGAACACCTCGAGACATGCCTTGAAGCGGCGGAATCTGCCGGCGCAGGAGTCGCGTATTCGGGCTCCTATATGGTAAGCCCGGAAGGCAAGGCGATCGAGAAGCTTCCTGCCGGTGATTTCCGCGGGGACCCGCTGCTTGAGCTGGTATCCTGGCTCTCCTCGCGCGGGTGCAACGCCTCATCCTGCCTTATTAGGAAAGAGCTGTTCGGGAAGGCAGGGTATTTCAGCGAGATACGCGAGCTCTCAGCCTCGGCGGATTGGGAGATGTGGACGCGGCTCGCGGCATGCGCGCGTTTTAAATTCAGCGGCAGGTATACCGCAAAGATAAGGTTCCACACGGGCAAATGCTCGATCGACCCCGAAGGGATGGCCCGTTCGATGAAGATCGCGGTCGACATGGCATTCGCCAACGAAGACCTTTTGCCTAAAATAGGCGGCCTGAAGAACAGGGCATATTCGAACCTGTATATCCTGACAGCGATAAATTATTACGCGGCCGGCCGTATGGGCGAGGCGAGGGTGTTTTTGGCAAAAGCGGTCCGTGAGTATCCGCGGTCGCTATTAGTCAATCCGCAGCTGGTGTATACATACATGAGGAGTCTTCTCGGGGCAGGAGCCGCCTCGGCTATCAGGAAAGCCAAGTGGGGCCTCGGAGAGGGGATCAGGCGATGAATAAGAAATTGATGGAGATACTGGCCTGTCCCGAATGCCATGGAGGCCTCAAAGAGGCCGAAGGCGCCTTGCTTTGCGGCGATTGCGGGAAGGCATACCCGGTCGTCAGGGGTATACCGCGGTTCGTGGAATCGCAAAATTATGCCTCCTCGTTCGGATACCAATGGAATAAATTCACGGCGGAGCAGCTCGATTCGTATAACGGCACGAATTGCTCGGAGAAAAGGCTATATTCGGAGACAGGCTGGTCGAAGGATTGGATGGAAGGAAAATGGATCCTCGACGCGGGCTGCGGGGCTGGGCGTTTCCTTGATGTCGCATCCAAGAGCAAGGCGTTCACCGTGGGGATAGATATCAGTAATTCGGTGGAAGGGGCGCAAAGGTACCTGGAGGGCCGCGACAACGTCTTCCTGGTGCAGGCGAGCATATATAAACTGCCGTTCAGGGACTCTGCGTTCGACGGACTCTATTGCATAGGGGTCATACAGCATACGCCGGACCCGGCAAAGACGCTGGGATCCCTGCCGCGGGTATTAAAAAAGGGCGGGAAGATAGCGGTGACCATATACGAAAAGAGGCGCTGGACATTGTTCTGCGGAAAATACCTTGTCAGGCCGCTGACAAAGAGGATGAACAAAAAAACGCTTTTATTCATGATACGTCTCCTGATGCCCGTCATATTTCCCATTACGGAGGTGTTGTTCAGGATAGGGGGCCTCAATAAGCTGTTCGCGTTCGTCATTCCCGTTGCCAATTATGTCGATAATAAACAGTTATCCATAAAACAAAGATATGACTGGGCCATCATGGATACCTTCGATATGCTTTCGCCGTACTATGACCAGCCGCAGACCCAGGCGGACGCCGAGCGCTCTTTGCGCGGCGCGGGCATCGGACAGATACGCCGCATGGCGGAAAATCCCGGGCTGAACCTTATCGGGGTCAAGTCATGACGAAAGTGTTATTCATTTCATATAACGGCGCGACCGAGCCGCTTATCAAGTCCCAGGGCATACCGTATCTTAAGGGGCTGGCCCGGAAGGGGGCAAAGTGCGTCCTTATGAGCTTCGAGAAGCCTTCGGCGGACGCGGCCGCGCAGGCCGGCCTCGAAAAGGAACTGCAAGCCGGGATGATAGAATGGCGGCGCCTCAGGTACCATAAAAGCCCATCGCTTCCCGCGACGATCTTTGATATATTGACCGGTATCGTTGAAGGGATAAAGATCGTCCTCTCTCGCGATATTAACATAGTCCATGCCCGCGCGACGGTCCCGGCCGTGATGGCCTATGTGATAAGCAGGCTGACGTGCAAGAAGTTCGTATATGACGAGAGGGGCCTCATGGCCGAGGAATACGCGGACGGCGGGATATGGAAGAGGGGCGGGCTGCTATACCGGCTTGTGGGCTCGATAGAAAAAAAACTGCTAATGAAGGCCGACGCGGTGGTGGTCCTTACGGATAATATTAAGGGATTTCTCTCCCGGGGAGGGTACCTTCCGGAACTGCCGGACGGCAGGGAACTGAATATACACGTCATACCGTGCTGTGTCGACCTCGCAAGGTTCGCCCCGTCACCGGGGGATAAGAAGCGGCTGCGCGGGAAGATAGGCCCGGGGCTTGCGGATAAATTCATCATAATATATACTGGTTCGGTCGGCACGTGGTACATGCTCGATGAGATGATAGATTTTTACACCGTCGCGAGATCGGTCATACCGCAGGCCCACCTGATGGTGGTCACGCATATCGACAGGGATGCCGTGAAGGCGGCACTGGATAAGCGCGGCATCGGCCCGGAGGACGCTACCGTCACCGGCGCCAGGTTCGAGGATATGCCGGATTACCTCAATGCGGCGGATGCCGGGATATTCTTCATAAGGCCGGTGCTGTCAAAGAGGTCGTCGTGCCCCATAAAGTTCTCCGAGTATCTCGCGTGCGGCCTTCCCGTAGTGATAAACGGCGGGATTGGGGATACCGCCGCAACGGTAGAGGATAACTCCGCCGGTATCGTGGTCAGGGATTTCAGCAGCAGGGAATACGGGCGCGCCGCGAAAGAGCTTGCGGAGCTCGCGAAGGACGGCGGGGCAGCAAGGCGCTGCCGCGAGGCCGCGGAAAAGTTTTATTCGCTCGATTCGGGAATAGCGAAATATGAGGATGTCTACAAGAGCGCGTCGATCACGAAAGGAATAGACCCATGAAAAAAAGAGCCATAATAACCGGAGCGAACGGGATGCTTGCGGATGCCCTCTGGCCGCTTCTCAAGAAGAAAGGCTACGAGGTATTGCCGACGGATATCACCGGCGAGAACGGCATAGTCATCAGCGATATCAAGTCCGTTAACGGGATGCTGGGCATAGTGAAGGAGTTCCGTCCGGATATAATATTCCATCTCGCGGCCGAGACGGACGTCGATAAATGCGAACTCCAGCCGGAGCACGCCTATGACACGAACTGGCGCGGGACGGAGAACATCGCCCAGATATGCAAGGAACTGGATATTGAGATGGTGTATATCAGCACCGGCTCCGTCTTCGACGGCGAGAAGCAGGACGGGTACACGGAATCGGACAAGCCGAACCCGATAAGCATATACGGGATGAGCAAGTTCCGCGGCGAGGAAGCCGTGCAGTCGCTTTTGAAGAAATATTATATAGTGCGCGCCGGATGGATGATAGGCGGGCATAACAAGGACAAAAAATTCGTCTGGAAGATCGTGCAGCTCCTTAACACGAAGAAGGAGATATCGGTCGTCACGGACAAGACGGGCAGCCCGACGTTCACGTCGGATTTCTCGCGCGGGATAGTAGATATCGTAGGAAGCGGGAAATACGGGCTCTACCACTGCGTCAACAAGGGAATATGCACGCGCTACGATATCGCCGTCAAGATCGCCGAATACCTCCGCAAGAAGGACGTCGTGATAAAACCCGTCACTTCGGATGTCTTCCCGCTTCCGGCTCCGCGCGGCAAGTCCGAAGCCATGGTTAATAATAAGCTCGCGAAGATGGGCCTCGACAATTCAAGGCCCTGGCAGGACGCACTGAAGGAGTACCTTAAAGCGCTGAAATGAAAGTAATTTTTCTCGAACCATATCCCACGGAAGGCCCGAGCAGCCGTTACAGGGTGGAGCAGTATATCCCGTACCTCAGGGCCAACGGCGTAACGTGCATAGTCAGGCCGTTCATCAGCTCCGCTTTTTACAGGATCCTTTACAAGAAGGGGATGCATTTCAGGAAATTCCTGTATTTTTGCGCGGGCATGGCCGGCAGGACGGTCGATCTCTTCAGGGCGCTTTCGTGCGATGCCGTATTTATACATCTCGAGGCTTTTCCGTTCGGCCCGCCGGTAATGGAATGGCTGCTGGCCGTCCTCGGCAAGAAGATAATATATGACCTCGATGATGCGATATACCTGAGGACCGCGAGCCCTACCAACAGTTTCCTTATGCGGCTGAAGTGCCCGTGGAAGATACCGAAGATAATCGGGTTGAGCAGGCATGTCATAACCTGCAACGAGCATCTCCTTAAGTATTCGCTTGAATATAACCGCAATGTGACCGTAATACATACTTCGGTGGATACCGACAGGTTCAAGCCCGCGGCAAAAGCGCCTTCCGGCGGCATCACGATCGGATGGATAGGAAGCCACAGCACCGCGAAATATCTTGGATCACTGAAAGGCGTGTTCGAGAAACTTGCATCTTCCGGGGAAAAATACCGTTTTATGATAAAGGTCATAGGCGCGTCGCGCAGGGTCTTCGATATTGCGGGCGTGGAGATAATATATAAGGATTGGGAGCTCGGCAGCGAGATCGGCGAGTTCCAGTCGCTCGATATCGGCGTCTATCCGCTGCCCGATGACGAATGGACGGCGGGGAAGACCGGGTTCAAGACCATCCAGTATATGAGCGTCGGAGTGCCGTGCGTCGCCTCGGATGCCGGCCCTAACCGCGTGATCATCGAGGAAGGCGTGAACGGATTTTTCGCGAAAGATGACGATGAATGGGTCCGGAAATTATCAGGGCTCATGGATGACCGCGGCCTCAGGGAGAGGATAGGTGCGGCGGGAAGGAAGACGGTGCTTGAGAAGTATTCACTGGAAGTTAACGCCCCCAAGATACTCGGCATCATCCGGGACGTAGCGGGGGTAATGTAGATATGTGCGGGATATGCGGCATAATTGATATTAAGGGAGATCCGGCCAAAAGAGATGCCGTCGCGGCGATGTGCGATGAATTGAAGCACAGGGGGCCGGACGGCGAAGGCATATATTTGAGCCCTGAAGGCACGGCCTGCCTTGGCCACAGGAGATTGAGCATCATTGACCTGTCCTCGTGCGCGAGCCAGCCGATGTCGAATGAAGACGGGTCGGTCTGGCTGGTATTTAATGGCGAGATATATAATTTCCACGAATTGAGGCCCGATCTCGAAGATAGGGGCCACCGCTTTAAGTCGCACTCCGACACCGAGACGCTTGTGCATCTCTACGAGGAATACGGCGAGAGATGCGTCGACCATCTCCGCGGGATGTTCGCATTTGCGATCTGGGATGACAAGAAGCAGATGCTGTTCGCGGCGAGGGACAGGGCGGGCAAGAAACCCTTCCTCTATTATTATGAGTCCGGAAGGTTCGTATTCTCCTCGGAATTTGCGTCGCTGCTCAAGTCCGGGATGGTACCGAAACATGTAGAGCCCGGCGCCATCGGCCATTATATGAACTTCGGGTATATCCCGGCGCCGGATACTATTTTCAAGAAAGTCCACAAACTTCCTCCCGCGCATATCCTGACCGTAGGAAAGTCAGGCGTGAAGATCGAACGTTATTGGGACCTCGATTATGCCGGGAAGATAGATATCTGCGAGACGGAAGCCGCCTCGGAGACCTTAAGACTGCTGAGGGAAGCCGTAAAGATGAGGCTTTACAGCGATGTCCCCCTCGGAGCTTTCCTGAGCGGAGGGATCGACTCAAGCTGTGTGGTGGCCGTCATGAGCGAGTCCACAAAGGTCAAGACCTTTACGATAGGTTTTGATGAAAAAGATTACAGTGAGCTGCGGTATGCAAAAGAGATATCCCGGAGGTTCGGCACGGATCATCATGAATTCATAGTAAGGCCGAAAGCGCTGGAGGTGCTGGAACTTCTTGTCGAACGGTACGGCGAGCCTTATGCGGATTCCTCGTGCATACCTACGTATTACGTGTCGCGCGAGACCCGTGCGTTTGTCACGGTCGCATTGAACGGGGACGGCGGGGATGAATCCTTCGCCGGATACGAACGCTATCAGGCGATGAGCGCGGCCGAAAAGATGGGCAAGTTAGGTTTGAGGCGCGCGGCGCGCGCGCTGGCATTCGCGCTGCCCGATTCGACCGACCCAAAGGACATCTTCAGGCGGGCCAGGCGCTTCCTGTCGAATGCCGGCCTGCCGGCCCAGGAAAGATATTTCAGGTGGGTGGGCATATCGGGAACGCTTTCCCTGGGGAGCCTGTATTCGCCAGGGTTCATGGAGGGCATCAATATGGAGTCACCGCTGAGGCTCCTGCACCCTTACTTTGCGGAAGAGGGAGGCCTCAGCCATCTTGGCCTTCTCGACCGCCTTCTTAAGGCGGACGTCAATACCTACCTTCCGAACGACCTCCTCGTGAAGGTCGATATAGCCAGTATGGCGAATTCACTCGAAGCGCGTTCGCCGTTCCTTGACCATAAGGTCATGGAATTTGCCGCGAGCCTGCCGGCCTCGTATAAGATCCGCGGCGCCGAAAAAAAATATATCCTCAAGAAGGCGTTCTCGGGTCTGCTTCCCGGAGAGATTTTGAACAGGCGGAAGATGGGGTTCGGTGTTCCCGTAGGAAAATGGTTCAGGGGGGAATTGAAGGATTATATGCGCGAGACGCTGCTGTCGCAGTCGTGCCTGGGCAGGGGTTATTTCCGGCCCGGCTCACTGAAGAGCCTCGTTGAGGAGCATGCCAGCGGCAAGAGAGACTTTACGTCCCAGCTATGGGCGCTTTTGAACCTCGAGTTGTGGCACAGGAAATTCATGGACGGCAGGGCATGAAGAAGGCCGCATTCCGCGCGTTGATAATTCTGGCGGCATCGGCGGCGGCCATCCTTGCGCTCAACATTCCCGTCACTACAAGGCAGGGAGTAAATTTTGAGATAAGGGAGATAAGGATACCCCTTTACCTGAAGGCGCTTGATTTTATGGACAGGTACTATAACTACGGCGCCCTGGCGGACAGGATCACCTCCGGGGAAAAGTCCGGCTTCGGGAAGGCTGTCGCAATACTTAAGTGGACGAAGGAGAATATAAG
>JBAYMW010000004.1:0-33013 GCA_041663405.1 Candidatus Omnitrophota bacterium | reverse complement strand
CATGACATCCACAAATATCGGATCGAGCTGCTGCACCGTCGCGAGCGCTACAGGCTGGTAAGCCGTGACCATCGCTCCTTCCGTCACGCTCGACCTTCCGATCCGGCCGGAGATCGGGGCCTTGATGGGCGTATAGGACAGGTTGATCTTCGCCATCTCCAAGGCAGCTTTACTGCCTTCCAACTGGGCTTCCGTCTGGCGCAGGGCCGCCAACGCGTTATCATATTCCTGCTCCCCGACCGCCTTGATCTCTACCAGTCCCCTGAAGCGTTCCTCACGCGAGCGGACAGCCGGAAGGTTAGCCTCGGAAATATTGACCGCGGCTTCGGCCTGGTCATAGGCCGCCTGGTATGGAGCGGGATCTATCTGGTACAGCAAGTCCCCCGCCTTGACCAAAGCGCCCTCATCGAAGGCCCTCTTAATGATAAGGCCGTTGACCTGGGGCCGGATCTCGGACACCCTATAGGCTGCCGTCCGGCCGGGCAGCTCCCTCGTCAACACGAGGCGCTGCGCCCGTATCGTGACCACGCCGACTTCCGCGGGCGCCTTCTTTTGCGGCGCTTTGGACCCGGGCCCGCAGCCGGCCAGCAAAAGGCCTGCCGTAAGGGCTACGATCAATTTTTTTATCGACAAATTCCGCATAGTATAATGTCCTTCCTTAATTTTATTTGCCCTGGAATTCAGCCACCCCAAGCCCGCGCCACAAAGCCTTTAGCTGGCGCATATAATGATAGCCGCGGCTATCGCTATCATTGAACCGGGTCACCAGCAGCGTCCCGCACATGATAGTCGCCAGGGAAACGATGACATCATCCACATCGGTCCTTGGCGGCAACTCGCCGTTTTTCTGCGCTGAGACGGCACACTCCTTAAACCACTCGCCCAGTCCAACCGAGGGCGTTTCTTCGATGCCGGCACAACCCGGGAAAGCCAGCCCCTTTTCGAGGGCGGAAATAGCCATTTTTTTAGGCCTCTCTCCCTGGATCAGGAACGCTAAAAAAATCTGATACGCAAGGTTGCTGTTGCTCCATTCCTTGGACAGCTGGCTGAATACAGCGTCGATCAAATGAAGGTATTTACCGTCCCGGGCTTCCCGCTTTGCCTTCCATATCATTTTTGACGAGGTCAAATTCAGGAAATAACGGACAACATCGATCTTTTCCGGAAAATAGTTAAAGAAAGTGCCTTCCGCCACCTCGACGTCCCGGCATATCTCCTTTATGGAAATGTCGTCGAAGCGGTTTTGTGATAACTTTCCCATGAAAGCATTCATTATCGCGATCTTCGTCTTAGCGTGCTTCTTCTCGCGTAACGAATACTCTTCTATTTTCATCCCGCTCCTTATATTATTAAAGTATGCCTTATAAATATAGCACACTATATATTATTTGTCAAGGGATGATTTTGCTGTTATCCGGGATCTTTCTCGAAATGCATGTAATCTTTCAGGGACTTCCAGTCCCCGCCCCACGTCCATCCTAAACGCAGGAAAGCCTGCACTATCCCGGAGTCGCGGGCAAGCGTCCCTGCCTTGCTTGTATCATACACCGCGCCGGGAGGCAGCACCACGTCTCCTTTGATATACGGGTTTTGGACGGGGTTGATGTCTATCGCGAAGCCGTAGGCGTGCTTTGACAGCGACGTCCCTCCGGTCGCCAGCCTGTAATTGAAGGCGGACGTGTTGTTCATCATCATCGACTGGTCATCCTCGTTCCACTTTCCTCCGCTGTAGAACCGGTCATGCGAAATGGGGATTGCGGAAGAGATGGGAAACTTCTCCTCAAGGGCGACGCGAAAGACTTCCTTTATGTCTCCGGCGAGCCTTTCGTCTATCACGACCTGTCCCTTGTGGATCCTGCCGTCAAACGAATAATAGGAGACTTCCACGAGCCTTTGCCTCTGCTTGATCTCGTCGGGCGCCTCTTTCCTCAATGCCTCGGATAACGGAATAGCGCTGTCTATTGTTGCGCAGCCGCACAAAAACACGGCCAAAAAGATCATGCCCAATTTGGCATTATTAAGCATCTTATGCCTCCCTTCCGTTATTGTTAAAAAAGCCCTGATCAAATATGCAGATCAGAGCTTTATTGGTAGCCCCTACGGGAATCGAACCCGTGTTTAAAGCTTGAGAAGCTCTCGTCCTAACCACTAGACGAAGGGGCCAAACCCCGGCGGGCTCATAAGCCCGCTAATATCTTACCTTCTCTTCCCTCCTGTTATGCGCCGAAAGCTGGGCGGCGTCTATAACAGCCGCTGTCTTGCGCACCTCTTCAAGCTTGATGATGGGATGCGCGCGGTGCATCAACACATCGTAAAGGTTCTCGTAATACTTCTCCCAGCAGCTGGGTTCGACCTGGTATGTCCTCTCGAAATCCTCGCCCTTCATCTGGGTCTTGATCTTTATCGGATGCCCGCCGTTCTCGCTCAATAACGCGCCCTTGGTCCCTAGAACGTACCAACGGGGCAAATTATACCTCGAAACCTGGCTCGCTTCAAGATGCGCGGTGATCCCGCCGCGGAACCTTATAAGCAGCTTAAAATAATCGTCGACTTCCCTCGACCAGATCACGGACTTCATGTCGCACCAGACCGACACCGGCTGCTCTTTAACGAGGCATAACATCTGGTCTATTATATGCGAACCGAAATCATAGAGTATCCCGCCGCCATAGGACTTCCTGTACCGCCAGGCCGGGTTGAACTCCTTGACGCCGTAATTCTTCAGGGATCCGTATGAGGTCGCCCGGGACTCTATCGTAAAAGGCTCGCCGACCAGGTGTTCGTCGAGCAGCTTCTTGACGGTAAGGAAGTCGCCGTCGAACCTGCGGCTCTGGAAGACCGAGAGCACTACCCTCTTCCTGTTCGCGAGCTTTATGAGATATTCGACCTCTTTCAGGGTCAGCGCTATCGGCTTCTCGACCACGCAATGCCTGCCCTCTTCGAGGACCATCTTCGCTATCCTGAAATGGCTGCTCGACGGGGTAGCTATGACCACAAGGTCTATATCCGTATCCAGGAAATGCTTGTAATCCGAAAAAGCTATCGTGCCGTAATCCCTGTCAGCGACCCTCCTGCGCCCCTGTATAGTGTCGCATACCGCCACTATCCGGAACTTCCCCACCCTCTTCATGAGAGGTATGTGGAATTCCTGCGCGCTCCTTCCGAGGCCGCAGATCCCGACCTTAAACTCCATCTCTAATATCCTATCCCCCTGAGGAAACCGCGGGATATCCTCGCGCTCTCGAACGGGGTGGTTGAGGTCCTGTCAAGTTCAACAACAACCCAGCCAGTATAATTAATCTTATTTAAACTTGCAAGGATATTCTTCATGTTATGGCAGAGCACACCGCGTCCGAGCTCTGCGAAGTCCCTGGCCCGGGGGTCCCAGTCCTTCAGGTGCACGAGGGCCACGGACGAACGGTACCTCTCTATCACCCCCGCGGGGTCCGAACCGGCCGCCGCGAGATGCCCCGTGTCCACACAAAGTTTTACCGACCCGGAAAACTCGAGAAGGTTTGCGATATCCCTCTCTTCCTCCACTATCGTATCGAGGTGGTTATGAAAGGCTATCCTGACGTTAAACCCGGAAGAATACTCGGCGAGCGAATCGAGCCTTTTGCAGAGGGCCTTATAGCTTTTTACGTCCTTCGAGAGGCCGTCGCCCCTCCAACCGCCCGTTACCATTAGCGCCTTTACGCCGAACTGCCCCGCAAAATACGCCTTTTCCTTAGCCTCAGCTATGTCGGACTTCTCGTCGGAAGTCACCCTGACGTTGGCGGAGAGAGATGCCAGTTCGAGGCCTGCTTCGCTGAGCTGGGTCCTGAATGAAACGGCCGGGCCCAGTCTCGCGAGCGCGTCATACATCTCGACGCCGTCATAACCGGCCTCTTTGATCTCGCAAAGAGCGTTCTTTAACGGGTAATCCCGGAGGAAATTTCCCCAGGTAAGGGTATGGCATCCTATCCTGTATCCGGCCATACATCACCGCTTTATTATGGAAAATTGGTGCTGGGAGGGGGATTTGAACCCCCACAGTTTATTCAACCAACAGCCCCTCAAACTGTCGCGTCTGCCAGTTCCGCCATCCCAGCAAATATATTCTTATATATGCGCTATCTCACGGGCAGGACCTTGCCGTCCTCCCCGAAATGTACCCGGTTGCCCTTGCTGTAAAGAATGCCTTCGATCGTCATCGCCTCGGGCAGGGCCGCCCTCTTGACCCTTCCGGACGAATAAAGGTCTATCACGCTGCCTGCGGGGTATTTTATGCGGCCTAACTCCTCGGCCCTTGCCAGCGTCGCCGTCTCAAGCCTGCCGTTATCATAAAAATCGATCAGCCCCGGGGCGCACAATATCCCCTGTATCTCCTGGGCCTTCGTTAAATATGCGTTTATGACCTTGCCGTCCTCAAAAAGGGATATCCTTGCGCCGTCCACGAGCTTGATGCCGTCGACTATCTTCCCTTCGGCCAGCGTGCCCGACTGCAGCTTCCCCGATTCATACAGCGCTATCCTGCTGCCCTTTTCGAATTTCATGTCCTGGAGGGCCGCCTCGCGGGAAAGCTCCGCGTTCTTTACCTTTCCCGACTCATAAAAATACACCCATCCCCGGCAAGGGAGGTCCTGAAGTTTCGCCGGGCTCTCGAGTATCGCGTAATTGATCTTGCCCGACTCCGTATACTCTATCCTTGTGCCCGCCGGCAGCGTCATTCCCTGCACATTCTTCGCGCTGTCCAGGATCTCGAATTTGATCTCTGCCCCGGCGTACGGGGCGACGGTAAGGAGAGCAATAGATACCAGGATTATCAAACCGGGATTACCGCGCATATTATCGGACCTCCATGCGGTATAAATATACCAAAAAACCCGTGAAATAACAAGGGGTTAATGCTTTTTTGTTGCGCGCGGTTTTTTTTGACTGTATAATGACAACATATAACATGACTAATACCAAGGTCCTCTTATCTGCTCTTGCCTCTGCAGCCATGTTAGTTTGCGCTGCGGGATGCCGCACACTGGCAGCCCCTTCGTCTTCTGAAGCGGCCTGGGTACCGGCAAAGAAGATAAAGATCTCCGATTCAAAAGACGCAACGTGGCAATCCATCCGCGGCCAGAAGATCGACACCTCGAGGCCGCTTGCGCTCGGCGACCTGATCGATATATCACTGCGGACAAACCCTTCAACGAAGCAGGCATGGGAAAACGCCAAATCGGTGCAGGCCGTAAAACTGCAGATGGAAGGCCGTTATTACCCTAAGGTCACCATCACCGGTGAAGGATTAAGGCAGGATTCTAAGGCCAACGTAGATATGGCCAGCGTCGATTATTTTAAATACGGGCCCGGCATACAGCTCACCTATCTCCTGCTCGATTTCGGGGGCAGGGCTGCGGACGTCGAGGAGCAGTCTCAGCTGCTTATCGCCGCGAACTTCCAGTTCAACCGTACGATGCAGGACGTCGTGCTCGACGTAGAGACCTCTTATTACGGTTACCATAGCGCGGTCGCGATGCTGGCCGCCGCGGAATCGGACCTCAAGAATACGCAGGCGGCGTATGACGCGGCCTCCCGCAGGTTCGAGGTCGGGCTCGCGGCAAAACTCGACATGCTCCAGGCAAAATCAACATTCGAACAGACGCTTTATTCCCTCGAGAACGCCAAGGGCGCCGTCAAGACGTCGAAGGCGGCGCTTGCGAAATCGCTCGGATATCCGGCCGACACCGTTTTCGAGGTCATGGAACCGTCCAAGGATGTCCCAACGGCCGTCAACGACGAGGACATCACGAGGATGATAAACGACGCTATCGAACAGCGCCCCGATATAGCCGCGATGAGGGCTAACCTGAGGGCGCAAAATGCCGCCGCGAGTTCGGCAAACTCCGACCTTTACCCTTCTTTAAGCGCCGGAGCCTCGGCAAACAAGAATTTTTACAAATATTATAACTATAAACAACCGCGCGATAACGACAGGACATACGCGGCATACTTAAGCTTCGACTGGGACGTATTCGACGGCTTCGAGAACCTCAATATACTCCGCGAAGAGCAGGCGCTCGCGAACGTCGAGCGCGAGAAGCTCATAGAGGCCGAGATCTCGGCCAGCGCCGAGGTCTGGACAAAATATTACGATTTCAAGACAGCTGTCAAGAAGCTCGAATACAGCGAAGCATTCCTCAACACATCGCAGACGTCATACGAGCTGGCGCTCGAGAGCTACAGCAACGGCTTAAACAGCATACTTGACCTTCTCGACGCCGAGAGCAAGCTTTCGGACGCCAAGAGCAGCCTTATAAAATCCAAGAGAGACCTTTTCGTGGCACTGGCCGAACTGGCCCACGCGACCGGAACGATATATACAGGCGGAGAGACGAAAAATGAATAAGACAGGCAACGCTTTAATGAAGATCATTAAATACGTATTCTGGATAGGGCTCGTTTTGGTCGTGACCTTATTCATAGTAAAAAGCTGCGGGCGCAAACCCCCGGAGAAGAAGATCCCGCCGAAGATAGTCAAGGCGGTTAAGGCCGGGCAGCAGGACGCGGATATATTCATCGAAGCCTTCGGCAACCTCTATTCGCCGTCCGATGTGAACATCAAGTCGCAGGTCACCGGCGAAATGAAGGAAGTCCACTTCAAGGACGGCGACATCGTCAAGAAGGGAGATATGCTCTTCACGATCGACCCGAGCTCCTATAAGGCGACCCTCGACAAGGCTGAGGCCCAATTGATACAGGACCTTGCTAACCTGAAATTGAACAAGGACACGCTCGAGAGGAATAGGAAACTGCTAGCCAAGGAACTCATCTCGCAGCAGAATTTCGAGCAATACGAAACGAACGTCACGGCATCGGAGGCTATGGTAAAACTCGATAACGCGAACATAGACCTCGCGAAGATCAACCTCGCCTATTGCTACATCGCCGCCCCTACCGACGGCGTGTGCGGCAAGCGCCAGGTGGACCCCGGCAACATAGTCACCGCTAACAACGGGCCGACGCTCGTGAACATAAAAACCGTGGACCCTCTTTATGTGGACTTCACTATACCCGAGAGGAACCTTGACAACGTAAGGGACGCCATGGCAAAGGGGCAGCTTAAAGTGATCATAGCCGTGGAACGCGCCAATGAAGAAGCGAACTCCCGTGAGGGCGCGCTGCATTTCGTGGATAATTCGGTAGACAACACTACCGGCACTATATTGCTGCGCGCGTCCGTGCCTAATGCCGACACGAGGCTGTGGTCCGGGCAGTTTGTGAATGTCAAACTCGTCCTCAGGGTGGAAAAGGACGCCGTGCTCATCCCTTATGAAGCCGTGCAGGTCGGGCAGGACCAGGGGGTATTATACGATTATGTATTCGTCGTAACGCCCGGCAATACGTCAGAAATAAGAAAAATAACCTCGGGGAACAAGGTTGATGACCATATAATCGTCGAGAAAGGCGTCAAGGCCGGGGAGTATGTCGTTACCGCCGGCCAGATGGGCTTGAGGCCGGGGGCCGCCGTCGAGATATCCGCACCGGAAAACGGGACAAAGGTGAACAAATAGACTATGAGCTTCTCTGAGAACTTTATAAGAAAACCCATCATGACCATGCTGCTTATGGTGATAGTCACTATATTCGGTATCGTCGCATATTTCACGCTTCCGATAAGCGACCTCCCTGTCGTTGATTATCCCGTTATACTCGTCCAGGTAGCGTACCCGGGCGCAAGCCCCGATACGATGGCTTCGGCCGTCGCATCCCCCCTTGAGAACGAGTTTACCGAGATACAGGGCCTGACGAGCATCATATCGAACAATACCGAAGGGCAATCGCAGATAATCCTGACCTTCGACCTTAGCAGGAACGTCGACCTGGCGGCCCCTGACGTGCAGGCCGCGATCTCGCGCGCAGCGGGAAACCTGCCGACCGACCTGCCGGCGCCGCCGTCTTACCAGAAGGTCAACCCTTCCGATACGCCTATACTCTACATGGTACTTAACTCGGATACGCTGACGCCCGGACAGCTCTACGACCTCGGCAACAGGACCGTCGGCAAGAGATTAAGTATGATAGACGGGGTTTCGCAGGTGCAGGTGTGGGGCGCGAAGACGGCCGTGCGCGTACAGGTAGACCCGAACAAGCTCTCGGCTTTCCAGATAGGCATTAACGAGGTGGCGGCGGCGGTATCGACCGGCACCGTCCTGATACCCGCAGGAAGCCTTGACGGCAACGTCAGGGCCTTCTCGATAGAACCGAAAGGCCAGCTATTCAGGGCAAAGGATTACGAGGACCTGATAGTCGCTTACAGGAACAATGCCCCTGTTAAATTAAGGGATATAGGGCGGTGCATCGACAGCGTGGACAACGATGTGATACGTCCGATGTTCGGCAGCCCCGGCGAGGGCATGAAAACGAATAATGTCGTCATAGCGATATCGCGCGCGGGCGGCTCGAACACGGTTGCGCTCGCCGCGAATATACGCAATATAACGGATACCCTTCAAAAGGAGCTTCCGGGATCGGCAAAGCTCTCGGTCTTTTACGATAAGTCGGAAGATATAGTCGAATCGGTCAATGACGTCAAACAGACTATCATCATAGCGCTCATTCTCGTCGTGCTGATCATATTCCTCTCGCTGGGCAGGATCTCGGACACTATAATACCGAGCATCTCCCTGCCGCTGTCCGTCATAGCGACATTCGCCGTCATGTACGCGATGAATTTCAGCCTCGACCAGATGTCCCTGCTGGGCCTCACGCTTTGCATCGGGTTCGTCGTAGATGACGCCATCGTCGTGCTTGAGAATACCGTCCGCCTTATCGAGACCGGGAAGAAACCCATGGCCGCGGCCATCGAAAGCGCCGACCAGATCACGTTCACCATCATATCCATGACACTTTCGCTCGCAGTAATATTCATACCCCTGGTCTTCATGGGAGGGGTCGTGGGAAGGATCTTCCGCGAATTCGCGGTGACCGTAGTCGCGGCCATCCTCTGCTCGGGGGTCATATCGCTGACGCTGACCCCTATGATGTGCGCGCGCATGCTCAAGGAACACAAACCCGGCGACTCCAAGTTCCAGGAAGCCATCTCCAAATTCATGGACGGCATCATAAGCAAATACGGCGTCATGCTTAAATGGACCCTGCAGCGCCCGCTGACCACGCTGATCGCGTGGGTAGTATGTTTCGGCGGCACGATATTCTTCTTCACTATAGTGCCGCAGACGTTCCTGCCTGAAGGCGACAGCGGCGCGATCATGGCGCAGATCATGATGCCTCTCGGCACCTCCTCTAAGCAGATGGGGCAATACCAGGATAAGGTAAATAACGTATTGGTCAATGACAAGAACATCGAGAAGATCATTTCGGTCTCCGGCATGAACCCCGGCGCCGACCAAAGCACCGGCATGTTCGTCACGACCTTAAAACCCCGCGATAAGAGGAGGCCGATGCCCGAGGTTGTCCAGGGCCTCCGCAGGGAGATGTCCGCGCTGCCGGACGGCATGGCTTTCGTAATGGCCATACCGGCGCTTAAATTGAGCGCCGGAGGCGAGGCGACCGGAAGCGGGAACAAGTATTCATATACGCTGATCGGGCCCGACCAGGAGAAGCTTTACAGCGCGTCCTTCGAACTCGCGGACGCCATGAAGAAACTTCCGGGGTTCCTCGACATACAGAACAGCACGAGGCTCGACCTGCCGCAGCTCAACATAAAGATACTCCGCGACAGGGCTTCGACGCTCGGGATCACGGCTCACGACATAGAATACGCCCTGACGCTGGCATATTCCGGAGGCAAGGTCACGACGTTCAAGACCGACGTTGACCAGTATGACGTCATAGTCGAGCTTACGAAAAATTTCCAGGACAGGCCCGAAAACCTCTCGCAGATATTCGTAAGGTCTTCTATCACCGGAAAGCTCGTGCCGTTGAGCACCGTAGCGAAATGGGAGGTCGACGCGGGGCCGCAGAACGTGCCCCATTTGAACCAGCTTAATTCGGCCACCCTCTCCTTCAACCTCGCTCCCGATGTGCCGCTGGGCAATGCGACCAAGACCCTTGAGGATACGACTAGGAAGGTCCTGCCCGAGGGAGTCACGGGTTCGCTGCAGGGCGAGGCCGAGCAGTTCAAGGAATCGATCGCCAGCCTCGGCATACTCATCATCATCGCTATATTCATAAAATATATCATACTCGGCATTCTCTACGAGAGCTACGCCCACCCGTTCACGATACTCACGACGCTTCCGGTAGCTACATTCGGCGGCCTTGCGACCCTTTGGCTGTTCAGGTCGGAATTGTCCCTTTACGCTTACGTAGGCGTGTTCATGCTCCTCGGCATCGTGGCCAAGAACGGCATCATGATGGTCGACTTCGCGAATGAGAACCTGGTAAAGAACAAGATGAACAATTTCGACGCTATATATAACGCGTGCCTCGTCAGGTTCCGCCCGATACTGATGACGGGCCTCGCGGCCATCATGGGCGCCCTGCCTATCGCGCTCGGGTACGGCGCGGACGGCGCCTCAAGAAAGCCGCTCGGATTGATAGTCGTGGGAGGGCTCATATTCTCGCAGGTAGTCACCCTCTTCGTCACCCCCGGCATATTCCTCTATGTGCAGAAGTTCCAGGAAAGCTTCCTCGACAAGTTCGAGCTTACCAGGTCGGATGCGGCGAGGCAGGTGAAGGATAAGGAAAAGGAATAATAACGCAGGCTTCGGAACGTATAAAAAACACCTCCGGTATATATTCACAGGAGGTGTTTTTATATAGTGGTTGCCCCGCTTGGACTCGAACCAAGACAGCAAGATCCAGAATCTTGTGGGCTACCATTACCCAACGGGGCAGAAATCCATAAAACTATATAACGGGAGACAATTATACCCGATTTTCTCATTAGTGTAAAGGCGGGAATTTGCCGGAGGAAAACCTGCTATTTGGCCTGTTTTAAGGTCCTTACCATATGGCCGAACGCCCTGTCGTAGCGGTCGAACATCTCCTGCATCGACATGAGCTTGGCTACGTATACCCTGCCGCCTTTCTTCAGCACGACTAAGTGCGTTTGTGAAGGCAGGGCCTTCGCCCCTTTCACATGCAGACGCTCGAGCATCTTGTAAGATATGTTTATATCTTCCGCCTTCGCGAAATTTATCGATACCTTCGACCTCTTCAACAGCTTGGCTTCCGGTAATTTCATCTCCTTCGATTCCCAGAGGTCGGCCGCCGCCTCCGTTGAAAACACCTTAGCGTTGAGCGTCTCCGGGCCTATTACCTCCACGGAAATAAAGGCGGTGAAGAACCCGATCTTGTCGGTCGGCGTGAACAACACGGTCAATATCCCGCTTTTCGGGTCCTTATACTCGACATATTTCCATCCGTCAAGATAGTCCATAGAGAGATTGAACGGGGGATTGTTATTGGAATATTTGGAGTATTTGAACTCATTTTTGGCGCAGCCGTTGAAGCAAAGCATTATGGATACCCCCGCAATTGCTGAAAGCGCCCGCGCCGTCGGTTTCATCAGTAGACCACCGGAACATCATATAATGCATAACCGTTATATAGGACATAAACATAAGCGAACAGGTCCCCTGAATCGTAGAGGGCCGCGGTAACATCCTGCCCGTCGGGATCGGAAAGGCTTCCGTCGCCTGCGCTAAATTCATTCCATATCAGCACCTCGTTCACGAAGCAGGAATATTCCTGTATTACCGTATCGAAGAGCTGCGGACCGCCGTCAGGATTTATATACGGGGTCCCATCAAGAGGGCCTTCCTGGTATGTCGTCCAATAGAGATCCGTTTCGTCTATATCATATGCCGGAGCAGGAGATATGTTATCGTTATAATAATCCACCTCATAATCCGCCAACTCCGGGATATTGTTGTCCCAATACGCGTGCGTGGCCTCATGCATCAACACGGCCGCGCCGACTTCAGGCGCATAATCGGTCATGTATGAATTATCCAGATAGATAGTGTTAGGGCTGAACCCGTTCAGGCCTTCTCCGGTTTCCGGGAATACGTCAAACCACCATTCGGGCACAAACAACCCCAACGCGCCCATCGAAAGAAGGTCCGCGAACTGCACGTCCACGCCATTGTTTATAAGTTCGTCGTAATAATCATGCCCTACGGTGCTGTCATTAAGCAAGGACAACAGGTCATTGGCATTGTTATTATACTGCGATTCATCACTGCCGCCGCCGGTCGGGTTGGTGGTATCATCGCCGCCCGTGCCGCCAGGTGTTCCGCCGCCCGGCGAGCCGCCGCTCGGACCGCCGCCCGGGCTGCTATCGGGGGGGGCGCTGTCGCCGGTATCACCGCCAAGCTCAGGAGGCGGGGGCTGGTTGACCGTCTCAGGGGCTATCGGACCGGAGCTATCCCTCGCGACGACTATGTCGTCCCCGGCAATATCGCCGGATTCTATGTCGTCGCGTATCCTTTCGGCCAGGACGATGAAATTATCGTTCGTGACCCCTATGACCTTATAATTAAACCACCTTGGCTCGATATTCATGCCAAGGCGCTCGTTGACTTCCTGCGTATTTTCCGCGGCGATGTATTCGCCCGTTTCAAGCTTCGCGATCTCCTCGGTCTTTGCGATATTGGATACGGTCGCGACCGCTTCTACGTATTTCGACTTATTTATCGCATTCTTATAGAACGCAAAAATAAGCCCGAAGAACACGGCTATGACCGTGAACGCGAGCAGTATCTCTATAAGGCTGAACGCTCTCCTCTTTGCCATGCTATAATTTTACCATAACAAAATAATATTTCAACCTGTTAATTGCCCGATGAAAGGGCGTCCAGCGCCGCCTTTGCCTCGAAATTCTGCGGGTCGACAGCCAGTATCTTCTTCCAGCAGCCTTTCGCGGAAGTATTGTCGCCCCTGCTCGAGTAAGCCGCCCCAAGGTTATAAAGGGCCTCCACGTTATCGGGTTCTTTCTCGATCACTTTGTTATATTCGTTTATCGCGCCCGGGAAATCCTTGTCCATCACCAGTATCCCCGCCAGGTTGAAGTGCGCCTCGGTGAGCGAGGGATCCTTCTCGAGCGCCTTATTGAACATCTCCGCGGCCTTGGCGTTATCCTTGTCGGTCGCGTATATGGCCCCGAGGTTGTTCAGTATCTTCGCGTCTACCGTCCCCTTCTCGAGCACGAAATTATAATCCTCTTTCGTCTTTGACAGGTCGCCCGCCTTGTGGTTCAGCACGGCGCGCAGGTAGTGTATCTCGGAGCTCTTGGGGAAGATCTGCAGCAGGATGTCGCAAAAAGAAGCGGCTTCCGTGTATTTGCCTTCCTTCACTTTATCCTTTATGGCGATGCATATGCCTTCATAATCGTACTTCGATACGGACCCGTCGTCATTCAATATCTTATCGATACGGTCCCTTTTGACGCTGACCTCCCCGGAAGTGCGGGTAAGCTTTATGGTATCCTTGCTCCTGGATATGACCTGCTCGTCGGCGACCCTGCCGTCGGTATAATACACCTTCTCAGCCTCGCAGGACGGCTTGAAAGCCAGCAGGCATGCCAGTATTGCGGCCGCCGCGATTATCGTCTTTTTCATGGTCTTGCTTTCTCCAGTGCGGACCTGAGCCGCGTTATGGACCTCTCCTTGCCGACCAGCTCCACCGTTTCGAAAAGGCTCGCGCCGACCTTATGGCCCGTTATCGCGACCCTTATCGGATGTATCAGCTCGGCGGCTTTCAGGTTCAGCTCCGCGGCCAGCTTCCTGACGCATTCCTCGAGCGCGGGCGCTTTGAAATCATCGATCGCGGAAAACCTGCTTATGACGGCTTCGAGCTTCTGTTTCACGCCGTCCTTATCGAGGACGGAGGCGACCGCCGCCGCATCATATTCCATCGCGGCGGTAAAGAACGGCGCGGCGGAATCCGCCAGCTCCCGGATCGTTTTTGCGCGCGGCTGGAACAGCCTGACGACCTCGGCCATCTTTGCCTTATCGAAGTTGCCGTCCAGGGCTCCCTTCTGCTTAAGCCCGGGGACTATAATGTCCATGAGGTCCTCGGCCTTCTTCGCCCTGATATATTCCCCGTTCATCCATGTCAGTTTATTGATGTCGAACACCGCCCCGGTCTTTCCGACCTTCTCGAGCGAAAATTCTTTTACGATCTCCGTTATCGGCAGGACCTCCTTGTCGTCCGACGGGGCCCAGCCGAGAAGGGATATATAGTTCACGAGCGCGTCCGGCAGGAATCCCATCTGCCTGTATTCCGATATCGAGGTCGCCCCGTGGCGTTTCGACATCCTCGAACGGTCGGTCCCGAGGATCATCGGGATATGCGCGAACTTGGGCGGCTCTATCCCGAGGGCCTTATATAGGGCAAGCTGCTTCGGGGTGTTAGATATATGGTCGTCCCCGCGTATGACATGCGTTATCTTCATGTCGTCATCGTCTATCACGCACGCGAAATTATAAGCCGGAAAACCGTCGGATTTCATCAGCACGAGGTCCTTCTGAAGGTTCATGTCGAAGGTGACCTTGCCGTGGACGATGTCCTCCATGACTATTATTTCCTTCGGCATCGACAGTATTATCGCCTTCTCGCCTCCGAGCGCGCCCTCGGCCTCGTATGCCTTTCCCTCCTTAAGCAGCTTCTGCGCATAACTGCGGTAGGCGTCCAGCCTCTTGGTCTGGTAGAATGGCCCCTCGTCCCAGTCCATTCCGAGCCATTTCAGCGAGCTTATTATCTCCTGCAGGAACTCGTCCTTTGAGCGCTCCCTGTCGGTATCCTCGACCCTGAATACGAATACGCCCTTTTCGTGCCTGGCAAAAAGCCAGTTGAAGAGCGCGGTCCGCGCGCTCCCTATATGCAAAAATCCCGTCGGTGACGGGGCGAACCTTACCCTTACCATATCATTGCCTCGCCACAAGCCTGGCGCCTTCCTTCAGCGCCTGCTCGTTCATTGGTAAAAGATCGTGCTTGTCGGGGGGAATGACCTCCTTCAAAGCGTCGACCAGGGCCCTCATCGATACCAGCTTCAACTTGGCGTTCAGGGCGCCGAGCGCTATCATGTTGGCGATCCGCGTATTTCCCATATCGGTCGCCATCTTGGTAACGGGTATCTTCAGTACGTCTATATCGCCCCTGGAGGGCTGCCTGTCTATAAGCGTCTCATTGACTATCAATGTCCCCGACGGCGCCAGGGAATCCTCGTACCTGTCCATCGAAGGCCTGTTCATCACGACGCAGGCGGTCGGGCTCGTCACGACCGGTGAAGGGACCATCTCGTCCGATATGACGACCATCGAATGCGCGGTGCCTCCGCGCACTTCGGCGCCGTATGACGGCATCCAAGTGACCTTAAGGCCTTCCTTCATCGCGGCCCAGGCAAGCACCTTGCCCATGACCATGATCCCCTGCCCGCCGAAACCCGCGAAAATTATCTCTTCTTTCATTTATGCGTCCTTTATTACGCCGAGCGGGAAGACTTTGGACATCTCGTCCTCGATCCGCCTGCAGGCATCCTTAGGCGAGAGGCCCCAGTATGTCGGGCACGGCGACAGGATCTCCACGAGCGAGAATCCTTTGCCTTCCATCTGGTGCTTCAGCGCTTTCTTTATGGCCGCTTTCGTCTTCAGCACGTTCGCGGGATTATCGACCGAGACCCGCTCTATATATTTTGCTCCCGGCAGCTGCGAGAGCAGCTCCGACATCTTCATCGGATATCCGTCCCTTGCGATATCGCGCCCGTGTATCGAGGTCGACGTCTTCTGCCCGATCAGCGTCGTGGGCGCCATCTGCCCGTTGGTCATGCCGTATACGCCGTTATTTATGAAGAAGACCGTGATGTTCTCGCCGCGGTTGGCCGTGTGTATTATCTCGGCCGTCCCTATCGCAGCGAGGTCGCCGTCTCCCTGGTAGCTGAAAACAACCTTGTCGGGGTGCACGCGTTTTATGCCTGTCGCCACGCACGGCGTCCTGCCGTGAGGGGCCTCGGAGCAGTCGAAATCCCAGTATTCATACGCTATGACCGCGCAACCCACCGGGCAGACCGCAATGACATCTTCGCGGATCCCGAGCTCGTCTATCACTTCGCAGATCAGCCTGTGAACGATACTGTGGCCGCATCCCGAGCAATAGTGCGTCGGCACAGCCCTTAAAGACGCGGGGCGCTCAAATACTTTTTTCATGCGTATACCCTTTTCCTGGACTTCGGCTTCAGGATATCTTTTATCACCTCTACGATCGCCTCTTCGGTCGGCACGCCTCCGCCGGCCCTGCCGTAGAAATGTATGGGCCTCTGCCCGAGTATCGAAAGTTTCACGTCGTCGACCATCTGCCCTGCGCTCATCTCGACCACGAGGAATGCCTTCGATTTCTTCGCGAGTTTCTGCAGCTGCGCCTCGGGGAACGGCCATAACGTTATCGGCCTGAACATGCCGACATGAAGGTGCTCGTGGCGCGCCTTCGATATCGCCGAGCGGACTATCCTGCTCGTCGTGCCGTATGCGACGATGACCAGGTCCGAGTCTTCGGTATACAGCGATTCGAACCTCGGCTCCTTGGACTTGATCTTATCGTATTTCATCTGCATTATCCTGTTGAGCTCTTCGAGCTCTCCCTCCCCGAGGAAAAGGGAGCGGATTACGTTAGGCTTACGCCCTTTGCATCCGGTAAGGGCCCACGGTTTATGCGTGCCGGCCGCGTTCTTCGCCTGCACATGGCGCCTTACCACCTCGACCGGCTCCATCATCTGCCCGAGTATCCCGTCGCCGAGTATCATCACCGGGTTCCTGTACTCATCCGCGAGGTCGAACGCGAGCTGGGTCAGGTTCCATACCTCCTCAACTGTCGACGGGGCCAGCACCATGGTCCTGTAATCTCCGTGCCCGCCGCCGCGGGTCGCCTGGAAATAATCCGCCTGCGACGGGGCGATATTGCCCAGGCCCGGGCCGCCGCGCATCATATTTACTATTACCGCCGGAAGCTGGCAAGCTGCCATGTATGATATGCCTTCCTGCTTCAGGCTTATGCCGGGACTGGAGCTCGACGTCATCGCGCGCGCTCCTGCAGCCGCGGCACCGAGAACGAGGTTTATCGCCGCGAGCTCCGATTCCGCCTGAATGAACGTCCCCCCCGACTCCTGCATCCGGAACGACATATAATGCGTCAGTTCGTTCTGCGGCGTTATCGGGTAGCCCGCGTAAAATGTACAGCCGGCATGTACCGCGGCTTCGCCTATAACCTCGTTGCCGCACATAAGTATTTTTGCCATTATCTATATACCTCTATACAGACTTCCGGGCACATTATCGCGCACATCTTGCATCCTTTGCATTTTTGTTCATCTGTAGCCAAGTCCGCAGACTGGGCATCGGGCCGGAACCTCGCAGGATGAACACCCCTGACGTTCATGGACTCATCCATTATTATGAGCTTCTCAGGGCAATTGATCGAGCAGAGCCCGCAGCCCTTACAGGCATCCCTGTCTATCGTTATCTTTCCCATCAGGCCTTGACCGCTTTCCCTTTGGAGAACATCTTCTTTATCTCCGATGCTATCCCGTAGGCATCGAGCCCGTACGCCTTAAAGAGGTCCTCTTTCCTGCCGTGCTCAACGAACTTTGAGGGGAAACCCAGCCTCTTCACCGAGACGTCGCTTATCTTCTCCCTCTCGAAGAACTCGAGGACCGCGCTCCCGAAACCGCCTTCGAGCACGCCCTCCTCTACCGTAACGAATTTCTTGGTCCTTGCGGCCAGGCTCTTCAACAGTTCTTCATCGAGCGGCTTGATGAACCTTACGTTTACCAGCGAGGTCTTGATCCCCTCGTTGAACAGCAGTCCTGCGGCCGCGCAGGCGGGCCAGACCATCGAACCCACCGCGAGTATCGCGACCTCGCCTTCCTTGGACATTACCTCGGCCTTCCCGCAGGCGATCGGGGTATCGGTCTCGAGGACCGGCGGGGCTATTATCTTGCCCCGCGGATATCTTATGGCAACCGGGCCTTTGCAGCGGTTAACCGCGTAATCCAGCATACCCTTAAGTTCGGCCTGGTCCTTCGGCGCTAGAAGCGTCATGTTCGGCATATGCCTCATGAATGCGATATCGAAAAGCCCGTGGTGCGTGGCCCCGTCCTCGCCTACTATTCCGGCCCTGTCCAGGCAAAATACCACGTGGAGGCCCTGGAGGCAGGTATCATGGATTATCTGGTCGTAAGCGCGCTGCAAAAATGTAGAATATATCGCGACGACCGGCACGAGGCCGCCCTTGGCGAGGCCCGCCGCGAAAGTCACCGCATGCTGCTCGGCCATACCGACATTGAAGAAACGGTCCGGATAGGTCTTCTGGAACTCGTCGAGGCCCGTGCCTTCCGGCATCGCGGCTGTAACGGCCGCTACCTTGGGGTTGTCCTTCGCGAGCTCAACCAACGCTTCGGAAAAGGCATCGGTAAAAGATTTCACTGGGGGCGTCGCGGAATTCCTCAATTCGCCCGTCTCGACATCGAACGGCGCGGTCCCGTGGAATTTCCCGGGGTTTTTTTCCGCGTGGTGGTATCCCTTGCCCTTCTTGGTCAGCGCGTGTATCAGTATCGGGCCGCCGAGGCACAGCGCGCGGTCTATCGTTTTTATCAGCTCCTCGAGGTTATTGCCGTCTATCGGGCCTATGTACCTGAGCCCGAGCTCCTCGAAAAGCATCCCCGGTATGAGCATGCCCTTCATGCTCTCCTCGAGCTTCTTCGCGGCCCTGTATACGCTGAAACCGTACCACGGGACCCTCTTGATAAGGCCTTCCATATCCTTGTGTATTTTATTATAGGTCGGATTTATGAGTATCCTGTTGAGGTATTTCGAGAACGCTCCTACCGACGGAGCTATCGACATCTCGTTATCGTTGAGGATTATCAGCATATCCGTCTTGCTGTGCCCTGCGTCGTTCAGGGCTTCGAGGGCCATGCCCCCTCCGAGAGAACCGTCGCCGATCACCGCCACGACCTTGTATGATTCTCCGGTGATATCCCTGGCTTTAGCCAGGCCGAGCGCGGCGGAGATCGAGGTCGAGCCGTGCCCAACGGTAAAGGTATCATATTCGCTCTCGAACACGTTCGGGAAACCGCTGAGGCCCCCGAACTGGCGTATCGTCTTGAATTTCTCGCGCCTGCCCGTCAGGATCTTGTGCGCGTATGCCTGGTGCCCCACGTCCCAGACGATCTTGTCGTAAGGGGTGTTCAGGCAATAATGCAGGGCAACCGCGATCTCCATCGCCCCTAAGCTGGGGGCAAGGTGGCCGCCGGTCTTTGAGACCGTCTCGACGATAAATTCGCGCATCTCCTTGACGAGGAGCTCGCGCTCCTCTTTGGACAATATCCTTATGTCCTGCGGAGAATTTATGGAATTAAGTATTTTGAACATATTATTTTTTGCGGTTTAAGATGAAACCGGCCAGGTCTCCCAGCGGTTTGGCCCTGCGGCCGAAGATCTCGAGCTCTCTATGGGCCTTCTTGATGAGCCTCGCGGCCTCTTTCTTGGCCCCGTCTACCCCTAGCGCCAAGGCGAAGCCTTCTTTGTCTAATATATCATCTATGACTTGAAACGTAAAGCCGATATATTCCCCGTACCTGGTCAGGGCTTCCGCCTGTTTCCTGGATGCGCGGGCGGCAATTGCCCCTATCCTGCAGGACCCGGCTATAAGCGAGCCGGTCTTTCGCGCGTTGATGTAGGTCAGGGTCGGCAGGTCCGGGTCGGCCTGGTTCTTGATATCGACAACCTGCCCTCCTATCATGCCGTAAGTGCCTATAGCCTCGGCGGCGGTCCTTATTATCTCGTTGTTTACCTTCGGGTCCCTGCCTTTGGCCATCAGGCCGAAAGCGAAGGTCAGGAGCGCGTCTCCGGCAAGCACCGCAACACCCTCCCCGAATTTCTTGTGGCAGGTGGGCTTGCCCCTCCTGTAATCGTCGTCGTCCATCGCCGGCAGGTCGTCATGCACCAGCGAATAGGTATGCATCAGTTCAATAGCGCACGCGGCAGGCATAGCGTCCTTAATATTGCCTCCGCAGGCTTCGCAGGAAGCGAGCACGAGGATCGGCCTTACCCTCTTTCCTCCGGAAAAGACCGAATATCTCATCGCCCTGTGTATCTCTTTCGGGTATTCGTTCTCCTGCGGCAGGAATGCGTCGAGGGCCGCGTCGATAACCTTCCTGCGGCCCTTCAAGTAATCGGCGGTCTTCATCAGCCCTCCAGCTCTTTCTCGTTGAACGGCTTGGCTTCAAGTTTTCCCGCGCCGCCCTTTACAAGCACTTCGACCTTCCTGCGCGCGGAATCGAGCTTCTTGGAACAGAGCTGCGCGAGCTTCACGCCCTCTTCATACCTCTTAAGCGAATCATCCAGGGACAGGTCGCCCGACTCAAGTTCCGCAACGACCTTCTCAAGTTTTTTCAGCGCATCCTCAAATTTCATCTCGGCCGTCATCTGGATCCCTCCTTGATAATATCCTTTATCTCGCTTACGAGCTCGCCGCCGGCGAGCCGTGTTTCTATTATATCACCGCGCTTGAGCCCTTTTACATCCCTTAATACCCTGCCGCCCGGCATGCGCTGCGGCGCTGCCGTTATGCTGTATCCCCTCTTTAATATCGCAAGCGGGGATAGCGCGTCGAGCATGCCGATCAGCGAATCCAACCGCTCTGTTGCCCTCTCAACGACATGGTCAATATGGCTGTCCATCCTCCTGCGCAGGTCATCCACCTCTTGGCTATAACGCTCGACCGACTCGAGGGGGTATTTGCGCAATATCCTTAACAGGGATTCAAGCTTGCCGGCCAGGTCTTCCTTCCTCGCTATGACGAGCTCCGCGGCCGCCGAAGGCGTAGGCGCCCTTAAGTCGGCGGTAAAATCCGCTATCGTGTAATCCACCTCGTGCCCGACCGCGGATATCACCGGGATACGGGAATCGTATATCGCCCTCGCGACGGCTTCCTCGTTGAAAGCCCAGAGGTCTTCGAGGCTTCCTCCTCCGCGGGCGATTATCATTACATCTATATCCTTAAAACGGTTCAGGTCGCTGATGGCGCCGGCGATCTCCGCCGACGCGCCTTCTCCCTGCACCCTGACCGGATATATCAATATCTCTATGTCGTTGAACCTGCGCCTGAGTATATGAAGTATGTCGCGTATTACGGCGCCTGTCGGCGAAGTCACTATCCCTATCTTCGACGGCAGCATCGGGACAGGCACCTTATGCGCCTGGTCGAACAGGCCTTCCTTCTGCAGCCTCTCCTTCAGCTGTTCGAACGCGAGCTGCAGCTCGCCGACGCCTTTAGGTTCCGCCCTTTCGATATATAGCTGCGTCTGGCCCGTCTTATTGTAATAGCCTACCCTGCCAAAGCAGAGGACCTTGATGCCGTCCTTCATCTGGAACTTTACCGACTGGTTCGAGCCTTTGAAGAACGCGCACTGTATGACCGACTCGGCATCCTTAAGGGCAAAATACATATGCCCGGAAGAATGCAGCTTGAAATTCGAGACCTCGCCCTCCACCCAGACCTGCGGAAAAGCGCCGTCAAGGACGGCCTTTATCTCCCTGGTTATCTGGGTTACGGAATATATCAGGCGGCCTGCGTCAGCTATCGGAGTTTCTCCTGTATGCGTTTTATCGCGGTTGCCTTGCCCGTCTTGTCGTCGCATGATATTACCGCGCCCTGAAGCTGGATATCAGAATCGGCCATCTCGAACCTCGTCGGAAGTCCGGTGATGAAACGCCTGATTATCTGTTCGGGCTTCCTGCCGAGCACCGAATCGAACGGGCCGGTCATCCCGGCGTCCGATATGAACGCGGTGCCCTTTTTGAAGACCCTCTCATCCGCGGTCTGTATATGCGTATGCGTGCCGCATATCGCCGTCACGAGCCCGTCCAGGTAATAGCACAAGGCTATCTTCTCGGACGTCGCTTCGGCATGCATATCTATCACTATCACGGGCGTCTCTTTTTTGAGTTTCTCCGCCTCTGCCATCGCGGCCTTGAACGGGCATTCCACCGCCTGCATGAAGACCCGCCCTACGAGGCATATCACGCCGACCTTTGCGCCGGTCCCGGAATTCAGGACGATCGACCCCTTTCCCGGGGCGCCCTCCCCGTAATTGAGCGGGCGCAGTATCCTCGGTTCCCTGTCCAGGCCCTCGATTATCTCTTTCCTGTCCCAGATATGGTCTCCGTTCGTCAGCACGTCGATACCCATACCGAGAAGGTCATCGGCTATTTCGGGCGTTATCCCCGCCCCTCCCGCCGCGTTCTCCGAATTCGCTATCGTGAAATCAATATTCTCCCTTTTCTTAATGACGGGCAGGAAGGATTTCACGGCGTCGCGGCCGGGTTCACCCACTATATCTCCGATAAACAGTATGTTCATTTTTTTTACTTCGCGTATTCTATCGCGCGGGTCTCGCGTATGACCGTTATCTTGATCTGGCCCGGGTATTCCATTCCCTCTTCGATCTTTTTCTTTATCTCGCGGGACAGGACCGTCGCCTGCGCGTCGGTTATCTTGGTCGGTTCCACGATGACCCTTATCTCGCGGCCGGCCTGTATCGCGTATGCCTTCTCGACCCCCTTGAACGAATCGGCGATCTCCTCGAGCTTCTCGAGCCTCTTTATGTAGATCTCGAGCGTCTCGCGCCTTGCGCCGGGCCTCGCGCCCGAAACCGCGTCGGCGGCGCTCGACAGCACCGTATAGATCGATATCGGCGCTATCTCGCCGTGGTGGCCTTCGATCGCATTCACCACCAGTTCGTTCTCGCCGTATTTCTTGGCCATCTCAGCGCCGAGTTTCGGATGGGCGCCTTCTATTTCATGGCTGACGGCCTTGCCTATATCGTGCAAAAGCCCTATGCGTTTCGCAAGCTGGGCGTCGAGGCCGAGCTCGTTGGCTATAGTGCCCATGATGAACGCGGATTCTTTAAGATGGTCCAGGACATTCTGGCCGTATGACGTCCTGTATTTTAATTTGCCGATGAGCTTGACGAGTTCCGGATGGATGCCGCGGACGCCGACCTCGAAGACTGCCTGCTCGCCGGATTCCTTGATCGAGACCTCCATCTCCTTCTTGACCTTTTCGACGATCTCCTCGATCCTGCCCGGGTGTATCCTGCCGTCTTCCATGAGGCGCGTCAGGGCTATGCGGGCGACCTCCCTCTTTATCGGGTCGAATCCAGACAGTATGACGGCTTCGGGAGTATCGTCGATTATGACGTCTATGCCCGTGGCCATCTCGAGCGCCCTGATGTTGCGGCCCTCGCGCCCGATTATCCTTCCCTTCATTTCGTCATTCGGCAGGTTCACGACCGATACCGTAGATTCGACCGTATGCTCTACGGCGCATCTCTGTATGGCAGTCGCCAGTATCTCGCGCGCCTTCTTGTCGGACTCCTGCTTCGTCTCTTCCTCTATCCTCTTTATCATAAGGCCGGCTTCCTGCCTGACGTCCTCTTCCATCCTCGCAAGGAGAAGTTTCTTGGCTTCCTCGGCGGTCAATCCCGATACCCGCTGGAGCCTGTCCTTCTCTTCGGCCAGCATCACCTTATATTCTTCTTCCATCGAATGGAGCTTCTGCTCCTTCACGGAGAGTTCCTTGAGCTTATCGCTAAGTTCCTTCTCCTTCTTGTCCATGACCTCGACCTTCTTGTCGAGGTTCTCCTCGCGCTGGATGAGGCGTTTTTCCACGTTAAGGAGCTCAGCGCGCCTGTCCTTCGTCTCCTTCTCAAAATCCGCCCTTATATTATGGAGCAGCTCTTTCGACTCGAGTTCTATTTCCTTCTTCCTGTCCTGCGCCTTCTTTTCCGCTTCCTCGATGATGAGCTTCGCTCTCTCTTCGGCTGACTGCACCTTCTTTTCCGCGTACATCTTCCTTACAACAAAACCTACTAAGCCTCCGGCTACGAAAATAACAAGCCAGAGGACGATGGCAATAACACCGTTCATCTTGGTTCCCCCTTTGTGTAAAACCTGGCTATATTAGAGTTATGCGGTAAGGAGTTTCGTGACGGGCTTATCGTGGGAAAGGGTGGGTAATTTCCTGACGATCTGGAATTTGAATGCGAGGCCTACAGTCGGGACTCCTGGGCGGAGCCTCGTAAGGAATTTATCGTAATAGCCCATGCCGCGGCCCAGGCGGTTGCCTTTCGTATCGAACGCAACTCCCGGGACTATAGCAAGGTCTATCGAACGCGGATGAAATACCTCAAAATGCGCCTTCGGTTGATAAATTCCGTAAGGGCCTCTAACCAGATCTTTATCGGGATCCATTACCTCGGATACCACCATTTTTTTCTTTCTCACTTTAATGACCGGCACTAATACAGCCTTACCACGTTCCAAAGCCGCCTCGATCATCGGCATCGTCTCAACTTCGCCGTCTTTCGAGACGTAAAACATTATTACGTTCGCCCTCCTGAACTCGGGCAGCAACAAAAGCCTCCTCTTTATAGCGAGGCTCCTACTATGCCTTTCTTCCTCCTTTTGGACTGTTAACCTTCTAAGGATTTTCTCTCGTAAGTTCTTTTTTAGCTTTTCGACCATCTATTGTCTATTATAGGTTAAAACCGCCTTTAGTCAAGGGGAAAACACCCCTTCAAATAACCCCGTAAGCATCCCGAACGAATTCGTGAAAATCATTACGCCGATTACGATTAGGAAGATGCCGCTTATCAGGGATACGGCCCGCATGTGCTTCTTTAACGCCTTGAAATAGGCAAGAAAACTGTTAATAAGCAGGCTCGAGGCCAGGAACGGAACGGCAAGGCCCAGGGAGTAGCTCAGGAGCATCGCAGCTCCCCCTCCTGCCCCGCCGGCCGCGGAACTCATGACGAGGATAGACGCCAGTATGGGCCCCACGCAGGGCGTCCAGCCTATCGCAAATGCCGCCCCGACAAGCGCCGAACCGGCATAACCGGCCGGTTTGGCCCTGAATTCCAATTTCTTCTCTTTCTGCAGGAAACCGATGTTTATCACGCCGGCAATACAGAGGCCGAAGAAAACGACGACGGCTCCTCCGACTTTCCTTATGATATCCCTGTTCTGCGGCAGGAAGCCCCCGAGGAAATTCAGGGACATCCCGAGGGCCACAAAGACCACTGTGAAACCGGCGATGAACATAAGCGAGTGCGCAAACGTCAAAAGCCGGACCCTCTTCGGAGGGGATTCCCGGGTGAGCTCCCCGAAAGTTATCCCTGTTATATAGGTCACGTACGACGGGAGCAGCGGCAATACGCACGGCGACAGGAAAGACAGGAACCCCGCGATAAATGCCGCCGTCAACGTGATAGTGGCCGAGCCGCCTTCCATATTCAGATCCTCCTGCTTATCGCCAGAGATTCCTTGCACGGCATGGCGGTAACATACTTTTCAACGTCACCGCCGAAACACTTGATCCTGGCCTGCCCGGCGTTATCCTTCCCAAGGGCATATCTTGCGACTATCGAGACCGCTTCGTCAAAGACCGCCCCGTCCGCTTTCCCGCGCAACATCGATACGGGGCCGAGCGGCTCCTGCGCGTGCAGCATAAGGTCAGTGCCTTTTTTAAGGGAAACTATCTTGTAGTTCTCGCCGTTGTTCCTTCCGACGACCAGCTTCACTTCCGGGGACATCCTGAAATGCCTGCCGTGCTTCAACAGCTCTATGTCTCCGGCGTCAAAACCCGGCTTATACTTCATCAGGTCCCCGAGCCTCTTCTCAAATTCCTTCTCGGCAAGCACGCACCCGCCCGCGGAAGCAGGATAATTTTCCACGCCGAACCGTTTAGCCAGCGCCATCTGCGGCTTCCTGGAACGGCCGGACATCGAAAGCATCTTATTCCTGTCTATGAGCCCTTTCTCCTCGGCTATCGTCGGAGGAAAGAGCTTAGCGCAAAGGGGCCTCAACAGGTACCCTTCGAGGCCTGAGTCCCTCTCTATTATCTTCATGGCTTCCCTCCTCTGGGAGAACGGCCTCTGCCCGAGGACCTCTCCGGTAAATACGAAGGATGCCTTCTTTTTTTTCATGTATTCCCCGGCTTTTTTTAACATGAATATCTTGCAGTCTATGCACGGGTTGATCGCGGTCCCGTAGCCGTAGACGGGGTCCTTCATCACATCAAAGAACTCCTCTGTGAGGTCTATGACGGTGAGCGGCATGCCCTTGCTGTCGACGGTCCCGTTAAAAAAAACGGTCGTGAAGTGGACAAGCTCCACATCGATTCCCTGCTCCATGACCAGCTTAGCGGAAACGATCGAATCGAGCCCGCCGCTGAACAATCCTATGGCTTTTGTTTTCTTTTCCATAACGTCTCTATGCGTTCCTTCAGCTGCTTTTCGAAGCCGATCTCCCCCGGCTCGTAATATACGGTCTTCTTCGGGATATACTCCTGCTCCACGAAATGCCCCTCGAAATCGTGCGCGTATTTGTAGCCATTGCCGTGGCCGAGCTCCTTGCCGTCCATAGACGCGTCCTTGAGGTGCGCCGGCACTTCCATGACCCGGCCCTCTTCCACGTCCTTGAGCGCCTTTTCTATTCCGAGGTATGCCGAATTGGATTTAGGCGCGCACGCGATATAGACCGCAGCCTCGGCCAGCGGTATCCTCGCCTCGGGCAGGCCGACGAATTCCGATATTTGGAACGCGGCATTTGCCACGACTATGGCCTGGGGATCCGCAAGCCCGACATCTTCGGCGGCGCATATGACTATCCTGCGCGCGATGAACCTAGGATCCTCCCCGGCATACAGCATCTTTGCGAGCCAGTAGAGCACGGCATCCGGATCGGAGCCGCGCATCGACTTTATGAACGCGGATATAGTATCATAATGCCCATCCTCGTCCTTGTCGTATACGACCGCCTTCTTCTGGATGCATTCTTCCGCAACCTTCAGGGTTATGTTTACTGCGCCCTCCCTGGAGGCCGGCGTAGTAAGGGCCGCAAGTTCAAGGGCGTTCAATGAGCGCCTCGCATCTCCCTCGGAAAGCTTAGCAAGGAACTCAATGGCCTGCTTCTCCGCCTTAATAGGCATATTTCCGAGTCCGCGTTCCTTGTCCTTGAGCGCATTGTAAAGTATCGCGGCGATATCCGCTTCACCGAGGGCCTTGAGCTCGAATACGAGAGACCTGGATATAAGCGGCGCGACTATCGAGAAGAAAGGGTTATATGTCGTCGCGCCTATAAGCACGACGGAGCCGGCCTCGACGTCCGGCATCAGCACATCCTGCTGCGCCTTGTTGAAGCGGTGTATCTCGTCGATGAACAGTATCGTCTTCCTGCCGTAAAGGGAGCGCCGCTGTTTCGCGGACTCTATCTCTTTCCTGAGTTCCTGCACGTTCGAGGTCGTCGCGTTGAGCTGCACGAATTCCGATCTTGTGGCGTTTGAGACGACGTGGGCGAGTGTGGTCTTTCCGGTTCCGGGAGGCCCGTAGAGGATAAGTGACGTGATCGTATCGGCCTCGATGGCCCTTGAGAGGAGCTTTCCTTCGCCTATGATGTGGGATTGGCCCACGAACTCCTTAAGGCCGCGGGGCCTCATCCTCGCGGAGAGGGGCTCCGCTTTGGAGGATTGCTTCTTCTTCTTTTCGAACAGGTCTTTCATGCGCTAGCGCAGCTTTGCTTCAAACTTCCTGACCAATACCTCGCGGACTTTTCCGTCGAGCGAGTTGACCTCAGCGTCCGTCAGCGTCCTGTCGGGGGCCCTGTATTCCACCGAATAGAGTATGCTCTTGCACCCCTTCGGCACTTGTTCCCCGCGATACAGGTCGAACGGCACGACGCTGATCGCCAGCGCGCCGCAGGTATCTTTTATCGTATTGACTATGTCCGCGTTGCTTACCTTATCCTCAACGATCAGCGATATGTCCCGCGCGGATGAAGGGAATCTCGGCATCTCCGCGAATTTCCTCTCCAGCTTCGCGGCTTCGTAAATGGGCGCCAGATCAAGTTCTCCCACGAAAACGCTGTTCTTGATATCAAATTTATCAAGCAGGGCCTTATCCACCCTGCCAACCGTGCCTATCCGGTCCGTCCCTATCTTGACAACGGCGGATGCCGCCGGAGAGAGGAGAGGAAGAGGCTTTACCTCGAACGAATAATCCCTTATGCCCAGCTTATCGAAAAGGACTTCGATTATTCCCTTGATGTCGAATATATCAACGGCTTCTTTCCTGCGCCAATCCTTCTTCTTCAAGCCGCAGAGCGCTATCGCGAGAACTCCGCTTTCGCACGGGGTGCCGTCACCTTCGCATGAATAGGATTTACCGAGCTCGAACACGTTTATGTCGGCGACTTTCCTGTTCAGGTTATGCGAGACCACATCGAGCATCCCGCAGACAAGCACGGACCTGAGCGTCTCGGATTCCGAACTTAACGGGTTCTGCACCTTAAGCACATTTTCGTCGGGGATATTGAGCGCCTTCTGGACGTACGGGTCCTTGCACCTGAGGGAGTACGTTATCACCTCGTTAAGCCCGGCCCCGACCAGCACTTCCCTTGCCGCCTCTTCCACTATCCTGTCGCGGCTCTTCTGTCCGCCTTTTCCCCATAGCTGTATCCTCGGGAGCGTCCCGGGGATCTTATCGTATCCGTAAATGCGCGCGATCTCCTCGACGAGGTCTATCTCGGCCTTGAGGTCCCTCCTGAAAGACGGCGCCGACACGAGCAATGTGTCCCTGCCTGACGGTTTGACCCCGAGACCAAGCCCTTTAAGTATCGAAGCGCATTTTTGCGCCGGGATCTTCGTGCCGAGTATCTTGTTCGCCTTTGATATGCTGAGCCTTATCTTAACGTCTTTAGGCCCTTTAGAGCCAACATCGGAAACTTTCGATACCGAACCCGCTCCGGCCATACCGCATATGAGGGATACCGCCCGCTTCGCCGCGTTCAGGCAGCCCCCGAGATCGACATTCCTTTCGAACCTGTAGGATGCCTCGCTGGAAAGCCCGAGCTTCCTCGCCCCGCGGCGTATGAGCACCGGGTCGAAATAAGCGCTCTCGAGCAGGACCTTCTTTGTAGAAAAACTGACCTCGGTATCGCGCCCGCCCATTATCCCGGCTATCGCGACCGGCTTGCCGGCATCGGCTATAACGAGAATGTCCTCGTCGAGAGCCCTCTTTATCCCGTCTATCGTGACCAGCTCCTCGCCCTTCCTGGCCCGCCTGACTATTATCCTGCCGCCCTCAAGCTTATCGTAATCGAAAGCGTGAAGCGGCTGGCCCGATTCCATCATGCAATAATTTGTTATATCGGCGACGTTATTGACCTGGCGCATCCCCGCGCTCTCGACCTTGTGAGCCAGGTCTTTCCCGGAGACGCCTACCTTTACGCCGTCTATGACTATCCCGACGTACCTGAGGCATCCCTTCTTATCCTCTATCTTTATCGAAGGCCCCGGCAATTTCGCGGACTTCGAAAGCACGGACTTTATCGGCTTCATCTTCAGGCCGTAGAGCGCCTGTATCTCGTGCGCGATGCCGTAAAGGCAAAGCCAGTCCGGCCTGTTTGAGGTGATCTCTATCTCGTAAACAGGGTCGCCGTCCTTCTGCTCTATGCCCTTTACCTCGAGCCCGGCCATGGTAAGCTTGTCGGCCAGGGCCGCGGGATCGGCGCTGAAGGAGACATACTCCCTTAACCAGTTATAGGATACTTTCATTTGAATTGTTCCAGGAAGCGCATATCGTTCTCGAAGAAAAGCCTCATATCGTTTATGCCGTATTTAAGCATGGCGATGCGGTCGGCGCCCATGCCGAACGCAAAACCAGTATATTTGCCTGAGGGATATTTCACGGCCTTGAATACATTCGGGTGGACCATGCCGCATCCGAGTATTTCAAGCCAGCCCTTCCTGCCGCATACGCTGCAGCCTTTACCGCCGCATATAAAGCAGGATACGTCCACCTCGGCGCTCGGCTCGGTAAACGGGAAATGGTGGGGCCTGAACCTTATCTTGGCGGCCGCGCCAAAATAGCTTTTAACGAACATGCCCAGCGTGCCTTTAAGGTCGGCAAACGTGACGTCCTCGCCAACGACGAGCCCTTCCACCTGGTGGAACATAAAAGAGTGCGAAGCATCGACGGCATCCGGGCGATAGACCCTTCCCGGAACGACTATCTTGAACGGCGGCTTCTCAGTCTCCATGAACCTGACCTGCATAGGGGAGGTATGGCTGCGCAGCAAGTATTTGTTCTTAATATAGAATGTGTCGAACGCGTCGCGGGACGGATGGTCGAGCGCGATATTCAGCGCCTCGAAGTTATAGAATTCGGTCTCGATCTCGGGCCCCTCGACCACCTTGAACCCCATGCCGAGGAACGCGGAAAGGATCTCGTCTATCGTCTTGGTAAGCGGATGCCTTGAACCTGAGGGAGGCCTGAATCCCGGAAGCGTAAGGTCGGCATGATCCTTGGGAAGGACCGGCGATCTCGCGAGTTCCGCCTGCCTGGCTCCGAACGCCCCGTCTATGCGGACCTTAAGGGCGTTCAGCTCCTTGCCGAGGCGCGGCTTCTCTTCGGCAGATAACGACGATATCTGTCCGAGGAGCTCGGTAACAAGGCCTTTCCTTCCAAGATACTTTATCTTAAGATCATCGAGCGCCTTAGCGTCAGCGGCCGATCCCATTTCATCGTTCGCCGCGGCCTCTATTGCTTTGATCTTCTCGAGCATTATTTTGCTTTGTTTATTTCTTCTACCAGTTTTACGAACGTAGCGTTATCGTTCGCGGCGATATCCGACAGTATCTTCCTGTCCAGGTCGATCTTCAGCTTCTTTAGCCCGGCGATGAACTTGGAATAGGTTATCCCGCAGTTCCTGCACGCGGCGTTTATCCTGACGACCCAGAGGGCGCGCATCTCGCGCTTGTGCGCTTTCCTGTCGCGATACGCATAGACCATGGCCCTTCTTACGGTCTCTACGGCCTTCTTGTACTGTTTGGAACGGCCGAGGAAATACCCCTTCGCCGCCTTAAGGACCTTCTTCCTCCGTTGTTTCTTCGCCGGTAAATATTTCGACTTAGGCATTTCTTTCTTCTCCTTCTATGTCTTTTCTACGCGTAAGGCAGGAGCCTTGATATCTTTCTATGGTCGGCTTTGGCGACCAGATCAGACTTTCTGAGAGCTCTCTTCCTTTTCTTTGTTTTACCCGTCAAGAGATGGCCCTTGCCACCCTTGCGCCTCATTATCTTACCCGTCTTGGTGATCCTGAACCTTTTCCTTGCGGCCTTGCGTGTCTTCTGCTTAGGCATTTTTCTTCCTCCTTGAGCCTGACTTCTATCTATTTGGGGGCGACTACCATTATAACAAAGCGTCCTTCTCTCAAAGGGGGCTTCTCTATCTGCCCGATCTCGAGTATGTCCGCCTTGAGCCGCTCTATCACTTTGGTTCCCAGCTCCGGATGCGCCATCTCGCGCCCGCGGAACACGAGCGTTATCTTTACTTTATCTTTTCGTTCAAGGAATTTCTTGATGAAGCCCAGCTTGACAAGATAATCGTGGTCGCCTATCTTCGGTTTAAGCCTTATCTCCTTGAGGTGGGTCGCGTGCTGCTTCTTCCTGGCCTCTTTTTCCTTCTTCTCCTGCTCGTATTTATACTTGGAGAAGTCCATTATCCTGCAGACAGGCGGCTTTGCCATCGGCGCGATCTCGACCAGGTCCAACCCTGCCTGCTGCGCAAGCTTAAAACCTTCCTCGGGAGCCATCACTCCGAGCTGGCTTCCATCCTCGGCGATGACCATGACTTCGCGCGTCCGTATCCTGTCATTTACCCTTATTGATTTTGCCTGAAACTGGATGTCTGTACCCCCTATTTTTTTTCTTCGACTTCGTTAACGATCTTCTTCATAAAATCCGCCAGCTTCATAGCGCCGAGGTCACCCTTGCCCCTCTCCCTTACGGAGACGCTCTCGGCCTGGGATTCTTTTCCTCCAACGACCAGCATGTACGGGACCTTCTGCACTTCCGCGTCCCTTATCTTATGCTGCATCCTGCCGCTCTTATCGTCTATCTCAACTCTTATATCTTTATCGCGGAGCGCCTGCGCCACCTTGCCCGCATAATCCTTATGGTCATCCGATATGGGTATTATAACAGCTTGGACCGGCGAAAGCCACACGGGAAATGCGCCGCCATAATGCTCTATAAGGGCCCCGAGGAACCTCTCTATCGAGCCCAGGATGACCCTGTGCAGCATTATCGGGGCGTATTCCTTGCCGTCCTGCCCGACATATGATATTTTAAACCTCTGCGGCAGCGCGAAATCGCATTGTATCGTCGCGCACTGCCAGGCCCTTCCGATCGCATCCTTCAATTTGATATCTATCTTCGGGCCGTAGAACGCGCCGTCCTTTTCATTGATCTTGTACGGAAGCCCCTTCGACTTAAGGGCATCCATAAGGGCGTTCGTCGCGAGCTCCCAATCCTCATCGGTGCCTATATATTTATCCGGCTTGGTCGATATCTCTATCTCAAAATCAGAAAATCCGAAGACCTTCAACGCGTCCCTAACGAAGTCAATGACGCCCTTTATCTCCTCGACGACCTGTTCGCGCAGGCAGAATATATGCGCATCGTCCTGGGTAAAGCCGCGGACCCTCAGGAGCCCGTGCAGTACCCCGGATTTTTCGTACCTGTAGACGGAGCCCAGCTCGAAATACCTTATCGGGAGGTCCTTGTAGCTGCGGGTCTTCGACCTGTATATCAGGATATGCGCGGGGCAGTTCATCGGTTTGATCGCGTATTCCTGCTCCTCGACCTTGAAGATATACATATTCTCTTTGTAATAGCCGTAATGCCCCGATTCTATCCAGATGTCGGACTTCAGCATGTGCGGGCCGATGACTATCTGGTACCCGCGCTTTAAATGCTCCCTCTTCTCCCAGTCCTCGATGACGGTCCTGATCATCGCGCCCTTTGGCTGGTAGATCACAAGGCCCGCGCCGGCTTTCTCGTCGATCATAAAAAGCTCAAGCTCCTTGCCGAGCTTCCTGTGGTCGCGCTTTTTTGCCTCCTCGAGCCCGGCAACGTAGCTTTCCAGCTCCGCTTTGCTTTCGAACGCGGTACCGTATAT
>JBAYMW010000003.1:0-37983 GCA_041663405.1 Candidatus Omnitrophota bacterium | reverse complement strand
GGTATCGGCGGTGTCATATCGTATTTCGTGCCGGTGTCATTCATCGAAAATTACCTCGGAAAGGACTTCTCGGCGATGCTGATAATGCTTGTCATCGGCATACCGCTTTATATCTGCGCGTCGGCGTCGACTCCGATCGCGTCCGCATTGATCGCGAAAGGGATGGCCCCGGGGACCGCGCTCGTATTCCTGCTCGCGGGCCCCGCGACGAACACCGCGGGAATTGTCGCTGTGGCCAGGTTCCTGGGCAAGAGGTCGGTCGTGATATACCTTGCCGCGATAGCCGTATGCGCGATAGGATTCGGCCTCCTGCTTAACCATATCTATGATGCAATGCATATAAACGCGAGGGCGCTGATGGGAAGCGGCGGGCATTCGATGCTGACGCACCATCTCGGCCTTATCGCCGCGCCGGTGCTCATAATACTCATGATAAACGCGGTTTTTCGCCGTAATAAATGCGCCGTTTAACGGGGTAATTTGATATAATAGCCGTATATATAAGGAGGCAGGTAATGAAGAAGCTTATAGCGTTGACAGTGGTAATGTGCTTTGCCGCGACATGTTTCGCTGCGTGGGGAAATAAGAGCACCGGTTCGAAGACTCCCGGGACGGAGACGAAAAAGGAATCGGTCGGCCTGATAATATGGAACGGCAGGGTCACTTCGGTCAACGAACCGCAGAATGAGATCGTCGTAAAAGACGATAAGTCGACTTACGACAAAGTGTTCATCGTCAAGCCCGAGGTCTTCAAGTCCGTAAAGGTCGGCGACGCAGTCGAGCTCAAGACCAAACCGGATTCGTCCATTGTCGAGAACTTCAAGGTCACGAAGGCCGCGCAGGCAGATACTCCGATCACTCCCGCGAAGAAAAAGAAATAAGCATGAAGAGCTTTATCAAGGACCTTAAAGTCAACGACGGCATAAGCTCCGTTTTCTTCCTGAAGAAGAAAGAGCTCGCGCGCACACAGGCGGGGAAACCCTATCTCAAATTGACGCTGTCGGATAAGTCCGGCCGCATGGAAGCGAAGATGTGGGAGGGCGGCGAGCAGGCCGACGAGATGGTCGCGACGGGGCAGGCTGTATTCGTCAAGGGACGCGTCGATTCCTATAACGGCCTGCAGATACGCGTCGATGAGATCCGCCTCGCGGACCAGAAGGAATATAAGTTCGAGGAACTCGTCCGTTCCGTAGAGGATCCTGAAAAGATATTCAAAAATATCAAGGAGATGCTCGACGGCATCAACGACAAGTGGCTCGCCGAGCTCGCGAAGGAATTCCTCGACGACGAGGAGCTGATGGCGAAGTTCAGGAAATCGCCCGGCGCGCAGAACTGGCACAACGCGTACATCGGCGGGCTCATGGAGCACACCTACGAGGTCATGCACATCTGCCGCGAGGTATGCGGGCTGTACCCCGAGGCCGACCGCGACGCGGTGATCATAGGCGGGTTCACGCACGACATCGGAAAGACCGTAGAGCTCGACATCAACACCTTTGAATACACGCTCGACGGCGGGCTGATAGGGCACCTGACGCTCGGTTTCGAGATATTGTCGCGCAAGATCGCGGGCATCAAGGGATTCCCGCAGGATAAGGCCCTGGCGCTCAAGCATATAATCCTCGGCCACCACGGCGAATACAACCAGCAGTCGCCGATCCTGCCGAAGACGCTCGAGGCGACGATCGTCTACCACGCCGACGAGCTCGTCTCGCAGGCGAACGCGGTCAAGGAAGTGATCTCCCAGCAGTCCGACGGCGACAAGCTCTGGTCCAACTTCATCACCATCAAAAACCGCAAGTACCTGCTCAAGAAATAGGGCCATGACAGACAGCTCGAATATATTTTTGTGGATCCTGAAGACCTGCGCCAAAGTCACGCTGAAACCGCGGGAATTCTTCGGGAGCCTCAGCGGCCGAAAGCCGGATTACCGGAAGGCCTACGCTTTCAGTTTCCTGCTGACGTTTGTATCGGTGATAATATCCGTGTCGGTCGACGCCATGCTGGCGTCCGCGGGATATTTCGCGAATTCCAAAACGCTTACATTATCGCCGGCGACGATAGCCGCCATCCTGATAGTATCCTCAATAGCGGTATTTGTCATAGCCGCGCTGCTCCACGCGTGCCTTATCGTTGCGGGGGCATCGGGAAGCTTCAAGACGACGTTCCTTGTCACGGCTTACAGCTCCGCCGCGTACATATTTTTCGTTATCCCGTTCATCGGCGGGACGATGAGCAACGTAATATGGATAATTTTAGTGATCACGGGATTGAGGATAATGCACAATATCAGCATCGTGAGGGCCATAGCCAGCGTCCTGGCGTTCGTTATCATACCGGTGATAATAGGCATATTTTTTCTTAAGTAGGAGGTAAAATGTATAAAGTCGACGTTTCCTGCAAAGAAGGCAGCACGTTTAATGTCACATCAGGCGCGGCGAAGATGACGATAGATACCGCCGAAAAAAATAACATGAGCCCGCTGCACGCGCTTTTAGGGGCGCTCGGCGCGTGCGCCGGCGTATTCCTCAGGCGTTACGCGGACGACATGAAACTGCCGATCGGGGAATTCAGCATCAGCGTCTCGGCGGACCTCGTAAAAGCGCCGCAGATGATATTCAAGAAGATAGATATTTCGATAGACCTGAATGGCGTCGAGCTCGACGCGCAGAAGAAGGAAGGGCTGATGCGTTTCGTCCAGCATTGCCCGGTGGGGAATACCCTGCGCGGGAACCCGGAGATCGGTTTTGAACTTAAATGAAAAGCAAAAATTAGCCGCGGAGACACTCGACGGCCCCGTTTTAGTCCTCGCAGGGCCGGGAACGGGAAAGACCGAGCTCTTGTCGGTGCGCGCGGCGAATATCATCAAGTCTAAGAAGGCCAAGCCCGAGAATATCCTCATTCTTACCTATACGAATGCGGCCGCTAAGGCGATGAAAGAGCGGCTCGTAAAAATCCTAGGCCCCGCTGCTTATAACGTAGAAACGGCAACATTCCACAGCTTCGCGAACACCGTTGTCCTTGAATCCGATGAGGCCGCAGAATACATCCAGGAACGCGTCCAGATAACAGACATCGAGCAGATAAAGCTCCTTGAATATATTTTGGATAACACCGAGGGCATCGACAAGATACGGCCGTTCCGCGCGCCATACGCTTTTGAGCGCGAGATCAGCCAGCGGATAACAGAGCTTAAAAGGGAAGGCGTCTCGCCCGCGCAGTTCGCCGAAATTATCGAAAAAACCGAGCCTGACGGCGCCTACATCGAAGAAAAGCACATCGAACGCCTCAAGGCCCTCGCCACCGTATATAAGCTGTATGAAGAGTACAAAGCGGGCAAAAATAAGGCGCTTTTTGATGACCGCGGCCGCTACGATTACGATGACATGATACTTTTCGCGGTCGAGGCGATCCGCAACGAGCCCGAGCTTGCGCGCGCGCTGCGCTCACAGTATACCTACATCATGGTCGACGAGTTCCAGGACACCAACGGCGCGCAGATGGACCTGCTATTTGAGTTGGGGACGTGTCACTTGGGGACAGGCAACTCTAATCTTTGCTGCGTTGGTGACGATGATCAATCAATATTTCGCTTTCAAGGTGCTTCTGTTGCGAACTTTAGAGAGTTAAAGAGGAGATTTCCTAATTTAAAAGAGATCCCGCTCGAAAAGAACTATCGTTCAACTAAAGAGATAATCTCGCTCGCAGGCCGCATAATAAATAACCTTCCGGTAAAAGAACGCGTCCACGCAAAAGAGCTCGCCCCGGAGACAGATTTCAAGAAGAAGACCATCGAATATGACGAATTCACGACCGAGACCGAGGAACTGCTCTTCATCGCGCGCCGCATAAAGGAGATCGCGAAGAAGGAGGAGGTCCCGCTCGACGAAGTCGCCGTGCTCGTGCGCCAGCGCGACGACATCCTCAAGATCGTCGACACTTTCCTGCGCGCCGGCATCCCGTACGCCACTGACGGCAAGGAGGACATCGCCGGAGAGAAACGCGTCCGCCAGATGCTCGACGTGCTCTATTTCGCGCACACCCCGGATATCGAGGTCGAGCAGAAGGACGCCTATCTTTACCGCATTTTGACCGCCGATTACATGCGCATCCCGATGAACGACGTCCTGCGCTTCATCGCCGGCGTCCGCGCGAAGAAATACGACCAGCGCAAGAAGGGCGAAGCCCCGACGGTTTCGATGTTCAGTGAATATATGGGGACGTGTGAGAAAGGGACAGGCCGCAAGAGCGGAGTGTCCCCAAGTGACACGTCCCCTCTTGCAGCTCTGCTTTACGAAGCCGAATCGAAGCCCGTCCACGCAATGCTCATGCAATATATCAAAGACGCCGGAGTAATGAAATTTATCCTCGAAAAATATGATAAAAACGACCTCCTGCGCATCCGCGACCTGCGCGCGCTGACATCATTCGTCAACATGGTCAAGGAATCCGACATCGCGCGCCCGGGCATCACGCTCAAGGAATTCATCGACGAGCTGGAGACGCGCAAGGCCCACGGCATGCCGCTCCAGGGCGAGCTCGTCACGGCCACACAGGAAGGCGTGCGCATCTACACGGCCCACGGCTCGAAAGGCCTCGAATTCCACACGGTATTCATCCCGTTCTGCCTCGAGAAGAAGCGCTGGCCGAAGCGGCCGCAGGGCGTCTCGATCCCGCTCCCGCCCGAGGTCTACAAGTCGAAGGAGGTCCCGACCGACAAGGATATTTTAAAACAGCTCGATTATTACGACGAGACGCGCCTATTCTACGTCGCCTCGACGCGCGCCAAGGCGAACCTCATCTATACGGCGAGCCCGACAGAAAGTGCAATTCCAAGTTCTTATTTGTCAGGCGTTGAGTCAAAAGAAGAGAATAGGAAAGAGGAGGAGTTGCTCAAATCGGTCCTGACCGTCACCGACGCCCAGGACCCCTTCGTCGGCACGGATAAGGTCCTGAAAGACCTCGTCGCCGAATTATCGCTCAACCCGACCGCGCTCAACAATTACATAAACTGCCCGCGCAAATATTTGTACGATGACGTCCTAATGCTCCCGTCGGGCAAGAAGCAGTCGCTCGTCTTCGGTAACTGCGCGCACAAGGCGCTCGAGGATGTCTACGGCAAGTTCATGAAGACCGGCAAGTTCCCGGATTTCGCGTTTTTCAAGGAAGCATTCGCCAAGGAATTAAACCACGAAGCCCCGGAAGCGGCAATAAAGACCGCCTGCCTGCGCCAGGTCGAGACTTTCAAGGCCTGGTTCAAGGAAGAGTCGCGCCTGCCGGTCAAGCCGCTCGGCCTCGAGAAGCGGCTCGTCGTCCAGATAGAAGACGACCTTAAATTTTCCGGAAAATATGACAAGACCGAAGCCCTGAGCGGCGCTGTTGGCGCCGCCATCCGGGTTGTTGACTATAAAACGGGTGAACCGGATAAGCATGTCAAAGGCATTAACAATTCCCTTTCGAAAAAGATCCCGGTCTCAAGTGACGAGTTCGAGGGCTACCTGCGCCAACTCATCGCGTACAAACTCCTTTTCGACAACGACAAAAATGAATCGCAGGGCCGCAAGGTGAAGGAAGGTGTGCTCGTCTTCCTCGACCCGGCCAAAGAGTCGGTGGCAAAGCACGACCTCGAGGCGGGCGGATTCGTCAAGAAGAAGGTCGAGTTGACCGACGATATGGTTGCTGAGCTTGAGTCGGCCATAAAAGACATCCGCCACCGCATCAAGAAGCTCGACTTCGCCAAACTGCCGGAGATCGACGAGAAACCCGGCAAATGCGGCAAATCGCCTAACACGTGTGATTTTTACGATATTTGCTGGAGGTAAAGGAGATAAATATGGCTAAAAACACAATTTATTCAGTGATCTTTGGGCTATCGCTCATCTTTTTATTGAATACCGTTCCCGCCTCTGCCTCGCAGGTATTCAAAGCCGCCTGTACAAAGCCCGATTGCGGGTTCACCACGGAATTATGTATGGGTCCGTCAAATACGTCCGATTATATTATCGGTTACTGCACCGGCTGCGGGAAAGTCGTTTATCTGGAGTATCTCAGGGAAGGCCATCTGCCTGTTCCGCGGTTAAAGGGGAGGGAGAAGCCCCCTAAACCAGTAGCGCAATCCTGGGATCCCGGTACAGGCAAGGCAGTTTCGTTGTATAAATGCCCTTCCTGCAAGAAGCCCTTCAAATCGGTGGATTCAGCGAATGATTTCAAGTATTGCCCGAAATGCGGCAGTCAGGTCAAGGTAGAAAGCACCGGGAAATTCATTGATTGAACCAACCGGAGGTAAAGGACATGCACGGCCCGTTTGAAAGCAGCACTTATGTAATAAAGTCCAGAGATGCATCGACATTAAAGGAATTCGCAAAGGTAATCCAAAAGTACGATATAATGGCCGACGGGAATCCGGAGCCGGTTTTATATGCCGAACATCCCTTGGAATATGCGGGGACAAGAGCCGACTTATATAGCGGAAGCGATAAGGCCGGCAGGATTTTCAGTATCCAAAAACAGCCCCTATCCAATTATGTGTATGACTATATTAATATGTCCCAGACCGTGGAGTATCATTTTAAAAGACAAGTGGGTAGAAGAGGATGGATCGTATCGGATAACAAGGATAATACCGTAATAGAAGTCGAGGAGATGTATTATGACCCCTCCTGGGGAATTGCAAAAAAGATCATCAATGTAGTCTGTCTATATTGCTTCGCTCATAAAAAATTTTACAATCTTACCATGAACAAGAAGAAGGCAGGAGAGATCGTATTCTATACAGGCATTAAGGAGCTTGAGCTTAAGATCCGGATCAAGGATGGCCCCGATAGCAGGATAGACCCGCGCATAGTATTAGCCCTCGCCCTTTCTATAATATCATTTGAGTGCTGTACCGGAGCTACCGGAGGAGCAAATTGAAACGCAATGCCTTTGATTCCCTTATAGAGCGCCTGGACCGCGAATTCAAGGCGAACCCGAAATATTACCTGATCCGGCTGTTCCTTTTTGCTGCACTGGGGTATCTTTACCTGTTTGCCGTCCTTACGTTGGCGGCAGCCCTGCTTGCGTTATTGGTATGGTTGCTTATCCAGCCAAAGGGATCGAAAACCGCTGTTGGGCAGGGGATATTCTGGATAGGCGGACTAGCTTTCATTATATTGCGCTCATTGTGGGTATCACTGCCGCCGCCCGTCGGGTACCGACTATGCCGTGAAGAAGCGGAACAGCTCTTCGATACAATAAACGAATTAAAGCGTGCGCTTAAGGGTCCGAAGATACACCATATCATCATCGACCACCAGATAAACGCGTCGGTCTACCAGAGGCCGCGCCTGGGAGTCTTCGGCTGGTACGAGAATTATCTCGTGATAGGTTTTCCGTTGATGCTCATGCTTACGCCGAACCAGCTCAAGGCCGTGCTTGCCCATGAGATGGGGCATCTCTCGAAAGCGCACGGTCTTTTCAGCGTATGGATGTACCGCGTGACCACGACCTGGCACCAGTTAAACCAGAATATCGCTTCTCAGGAAAAAGCATTCACATTCCTGTTCAGGCGCTTCTTCGAGTGGTATGTCCCGCGTTTCGAGGCGTATTCGTTCGTATTGGTCAGGGACCATGAGAAGATCGCCGACGCATACAGCGCCCGTTACGCGCAGGAGAAAGAAGCCGCCGGTGCCTTCATAAACATGCAGGCGATCGCACCGTTCGTGATGGATGTATTCTACGAAAATATCTATAACCTCGACAAGAAAATGCCCGAACCGCCCGCAGACTTTTATGACCGGATGATGGAGGCTATCAAGTCGGAGATCACCCCTGAACAGGCAAAAACCGCACTCGAAAAAGCGAAAGCGCGCAAACCGTCGACCGATGACCCGCATCCGTCATTTTCGGAACGCATAGCCGCGCTGAAACAGCAGGTATCCTATGAAGGCGTCCCCCAGGAGACGTCCGCCGCTTATTATTTTGGCAACAATTTCGGGACGATAAAAGAGTCGATGAGCGGCGACTGGAAGAGGGCAATGGCTCGCGAATGGGCGGCAAGGCGGTCTGCGGTCGAGAAAGCGGGTAAGACGCTGAAAGAGCTTGAGGTGAAAGCCGCGACCTCGCCGCTGATATCCTCAGAGATGCGCGAACTCGGTTACGCGACCGAACTGGCCAAGAGCGTGGACGCCGCAATTCCGATATATTACGAAGCGCTAAGGATGGACCCCGGGAATTTATGGATAAACTACACCCTGGGCAGGATACTGATAATGCGTGACAAGGAGGACGGCCTTGTATTCCTTAAAAAGGCCGCCGAGAAAGACATAAACGTTCCAATACAAGGGCATCAGGCGGTATACAGATATCTTGTAGACTGCGGCAGGGATGAAGAGGCCAAGGCCTGGCAGGACCGCAGCGCCGAGCTCCTTAAGGAGGCAGAGCTGGGGATGCAGGAGAGGTATTTATTCAAAGCGAGCGACGAGTACGAGTCCCACTCGCTCCCCGCGGCCGAGATAGAGTGCCTCAGGAAGCAAGTAGCCCTTTTTCCGGAGGTAAAGGAGGCCTATTACGCAAGAAAGAAGGTTAAGTATTTCCCGGATTCCCCCTATTTTGTCTTCGGGATCATCACGACGCGGAAATGGTTTGTGCCTGAGTCGAAGAAACGGGTCGACAGCCTGCGGGAACGGCTGGACGCCGACATGAAATTCCCTTACAATACAATGGTGGCATTCTTTGATGCCCGTGAACGTACCCTTTTTCCTATAAAGAAGATAAAAAAACTCGAAAACTCGAGGATATACCAAAGGTAACATGCCCATACTGATCGACGGCTGGAACATGGTCCGCCAAGAAGGCTCAGGGATTGATTATGACGACGCTCTGGCCGGCGCCGCGCACCTGATCGCTATCCTGGAGAAGTTCCAGGAGACGCATGCCGACCCGATTACCGTCGTTTTCGACAGCAAGAATGAATATCTCGATATACCGAACAGGAGCACGGCGAAACTGCATGTCGTCGCGGCCCGGAACGCCGATAGCTGGATCAAACGCCACATAGACAGCATCCCGCCGCGCCAGCGCCGCAACCTGCGCGTCGTCTCCTCCGACCGCTCGCTGTATTTTTATGCGAAGGATGCACGGGCGACACCAATGAAATGCGAGGAGTTTTGGAGTAAGATATGAAGGAAGAGTTAGGCATCCAGCCGCTTGACGGGATCATGGTGCGGCTAGGTTTTTCAAACTCGGATCTTGTTAAAATTTCCACTGAGCAGTTGTCACATAAGATGGTGCAAAAGGGCCGCAAGGGGAGGCGGTTAACCCCTAATATTCAACATAAGATCTTGAATGCACTTCGCGCGCTAAAGCCGGAAGATAATTTTGCAATTAAAGATATTTTTAATTATTAAGGATGCGAGGGCAATACCGATGAAATGTGAGGAGTTTTGGAGTAAAATATAGGCAGAAAAATAGTTGAAAGAAAATGCCTCCTTTTAGCGTCTATTGTAAAAGGGAAGCAAAGAAACCTTACATTGACGTATGAATATGGAGGTGCTAAAATGAACTTGGTAAATGAGACCTTAGGAGGATTTCCTACCGCAGAAATGGCTACTATTCCTTACGCAACTCAAAAAAAGCAAGCATTCAAGCATATTCGAAATATCATAAGTGAGCCCTACTTTGTAGATGAGAAACAAAAATTCACGCTATTTAAAGGCGATTGCTTGGATATCTTATCTCGTATTCCAGATAATTCAATAGATATGATTTTTGCAGACCCCCCTTATTTTTTATCAAACGGAGGTATGTCCTGTCATGCCGGGAAACGGGTTTGTGTTAATAAAGGTGATTGGGATAGATCAAAAGGCATAGACGAAACTCATAAATTTAACTTGGAATGGCTAAAACGTTGCCAAAATGTTCTCACTAAAAATGGAACTATTTGGGTTAGTGGCACATCTCATGTTATTTATTCTATTGGCTATGCAATGCAACAACTTGGTTTTAAAATCCTCAACGATATAGCATGGGATAAAATAAATCCTCCACCTAATTTATCATGCCGATATTTTACGCATGCGACCGAAACTATTATTTGGGCTGCGAAAAATAAAGATAGCAAGCATTGTTTCAACTACAGTTTAATGCGCAAAATGAATAATAATAAGCAAATGAAGTCGCTGTGGGCTATTACGGCTCCGAAAAAAGAAGAAAAGTTATTTGGAAAACATCCTACCCAGAAACCATTAGCTCTTTTAGAGCGGATAATCTTAGCATCAACAAAAGAATACGATATCGTACTTGATCCATTTACTGGGTCTTCCACTACAGGGATTGCAGCGTATAAATTTGATCGTCATTTTATAGGAGTCGATAGAAACGAAGAATATTTAAGTCTTTCTATTAAACGTTTTAATTCCGAACAAAATGCTAAGCGAGGTAAAGAAGAAGTAAGACTTGCGGAGAATAATATTGAAAAACTTATCGCTGTATAAGAAATGTTTAAAGGTTGGCACGATCGATGGCGTCTTAGATAAGTTTTTAGATACATGCCTTGAATCTAATATGACATTTTCTTATTTTTGTGATTGGGATAAAATTAAAGAAAATGTTGCAAAATACACTTACGAGATAAATATACTCAACTATCTTATAGGAGCATCTGATATAAAGGTTAAGTTGTGTGAAATACTTAAAAAAAATCCAGAAACCTTAAAAGTTCTTCCGCTTATCATCGCTGTTAGAGACTTAGATATAGCTGTAATAAGAGACCCAGCGAATCCCATTGCATCTTTTAAAAAGTATAGTTTTAATAAAAAGTCTTTGAGCGATTCCGAAATCAAAGAAGCAGTTTCTTTTTGCGATAACTCTGGCATATTGTCTCTTTTTTCAGAGTTTAAAATTAAAGATTTGAGAGATTATCTTCTTGGTGTAGAGACCGGGTTAGATACCAATGCTCGAAAAAATAGAAGTGGTTCAGCTATGGAGGCGTTGGTTGCTCCTATCCTTAGTAAAATTAGAAATGTCCAAATATATTCCCAAAAGACTTTCAAAAGTATAAGTGATATAAAAGGCATCCCCAAATGCGTTGGAATGGAAGAACGGAAGTTTGATTATATTATAAAAACAGCCTCATTATGCTATAACGTCGAAGTTAATTACTATTCGGGCCCAGGATCTAAGCCTCAAGAAATAGTAGATTCATATATTAATAGAAATAATGAGCTAATCAGATCTGGATGGGGCTTTATTTGGATTACAGATGGTGCGGGATGCTGGAGAAATCAGGTAAATCAGATAAAAAAGGCTTTCAATAATATCGATTATGTCCTCAACTTATCATTTGCGCAGAGTGGTTTATTGCAAGATATATTAAATAAGTAAAACAAAATCGAGTTAAAAAAATGCAATGGAAAGAGCTATTAAAAGTACTTGTTACTAAGTGGCAGGAATATATTGTATGGCTTATGGCCAATATGGGTGGTATTTTAATTTCATATCTGGCTGTTGCGGTTATTTGGATGGTGCTAAAGCGTTCGAGCCTTTTTATGCCTGGATATGACATATTTTTAGTAACAGGCGCAATTTCTTTAGCAGTTTCCGGTGTGTCATATATACGATTAAAATCTGATCAACAAAAAGAAATCGGACTTTCATCCGTGTTAATATTTTTATGGATACTTCTTCTTATGTCTATATTTGGGATTTTAATATGTCTCGGCCTAGAGTGTCCATCGGCATCGTTTAGATTATGGATAATAAGTATAGTAATATTCTTTGGTTGCATGATTTGCTCCTCACTTATTTGGCTAAATGAACAAGGAATTGAAATGGATAAAGAAAAAGAACCAGAAACGCCTCCAGAACCAAAAGGACTTGCAGGCGAAACAAACGCTCTACCAAAAATATAAGGGCAGAACCATGAATTTTATTGAAATACCTGTGATAAAAGTGAGTCAATCCAGTTGGAATATGTACGTAGGAGTGATGCGCGCAAAAGATTTATATAGTATTGCAGAAGTTGATCGTATCCGCTTGGAAGGACTTAAAATTCCAAAATATGCAGGTTATCAAAGAGCTTTAGCAGAAGATAGAGTAGACTCTATCAGAGATTACTTATCTACTCCAAATAGTACTTTTCCAAATGCCATAATTGTTTCAATCGATTCAGAGTACATTGAAAACTGGGATGACATAGAACAAACAAAATGTAGTATATTAAAACTAGTAAATGAAAAAGGTGCTGCTCGCATAATTGATGGTCAGCATCGTTCAGCAGCACTAGATGCTGCTGAAGAAAATTTCAATGTGATAGTTACGGTATTTATTGATTTAGATATTTTTAAATGTGCGCAAATATTTTCTAAAATTAACAGTACCCAAAAAACCGTCAATCCATCGATAGCATTTCAACTGTTTGGGTATTCTAATTTTCGCAGTCCACAAAAAACTGCTCATGACATTGCAGAAATATTAAACACTACAGAAGGATCGCCGTTTTATAAAAAATTACTGATGTTAGGCACCAAAGATGAATGGAGTCAGGGGAGACTAAGCCAATCAACCTTCTGTAAGCATTTAATGGATCTGTATACTAAGAATTGGGAGGAAGATGAAAATAGGCTATTGCGTTCTGAAAAACTAGAAATATATCCTAACTACCCGCTGAGAGAATTATTTGTATATGAAAAAGATAAAGAAATTATGAAAATTATTTGGAAATATTTTTACAATATTGCTAAAACGTGGGAGACTCAGTGGAACGATAAAACCGGCAGATCAATTTTAATTAAAACAACTGGCTATGCGGCATTTATTGCCGTATTGAAGAAATGGCTGCTAAGTTCCAGGAAAGAAGAAATCTTGGAAGATAAAGGAGTTGACATAGCATTAGGTAAAATAAAAACAGCATATGAGACAGAAAAAAAAGAGTTTCTCCAAAAGAATTATCCAGCTGGCCTTGTTGGAGTCCAGTTATTACGTGAAAGCTTATTAGCCGATTTAGAGTTATAAAGACAAAATTAGTTAAGAGGTGCCGTTGTGGCTAAAGTAATATCAGAAAGATTTGTCCGGCGCTCAATAATCAATTATTTAGCTCGCAAAGGCTGGGATCGCGGCTTACGCGAAAAAGAGACCGCAGAACACGGTGTCGATATTAAAGTCCGGCACAATAGATATTCCCGCTATTTCTTTATTGAAACTAAAGGAGAATCAACCAGTAAGTCCGCTAAATCAGTTAGGGAGACAGCATTCGTCTATTCTCTTGGCCAGATAATTACACGCATGAAAACTGGAAATGCCCGTTACTACTATGGCATAGGTTTGCCCGAACCAGCCGCCAAAATTGCTATAAGACGTATACCTTGGCAAGTTGCAAAAAAACTCCTTCTTTATATATTCTCTGTCAACCATACCGGAAAAGTTAGACAACATTCTTGGCAAGATTTGAGAAAGCAAGCCAAAGAATAATAGGCAATTGCACAAGAGCAGCTATGGACTTATAAAAAAGGGACAGATTGCAGAGTGTTCCCAAGAGATGCGACCCTACAAGCGTTGTTCGACACATAGTATATAGTTAAATTATTTAGGCAACCCTCTAAATTTAAAAGGTTGCCTTATTTGTTAAAGGGTTTATTAAAAAGTAGGATTATTTGGAAATAAGTAAACCAAGGCTTAAAATCAAGTATCCAAGAACAAATTCTATATGTCATAAAATAAAGTATTAAATATAGTAAGCAATGGTTAATAGTAAGCTATAAAACAGTCATATTTTGTCATCAAAAAATTTAATGTATATAATTATTTTAGAATTATCTTGACATATAATAAAATATATGCGATAATTGTCTCAAATACAAAGAGTTAAATCGTTGGTTACTAATGTAAATTAATATGGAATAAAAAAAGGAGTTAAAATGAAAAATAGTAAAGAAATAATTGAGGAGATTGAAAACCTTTTGATGGAGTTAAAAAGTTCTTTGTCCATAAAGCAAGATTATCCACAAGGGAAAGGAACAAAGGCATCGTCAGTAAAAGAGGGTTTTAGTGGATTAACAAAAGAAGTATTTGACCTTGTTAAAGAAGGATATTTTGAAAAGCCTAAAACAATATCTGATATTCAGAAAAAACTCCGAGACGAGGGGACTAGTAAGCCAACCACCTCACTTATGAAACCTATTTTACTGCTTGTGAGAAAAAAAATACTCGGTAGAAACAAACCAGAAAAAGGTGTATACAAATATTATCAAAGGGGAAAATAATGAATAAAGACGCAAAGCAGATAGCCGATCAAATCGTAACCCTTGTAAATGAATTGGTAGAATTAGCTGGGGGTAAGATTAGAATAAACACAAAGGAACAGCAGCCGGGTTTAGGAAAAAAAGAAAAGGATATGTCGGGCGCAACAGGAGGGCTTAGGATTTTGGTTGAAGAGGAATATTTTGATAGCCCAAAACAACTGCCAGAAATTATGGAGCGGCTTAAACAAGAAGGTCGGCACTATTCAAATGCGACTATTTCAATGGGGTTGTTGAGCTTAGTTAGAAAACGAAAATTGATTCGATTTCGTGACAAGGGAGACAAGAAATGGAAATATGCAAAAAGGAGGTAACCGATGAATAGCAAGGAAGAGCAAAGGCGAATTATAAAAAGATTGGAACGCTTAGAAAAAGCAGTTTTTAGTTCAACCACTAATGTTAGTTGTTTAGGTAAAACATCTAAAGCCAACATAAAGAATAGCTTGCCAGATTTAATTTTAATGATGCGCGACCGAGGTATATTTAAACAACCAAAAAGTGCTAGTGAAGTTCATAAAGAACTTTCACAAATATACCATTGTGAGCTTGACAGGGTTGACACCGCTTTAAGAAGATTGAAGGCGAGAAAAAAATTAAGGGTTGCCAGTAAGACTATAAAAGGGGAAAAAATTCTTGCCTATGTCTGGTAGATTGTTAAAAGAAAAAGCTAGAAATCTTCAACTGCAAGAAGGAAGCAAGCACCAATTTATTAGAAACCTTATAATAAAAGGTTTTTTTGACTCGCCTAAAACAACGCAAGCTTTGATTACTGAGATTCGATGCACTTTTGGAAGAAAATTAAAGCCAAATGAAGTACAAAGCTATATGAAGAAGTTTATGGCCGAGGGTGTTCTTCACGCTATTAGGCCAAAAGGTTATCAGGGTAACTTTTGGTTCTTAACTAGCATGACAAAAGAAGAAGCATTACGGGTTGTTGCTAAAACCAGAAAAATACTAAAAGTCGAAGAAGAGTTGTTTTCGGTTCGATTACTTAAAAAACTTAAGAAGGATTTTGAAATAGAGCTCAAGGATTTAAAGAATAATTTCGGCGAAAGCGGGACATGTAGCGCTTTTCTATTTCGAAAGATTTTGGAAAAATTAATTTATTTAGTTTTTGCTAAGCAAGGTATTGTAGCTAGAATAGAAGACAAAACTAAAGCTGGAGGATTAGTTGGGTTAGAAGATATGATTAATAAAGCATCTTCGGAAAAAATTTATGGCATTCATATTTTAACACCCAAGACGGCAAAAGAAATTAAAGGGATAAAATTCTTAGGAGATACGGCTGCTCATAATCCTTTAATAAATGTTGATATGAAAACTATTATTCCGCAGATGCCATATATAATTACTGCAATTGAAGAGCTATCAAAACATCTATGATAAAGGATCTCGCATAGAGAAGGAACAGACTTGAGAAGAAGTTGATGCGCCGTCCTCCAATTACAAATCTTACTAAAATAGACAGATTAAATATTAAAGTATACGGTCTAATCGTATGTTTACCGACCGCAAAACCTCCGGAGAGGAGCTGTCTTCAGCCTAAAAAATTACGCAGCGTGATTTTGTTTGCACCGGCATAGTGCGAAGGAGGTGATGGAGGTCAAACAATGATGCCGGGCAAGCGGTAAAGATAAACGAGCAGGGGACCCCACGGGGGTTACCCCGATAAGCGCGGTCAAATCTCGCGGAGATTTGCCCTGTCGGGCCCTGCGGGTAAATTTTGCTACGCAAAATTTAGTAAGGGGAGAGAAGCAGATGGGTAAGTATGTCATTTTTGGAGTGTGTTTTTTGGCAGCATCGGTAGGCTCGGCGGTGATATTGACGAACGGGATGGTGAAGTTCAAGAAGGCCTCGGCAGAGGTGATAAACGTCACCGGCTCCGCCGAGAAGAGGATAACGTCGGATTACGCGGTCTGGACGGCCGAGTTCTCGGCGCGGGACCCGCAGATGAAGGCCGCGTTCGCCAGGTTAAAAGAGGACACGGCCAAGGTCAGGGCCTACCTCGCGTCCAAAGGGATGACCGAGGGCGAGACGATCGTTTCGCAGGTGGAGACGGCGGTTATCTACAAGAAGAACGAGAAGGGCATCGCCACCAACGAGATCGAGGCCTATAACCTCAGCCAGGGGATAGAAGTGCGCTCGGCCGACGTCGCCAAGATAACCGCCGTGTCGCGCGAATCGACGGGCTTGATCGAGCAGGATATACGGTTCGTTTCGCACCCGCCGCAGTATTTTTACACCAAGCTGGCGGAGCTGAAGCTCGAGATGCTCGGCATGGCATCTGCGGATGCCAAGAAACGGGCCGAACAGATAGCGTCAGCAGCCGGCAACAGGGTCGGCAGGATACGCTCGGCGGATATGGGCGTCTTCCAGATAACGCCGGTCAATTCGACCGAGGTCTCGGACTGGGGCAGCAACGATACCTCATCGCTCGAGAAGAAGGTCTTCGCGGTCGTGCATGCGGATTTTGCGATAACGGAGTGAGATCCCGTTCCGGGATCTCTAAAATAGTTGAAAGTTTTGCGCCTCCTTTTACGTCTATTACTGTGAAAGGAGGCGCTTCATGGCTGTAAAAGGCATATTGACATCCGGCCCGGGATCGGTTAAACTATGTATAGGTAAGGAAGTAAGAAAGTAAGGAAATGGAGGATAACATGACCGTAGTCGGAATGTCAAAGATCACATCAAAAGGGCAGGTTACTTTGCCGGCCGCAGTAAGAAAACTGCTTAAGCTCGACAAGGGCAATTGCGTGGCGTTTTGCATTGATAAGGCAGGGATAATCCTTTCCCAGTGCAAGATAAGCGTCGAGCCGTCGGCTTTCACAGCCGAGGAATGGCGCAAGATCGAGCAGCTGGCCGGCGCAAAAGGCAAAATATTCGCATCTGCCGAAGAAGCCAAGAAGCATATCAGGAGTTTATGAGATATGAGTTCAAGCCATCGTTCGAAGACTCTATCAAGAAGTTAAGTTCCGAAGAAAAAGAAAACATAAAACTTGTCGCGATACAAGCGATCGATATATTAAGCCAAAGCGCGCTAGTTAAAAAGGGAATGGGCCTGAAGCGTCTTAAAGACGATTATTGGGAGATCAGATGTGGAATCAAAATGCGGGTAATTTTCAGGTGGAATGGTGATTTGATTGAATTCATTTTAGCAGGTAGTCACGATAAAATTAGAATATATCTGAAAACTTGATGTTCCAAATTGGAACATCAAATATGAGGTGCCAAAAAGGCACCTCAAGATGAGATTCCAAAATGGAATCTCAAAAATAGTTGAAAGTTTTCTCCCTCCTTTAGCGTCTATTGAGCTAGAGGAGGGAGTTTTTATGGGCAAACTGGTTAAGCAGGAGATAGTAAGGCAGAAGATCTTTGTCATACGGGACAAAAAGGTAATGCTAAGCGTGCATCTGGCTGAGCTTTACGGGGTAGAAGTGAGGGCGCTGGTTCAGGCAGTAAAGCGCAATATCGAAAGGTTTCCTTCGGATTTTATGTTTCTCCTTACAGATCAAGAGGTTACAATCTTGAAATCACAAATTGTGATTTCAAGTTGGGGCGGAGTGAGGAGAGAAAATCCTTATGCTTTTACAGAGCAAGGGATAGCAATGCTCTCCAGCGTACTGCGCAGTAAGAAGGCAATTCAGATGAATATTGCAATAATGCGTGCATTCGTAAGGCTTAGAGAGTTATTGATCGAGCACAAAGAACTCGTTCAGGAAGTTAAAGAGCATGGTAAAATATTGGGCGAACATGGGCGGCATATTACGGCGATTTATCAGCTTATAGATGAATTAATGGCCCCGCCGGAAGAGAAACCGAAACGTAAAATAGGCTTCCTTGTGGATGATGAGAAAGATAAAAAGAAAACCGGGAGATCCTAACTTTAGTGAATTAAAGAGGTTGTAATCTTGAGGTCACAATTTGTGACCTCATTTTTTTGAAAGTTTTTTGCCCCCTTTTACGTCTATTACAATAGGGCGGTAAAAAGACGTATTGACAATACAAGTTATAACTTGTATACTTAAGGAGGCATGGATGGCTTACGAGGTATATTACTTCCTGGACCATAGGGAAAGGAACCCGGTTAAAGAATTTGTTATCAGCCTTTCAAAAAACGAGAGAACTAAATATTTTGCGCATCTCGCAGCACTTTTGCATGAAGGGCCGAATCTTAAGCGTCCAATGGCAGATTATTTGGGAAACGGTATTTATGAACTACGCCCGAAGAGAAACCGGATATTTTATTTCTTTTTCCTGAAAGATAAAGTAGTTCTTCTTCATGCGATCAAGAAAAAGACGGATAAGATCCCAAAAGGAGACCTGGCGATATGTCAAAGAAGAAAAGTAATAGTCGAAGTATATCAAAAACTAGAAAAAGCAGAGCTAAGGGAGAGCATATGAAAAAAATTGTCTTAGAGAACGTTAATATCCATTTGCAAGAAGAGCTGAAAGATGAAAAGTTTAGGATATTATACGAGAAAGAATTGGCAAAAGTAATGCTTGCCCAGAAGATCGCCGAGATGAGGGAGGAGAAAAAACTCAACCAGTCCGAGCTTGCTAAAAGGATGAACGTTTCCCAGCAATTTATTTCGCAGATCGAGAGAACCGAACAGGATAACCTTACTTTGAACACCTTATTGAAGATTGCCAAATCACTCGGCAGGAGCGTGAAAATATCTTTTCCAAAGATGTCAAAAAAGGATTCATGTTTGATCGTAGAGTAATGGTAATATAAAGCATGTCCAAAAAGCTTAAATGCCTCGCGCCGATAGTCGATTCACGGACGAGAGTGCTGATACTCGGGTCGTTCCCCGGGCCCGCAGGCGGCCGGGGGCAAGCCCGGTTATGCGGCAAAGATAAGGGTGCTGAAAAAGAAGGGTCTCGGCCTCTGGGACGTCATCGGCTCGTGCCGCAGGGCAGGGAGCTCAGATAATAATATCAAAAATCCTAAATTTAATGATATACTATCGCTGTTAAAGGCGCATCCGAACATCAAAACGGTATGCTTCAACGGCAAGAAAGCGGAAAGTATGTTTTACAAGGCGTTCAACAAACTCCCAGCCGGTGTAATTTTCAGGTCGCTTCCCTCCACGAGCTCCGCGAACGCGCAACTTACACCAAATCAAAAGAAAAATATCTGGGACCGCGCATTCCGCGCCGCACTTTGCAGATGCTTGGTCATATTGTTTTGCAGCGCGACGCTGGCGGGCTGCGCGTCGCTTCCCGTGCATAAAGGCCCGTCATATTCCCTCGATGACATCTATAAACGCCTGGACTATAAAACAGACGGCGACTACAGGGTGGTCGACATCTTTTACGCAACGAGCCGGCAGGCCGGTACGTCCAAACTGGCCAACGAGACGACATATGGTACCCTGGACATCAGGATAGACCCGAGGGTGAGGATAGGGGCGATGCTGCCGGACCAGCTCAAGAAGAAGGGCATAATCGAGCTCCAGAAAACAAAAAAACTGGACCCGGACGCTTTCACGAAGCAGTTGTCCGAAGCGGTGCAGGCGTCTCCCCATAAGTCCCTGCTCGTGCTTGTATTCGGCTATAAGGACGGCTTTGAGGCCACGGCGATGAAGGCTGCGTATTTTGCTTACCTGCTTGATGTCAATACGCCCGTGTTATTGTTCGATTGGCCGGGCGACCAGCCGGTCAGCATCGGAGGTTACGTGAAAGCCCAATCCCTGGCTGCCGCTTCCGGGCCGCACCTGGCGGAAGTCCTGGCGAAGGTCGTCCGCGAGGTCAAGCCGGAAAAACTCTGGATAGAGGCGTCGAGCCTCGGCTGCCAAGTGGCCTGCGACGCGTTTGACAAGCTCTATACGCAATCCGATTTTGCCGATGAGGATATCGAGATCGACCATGTCATACTCGCGGCCCCGGACATAAGCAGCAATGAATTCGATAAAAAATTCAAGGATGAGTTTGCGGCCATGTCGAAGAAATTGACCGCGTACGTCTCTTCCGATGATGACGCCCTGCTGATGAGCGGGATAATCGACGGGGAGAAGAAGCTCGGGCGCACGAAATTAAGGGTCAAGGACCCCGGCCAGCTCGAGGAAGCGAGGGGCCTGCTCTACCTGAAGTCCCTGGACCCGGAACGTTTCATGATGATCGATGTGACCGCGATAAATAACGCGAGCTTCAAGCACGGCTATTACCTCGAATGCCCGGAATTTTACGATGATTTTTATATGCGTATCTTCGACACCCGGCCGGGCATAAACAGGCATCTCTATCTCCTGAAATACAGCGACGGCACGGATTACTGGGTAATGCAGGGCTCGAAATAGTAAAAGGTATGGTATCAGGGGGACGTAAACCAACATCGAGAGGAGAAGCATGAAAAAGTTTATCAACTGCGTTGTACTGTTGGCCGCGGCGCAATTATTGTTGTCACCGGCTTCTTATTGCAAGGACACTTCAGGCGAGCCCGCCGCGCCCCCGTATGTCATCAAAAATATCACCGCATCCACCGACTATAATAATAACCGCGTAGAAAAAGCCATCGACGGCAAACCTATCACGCGCTGGGAGTCCGAATGGAAGGATAACCAGTGGCTGCAGGTCGAGTTCGAGGCTCCCGTCAAGCTTTACGGCATCGGGATAAAATGGGAAACGGCCGCGGCATTCCGTTATGCCGTCATGGGTTCGAATGACGGGAACCTGTGGGACACGCTCGCGGCGGTCGAGGACGGCAACGAAGGCGAAGACATGAAGATCAATTTCAAGGAACCCGCGGAATACAAATTCGTGAAGATAGACATGTTCGACAGGGCGACCGCCTGGGGGTTCTCGGTGTGGGAGGTTGAATTCAAGGCCGACAAGCCGTACAAGAACCTCCCCAAGAGGGCGTCGATACCCAAGGGCAAGACGTTCTTCTCGGTGATGCAGAAGGACGGAAAATACTGGCTTGCCGATCCGGCCGGAAAACCGTTCATCGCGAAGGCCGTGAACGTGGTCCTCAGCAACGACGGCGCCGTGCTGCAGAATTCCGAATATTATGACGTCTTCAAGAATTACAAGGACAACCAGGACTGGGCGAAGAACACGGTCAAGCGGCTAAAGAAATGGAAGTTCAACACCATCGGGTGCTGGTCCGACCCGGCGACGTTCTTCTACGATATGCCTTTCACGGTGATAATGAATATCCCTTCGACCTCAGACCACCGCCTGGCCGACGTATTCGACCCGATGTTCAGGGAGAATGCCGACGCGGCCGCGGCGAGCAAGTGCAAACGTTTCAGGGACGCGAAGTACCTGCTTGGGTATTTCATAGATAACGAGCTTCCGTGGTACGGCGATGTCGGCTGGTCCACGGGCCACGCGCCTACGCTGATAGAAGAATATGTGAAACTCCCGGACAGCGCGCCCGGAAGGCTGAAACTCGCGGAGTTCCTGAAGGAGAAGTATAACCTCACGATAGACGAATTCATGAAGGTCCGCGGCGCGCAGGCGAAGGAGGCCCGCGAGGAATTTGCCGGTATCGTCGCCGAGGAATATTTCTCGGTCATAACGTCGGCTATAAGGAAGTACGACACGAACCACCTCATACTCGGCGTTCGCTTCGCGTGCAACGCGCCTGACGGCGTCGCGATAGCGTGCGGCAAGTATTGCGACGTGGTATCGGTCAATTATTACTGCAAGAACATGAAAGTCGACAGGCAGCTCTTCGATAATTATTATTTCCTTACGAAGAAGCCGGTAATGATAACCGAGTTCTCGTACCGCGCGATGGAGAACCGCAGCGGAGACAGGAACAACAAGGGCGCCGACGTGACCGTCAAGACCCAGGCCGACAGGGCCGAGGGTTTCAACAAGTACGTGACGCAGATGATGGAGTTCCCGTACATGGTCGGTTACAGCTGGTTCCAGTACTTCGACCAGTCGCCGCAGGGCCGCAGCTTCGACGGAGAGAACAGCAATTACGGCATCGTCGACATCAAGGACCAGGAATACGAGTTGTTGACCGCCGAGATGAAAAAACTGAACCCGGCGGCGGATACGATACATAAGAAATCGGCGCTCGGGTATCCCGAGGCGGCCGTCAAGACGGGCGGCTACGCGAAGGTCAATAATAAAGACGTGAAGCGCGAGAGCGCGCCTTTCTGTGTTATCAGCGGCGTAAATACCGGGCGGCTGGGTGTCTGGAAGGACGGCTCTTCCTCGGCGAAGTTGGTCTTCGTCAGGGACCAGGCGGAAGACGGCGCGGCGCGGCTTAAAGTCGCGGTCGAGACCGGCAGCGGATGGGGCTGCGGTTTCGGCGTTCCGTGCGACGTGAAGACGAAGAATGCCGACGGTACTTTCGACCTGCAGGGGTATAAAGGCATCAGGATAAAGATGTCGGTTACGGAAGGCCTGCCGTTCTCGCTCTTCCTGAACGAGTCCGGCGCGGACGAGATGGGCAAGCCCGAATATAAGGGGATCAACGGCGCCGACGGCGAGAGCTTTACGTCCGAGCCGAACAGCGGCTCAGGCAATATAGAGGTGTTTGAATATCCGTTCGACCAGTTCACCGTCCGCTCCGTATATGGGAACCAGAGCGGCAACAAGATGCTTGACCTGCAGTCCGTGCGCAATATCGACCTGTATTTTCCCGGCAACTCCGGCGACGGCACCTGCGATATTTATGAGGTCACGCTGTATTAAATGAACGAAGAAGCCCGCATATCCGCCTTCAGGCGGATAAGGGATATCCCGTACGCGATCGTCGCCGCGATGCGAGACCCCGCGGTGGGCCCGGCGATGATGCTCAAGGAGAACCGCGGCTCATGCAACCCGAAGCATGTCCTGCTTGCGGACGAGTTCAGGAAGCTCGGGCTCGAAGTGAAATACGCGAATTATTCTTTCAGTTGGGACGACCCTGCGGTAAAATATCCGCCGGAGCTGAGGTCGCTCACGAAGATGATACCGCCGGGTAACCACCTCGCGATAAAGGCGCTTATCGGAGGCAGGTGGGTGCTTGTCGACGCGACATGGGACCTGCCGCTGAAGAAGGCCGGTTTCCCGGTAAACGAGGACTGGGACGGAATAAGCGATACGAAGAACGCCGTGACGCCGGTAAATGAAGTATTGCATGATACGATTGAAGAACGCGTGAAATACGATGTTGCGCTGCGCTCCCGCAATACCGAAGAGCAGAGGGCGGCATATGCCGAGTTCGCGGAGAAGTTAAATGAGTGGCTGGAGGTGATACGTGCGTAGACCTGTCCCTTTTTTACACGTCCCCAAGTGGCACGTCCCCTTTTTATTTTTATTGGTTATTTTCGGAGGATGTATGGCAAAGTCCGAGGCTGCGGCCGTTAAGATGCCTATCTATGACGCGAGGGCGGGCGTGGTGAAAGAGGTACTGAAGGTCGAGAGGACCAATGCCGAATGGAAGAATGTGCTGACTCCCGAGCAGTACAGGGTCACGCGGCAGAGGGGCACGGAGAGGCCTTCCGGCACCGCCTGTGAATTGCCCAAGGATGAAGGGCTTTATGAATGCGTCTGCTGCGGGACGGACCTGTTCGGCACCGCGGCGAAATACGAATCCGGGACGGGCTGGCCGAGCTTCTATAAGCCGGCAGCGCCCATTAATATAGACCTGAAAGAGGACCTTGATTTCGGAATGGAGCGCGTGGATGTCACCTGCGCCCGTTGCGGCGCGCACTTAGGCCATGTCTTTGATGACGGGCCTATGCCGACAGGGAAGCGCTATTGCATCAACGGTGTCGCGCTGAAGTTCGTCAAGGGCCCGTATAAGCCCGCGCAGCTCGCGATATTCGCGGCGGGCAATTTCCGGGAGGCAGAAGAATCTTTCCGGGCGCTCAAGGGCGTCATATGGACAAGGGCCGGATATGTCGCCCGCATGGAAGCGGTCCAGGTATTGTTCGACCCGTCGACGATCACTTACAGCCAGCTGCTCGATGTCTTCTGGAAGATGCCCGGCCCGGCCGCCGTCTTCTACCGCAATATGGAGCAGGATAAGCTTGCCAAGGAATCGAGGGACCGGCTCGAGAAGTCGGGAAAATTAAAAGGGAAGATAACGGTGCAGATAACGAAGGCGGGGGTTTTCTACCCGGCCGAGGATTTCCACCAGCAGGACCTGCTTAAACACGGCTTGCCTCCACAGCGCAAGTAATTTGTGGTATAATATCCCCCAAAATCAAAGGAGCCCTGCAATGGACAATGAGAGAGTCATTCTGCCGTTAAGTGACATCCCGAAAGCCTGGTACAACATCATGCCCGACCTTCCGGAGCAGCTGCCGCCTTCGTTGAACCCGCAGACGGGAAAGCTCCTCGGGCCCGCGGACTTGGCGCCCATATTCCCGATGTCGTTGATAGAGCAGGAGATGAGCAGCCAGCGCTGGATAGATATTCCCGACGAAGTCCTTGATGTATATAAGATATACAGGCCGACGCCGCTCAAAAGGGCGGTCCGCCTCGAGAAGGCGCTCAAGACGAATTGCAGGATATATTATAAGGACGAGAGCGTATCGCCAGCCGGAAGCCATAAACTGAATACCGCTATCGCGCAGGCATATTACAATAAGAAAGAAGGCGTCAAGCGCATCTCGACCGAGACCGGGGCGGGGCAGTGGGGTTCCGCGCTTTCCTTCGCGTGCAATACCCTCGGCCTCAAGTGCACGGTCTATATGGTCAAGGCAAGTTATTACCAGAAACCGTACCGCAAATCTTTGATGCACGTCTGGGGCGCCGAAGTCTTCCCGTCGCCTACGAACAGGACGAATTCAGGCCGCGCGGCGCTGGCGGAGGACCCGGAGACGCCGGGCAGCCTTGGCATGGCGATCTCCGAAGCGGTCGAAGACGCCGCCACGCATGATGACACCAAATATTCCCTCGGAAGCGTTTTGAACCACGTGCTGACGCACCAGTCGGTCATCGGCCTCGAGACGAAGAAGCAGCTCGAGCTCATCGGCGAAAAGCCCGATACGCTGATCGCCTGCGTCGGCGGAGGCAGCAACTTCGCGGGATTTGCTTTCCCGTTCGTCCCGGAGAAGCTGAAGGGGCAGAACATGAGGATAATCGCTGTAGAGCCGACCGCCTGCCCGTCGCTCACGAAGGGCGAGTACCTTTACGATTATGGCGACACAGGGAAGCTTACGCCGCTCATGAAGATGTATACGCTCGGCCACAGCTTTATCCCGGCGGGCATACATGCCGGCGGGCTCAGGTACCACGGCGTCGCGCCGCAGGTATCGCTGCTGGCGAAGAAGAAGGTCATAGAGGCGAAGGCCTACTCGCAGAACCCTGTCTTCGAGGCGGCGATCATGTGGGCAAGGACCGAAGGGTTCCTGCCTGCGCCCGAGACATCGCATGCGATACGCTGCGCGATAGACGAGGCGAAGAAGAACGACAAGAAGGTCATTGTCTTCAATTACAGCGGCCACGGACATTTCGACCTCTCCGCTTATGATGCTTACCTCGAGGGCAAGCTTGAGGACTACGAGCATCCCGAAGAGAAGATAAAAGAGGCGATAAAGAAGATTCCCGAAATTGGGAACGCATAGAGGTATGTCCCCTAAGTGTATGGCCCCTATATATAAGTTTATAGACGATAATGGGACGTTCACCGTAAAGGACCCGCAGAGGTTCAGCCTGTATTTTCCGCTGACCGACCGGGAAGGGCGGATATTGAGCTCGATAAGCCCGAACCTCGGCGGGGACATCAAGCGCGACAACGACCGTTTCCTGACGCCGCCCGCCGGCATCGAGGACATCCGCAGCAACCTATTCTGCCGCCGCGATTTCTTCATCAAAGCCGGCGGCCATGTGATCAGGCTGTCATCCCCGCATGACGACGTGCTCGAGGCGGGATTCCTATACCATAAAGTGACAAAGAGGGCGGCGGGGCTGAAGATCGAGATACTAAGCTTCGTCCCGTTCGACATGCCCGTCGAGGTCATGCAGGTGCGCGTCACAAATGACAGCGGCAAAGATATCGATATCACCCCGACCTCGTTCATCCCGTTATTCGGCCGCAGCGAGAAGAACATCCGCGACCACAGGCACGTCAGTTCGCTCCTGAACCGCGTCGAGCTCGACAGGCACGGGATATTCCTGAAGCCCACGATGATTTTCGACGAGAAGGGCCACATGGAGAACAAGACGCAGTATTTTGTCCTCGGTTACGAGGGCGGCGGCAAGGCGCCCGTCGGCCAGTTCCCTACGCTCGGGAGCTTCTACGGCGAGGGGGACATGATGTCCCCCGACTCGATATATAAACTTGTAGTGCCGGCTTCGAGGAAGGTCCCGGATTTCGACGGCAAGGAAGCCTGCGGCGCGTTCAGGTTCACGCGCAGGAAATTAAGGAAGGGTGCCGTAGCGGAATACTGCTTGGTCATGGGCATCGAGGAAAAAAGATCCGCAGCACTGAAATATTTTCGAAGGCTCAATTCCCCCGCGAAAGTTGCGAAAAGCCTTTCCGCGACGAAAAAATACTGGCGCAATTACCTGTCGAAGCCTTCGCTCAGGTTCAAGGACGGCGATTATAACAACTGGCTGCTCTGGGTCAAGCTCCAGCCGACCCTGCGAAAATTATTCGGCTGCTCGTTCCTCCCGCATTTCGATTACGGCAAGGGAGGGCGCGGCTGGCGCGATATCTGGCAGGACGCGCTTACGCTTTTGCTGACCGAGCCGAAGAAGGCGAAAGATTTCATATTCCACAGTTTCAAGGGCGTCCGGCTCGACGGCTCGAACGCGACGATAATCACGAAGGACGGCAGGTTCATCGCCGACCGCAACAGGATAAGCCGCGTGTGGATGGACCACGGTATCTGGCCGTACCTGACCACCCGCCTTTACGTCCAGAAGGCCGGCGATGTAAGTTTCATGCTTAAGGAAGCCGAATATTTCCGCGACCACCAGCTGAAGCGCGCGAAGGAGGTTGACAAGGCCTTCAGACAGGCCGATTTCATCCAGCGCGACGGTTCCGGGAAGATATACAAGGGGACCGTGCTCGAGCACCTGCTTATCCAGAACCTCGTGCAGTTCTTTAACGTCGGAGAGCATAACGCGATCCGCCTCGAGAACGCCGACTGGAACGACGGGCTCGATATGGCATCGGACAGGGGCGAGAGCGTGACGTTCAGCTTCATGTACGCGCATAACCTCTGGGACATATGCTCGATCCTCGGGAAGATGAGCGAGAAACACGAAAAGGTGAAGGTCCTCGTCGAACTCCTCCCGCTGCTCGACAGCATGAGCACGCCGGTGGATTATAACGATTACAGGCAGAAACAGAAACGGCTCGATGAATACATGGAGTCGGTAAAGGAGATAAGCGGACAGAAGGTCGAGATCGATATAGCCGGCCTTATAAAAGACCTGCGCAGGAAGGCGGACCATATGTTCGCGTGGCTCGGCGAGAAGGAATGGCTCCCGTCCGCGGGTTTCTTCAACGGATATTATGATAACAGGGGCCGCCGCGTCGAAGGACGGACGAAGGGCGGCGTAAGGATGAAGCTGCAATCGCAGGTATTCGCGATAATGAGCGGCGGGGCCACGGACGAACAGGTCGTGAAGACGTGGGCTTCGATAAAGAGGCACCTGAAGGACCGGAGGCTCGGGGGTTTCCGCCTCGGCACCGATTTCAAGTCGCTTTATATGGAGCTGGGCCGCGCGTTCGGGTTCGCCTACGGCGACAAGGAGAACGGCGCGTTCTTCAACCATATGGTCGTGATGCTCGCGAACGCCCTCTACAAGAGGGGCTTCGAGAAAGAGGGCAAAGAGGTCCTCGATTCGATATACAAGATGGCTACGAGCGACAGGGCGCAGATCTACCCGATGATACCGGAATATTTCAATAACGAGGGCCGCGGGCTCTACTTTTACCTTACGGGCTCCGCGAGCTGGTATATCTATACGCTTATCGAGGAAGTGCTGTGAAGAAGGAATATATCATATTCGCCTGCATCCTTGCCGCACTGCTGATATTGGGCGTCGCAGGGAAGTCGCTCATACTCGGGGCCGCGTTAAACCAGCTTAAGGGCTCTTTCCCCGGATATAAGGTGACGGTCGGGAATACCGAGATAAAGAGCGTCGACCTGATCTCGTTCAGCGATATAGATATAACCAAAGGCGATACCAACAGATACAGGGTAAAGGAGCTGGATATACGGTTCACCCCGTTCACGTTATTCAACAGGACGATACCGAAGATATCCCTGGATAGCTGCAGCATCTACATAAAATCCCCGAAGGGCAAGTTAAAGGAGCTCGTCCGGATCCCGGAGGCGGGGGCGGGCGCGCTCTTCATAGTCGACTCGCTCGAGATAAACGACCTCGTGCTCGATATACACACCGCAGATGTCGGTCTCAACGCGGTCATCCGCGCGGACGCATCGATAAAGAAGGACATATCGTACAACGCCGTCATGAAGCTGAACAGCGTCAACCTCGGCCTCCTGGCGAAGGGCCTCGGAGCCTCTGAAAAAGTGGATATCAGCGGCTCCATGAGCGGCGATATATCCCTGAGCGGGAAAGACATGAGGCTCGACGCGATAAAGGGCGAATTCACCTCCGATGAGTTTGGGGGCACCATAATCATAAAGGATGAGGAGTTCATAAATACGCTGGCGAAGCAGTCGAAACAGCCGGTCGAGATGATCAGGGACAGTTTCAAGCTCTATAATTATACCAAGGGGACGTTATCGGTCTCGAAGGAAAAGGATGCCATATTGCTGCACCTTAAGCTGGATGGGCCGAAGGGCAAGAGGGACCTCACCATAGCGGTACACGAATTTTAAAGGAGGAGCACATGAAGAACAGGATCTTGGCGGCGACAGCGGTATTCTTGGCGTTTTTAGGGGTGGGTTGCGCGTCGGTGCAGGTCAAGGCGCCTAAGGACCCGATAAAGGTCGACATAACGATGCGCTTAGACGTCTACCAGCACGTCGAGAAGGATATCGACGCTATCGAAGACATCGTCTCGGGCAAGAGCGCCCCGAAGCCGAAGGACGGCTCGAAACTGGACCTCTTTTTCACTGACGCTTACGCTGAGGAAGCTATCCCGGCGGATGTCGAGGCGGCGGCGATAGGACGCAGGGACAGGAGAGCGGAGCTTTTGATGCATGAGGGAGAAGGCCATATAGGCGAGAACAGGATGGGCATGGTCGAGGCGAGGTCCTCCGAAGCTCCGGCAGGCCTGGTCAGCGCCGAGAACGCGGACAGGCTGCTCATATATAGGTCGATATCGCAGAAGAACGGCGCCTCGTTAGAGGACGTAGAGAAGCTATATGCAAAGCGCCTGCAGGAAGATGCTCCCCTGGGTACGCCGATAGAGGCAGTAGACGCGGCGGGCAACTACAGCTGGAAGATAAAATAATTGAAGATAGGCGTAAAGGTCAAGGCCGGCTCCGGCAGGGAGAAGGTCGAAAAGATCGATGACGCGAATTACGCGGTATGGGTCAGGGCCAAGCCGGCAGACGGCAAGGCGAACGAGGCGGTCATAAAGGCCCTCTCTAAGCATTTCGATACCGCGAAATCTAACATAACGCTGGTGACGGGCCGCACCTCAAAACAGAAGATATTCTCAATTGCTGTTTAAACTTGTGATATTCGATATAGACGGCACGATAGTCGATGCATACGGCGCGATAGAGAAGAGCATCAACTATACGCTCAAGAAGCTCGGGTATCCGAAGGCGAAGATGTCCGTAGTGAAGCGGATGGTCGGCCACGGCGACAGGAATTTCGTCGATTGCTTCGTAGAGAAGAAAGATTCTGACGAGGGCTTGAAGCTCTATCGCAAGCACCACGAAAAGGCCCTCCTCAGGTATTCAAAAGTCATACCGGGCGCGAGGCAGCTGCTGCGGGGCCTCAAGAAGAAGGGCTATAAGCTCGCGATAGCCAGTAACAGGCCGCCCCGTTACAGCATGATCCTGCTTAAGCACCTGGACCTGCTGAAATATTTTGACGCGGTCGAATGCGCCAGGGACAAGAGCGAGAACAAGCCGAAGCCCTTTTTGATACCTAAGATCCTTAAGAAGCTCAGGATCAAGAAAGCGGAGGCGCTCTACGTGGGCGACATGACGGTCGATGTCCATGCAGGGCACAACGCCGGGGTAAAAGTAGTGGCGGTACTCGGCGGGTCCTCGTCGCACTCCGAACTAAGGAAAGCGGGCCCTTGCGGAATAACCCGCAAGATCTCCGGCCTGCTTCATGTGGCAAAGAAATGCCGAACAAAAATATACTTATAGTTGAAGACGACAGGAACATCTCCAAGCTCATCAAGTTCAATCTTGAGAAGGAGGGCTGCGACGCTTTTGCCGTCCCGAACGGCGAGGATGCCCTCGAACACCTGAAGAGGTTCTCCGCGGACCTCGTGATACTCGATATAATGCTCCCGAAGATGGACGGTTTCGAAGTCTGCCGCCGTATCAAGCAGGACCCCAAGCTTAAAAATATCCCGATAATAATGCTTACCGCGAAGGGCGAAGAAGTCGACAGGATCGTCGGCCTCGAGTTGGGCGCGGATGACTATATCGTCAAGCCGTTCAGCCCGCGCGAACTCACCTTAAGGGTGAAGGCTATCCTGCGGCGCGGAGGGGCGCCTGCCGCCGTAAAGGAAGTATTGAGGGCCGGGGGCATTGTGCTGGATTCGGCCGCGCATAAAGTGACTGCCGGGAAAAAAGGCGTGGAACTCACCCCCATGGAATTCAAACTGCTTGCGACGCTTATGGAACGCAGCGGGCGCGTCCAATCACGGGAGCAGCTGCTGACCGATGTTTGGGATATTGCCGCCGACGTGGACACGCGCACCATCGACACCCACATAAAAAGGCTGCGCGAGAAACTGGGCAAGCCCGGAGACGCGATAAGGACCGTAAGGGGGCTGGGTTACCAGTTCAGGGAAGACGATGAGGATTAAGCTCCACTGGAAGCTGACGATAATATTCTGCATGCTTGGGTCGGTACTGCTCGCGGCGTCATATATGTACCTGAACCCGCAGTTGAAGGCGTTCATAGAAAGGGATATTGAGGACAATCTCAGGAAGGAACTTTTCCTTTCTAAGGAACTCCTGGAGCCGGGCCCCGGCGGTAAGCTTGACCTGAAGGACGCCGATGCCCTTGCCGGCAGGGTCGCTTCCCAGCTCGGATTAAGGGTCACGATAATCGCGCCGGACGGTAAGGTCCTCGGCGATTCGGATATCGAGACCAAGGACCTCGCCGGGACAGAGAACCATCTCGACAGGCCGGAGGTCCGGCAGGCGTTAAAGGAAGGCTTCGGCCATAGCCGGAGATACAGTTATACGCTGAAGAAATACATGATGTACAGCGCGATCGTCCTCGGAGGAGAGCCCCCCGCAGCCATACTTCGCCTCGTAATGCCGGTCTCCTCGATAGCGGAGTTTGAGGCGAAGATGCAGAAGATACTCATAGCGGCCCTGGCCGCCGTTTTCCTGTTCTCCCTTGTCCTCAGCGTTATCGTCTCATCTGCCGTGACGCGCCCGATATCGCGCATATCCTCTACGGCGAACTCGATAGCGGCGGGCGATCTCTCCGCAAGGGCGCTCGTCTCTTCCGACGACGAAATAGGCGACCTGGCGAAGACGCTTAATTACATGGCCGGAGAGATAAGGAGCAAGATCGGGAGGATCGCGTCCGGCGAGGCGAAGCTCGAGGCCGTGCTCTCGAGCATGGTAGAGGGCGTCATAGTCACCGACGAGAAAGGCGCAGTGGTTGTAGCGAACCCGTCAGCGCGCAAGATGTTCTTCATAGATACGAGTCCGGAAGGGAAGACGACGCTCGAGGTCATACGCAATTCGTCGGTGCAGGAGATCGTCGACGGCATCCTGAAGCAGGGAAAGAGGGTGGCGGCCGAAGAGATCAGGCTGAACAAGCCGGACGAGAGGTTCGTGAAGGTAAGCGCCGCCGCCGTAATGAAGGAAGGGGCGCCGGCAGGCGCGCTCCTGGTATTCCACGACATAACAGAGCTAAGGCGCCTCGAAAAGATAAGGCAGGATTTCGTCGCGAACGTCTCCCATGAGCTGCGGACACCGTTATCGAGCATAAAGGGTTATTCCGAGACCCTCATGGAAGGCGGGGTAAAGCAGCCGAAGGAGCAGAAGGAATTCCTCGAGATAATCTACCGCGAGAGCGGCCGCCTCGCGAAACTGATAGATGACATCCTGGACCTGTCCAGGATAGAATCCGGGAAGATGGCCATGGTATTCATGCCGTTGGACGTTGGTCCCGCCGTCAAGAGGGTCTGCGCGATACTCGAAAAACAGGCGGCCTCGAAATCGCTCAGGGTCAGCGTGGAATTACCCGGCGGCCTGCCGCGTATCCTGGCCGACGAAGGCAGGATCTCGCAGGTCCTCCTGAACCTGCTCGACAACGCCGTCAAGTATACCCCGGAAAACGGAAAGATCAGGATCTCTGCCGCTCCCGAAGGGAATTTCGTCCGCATCGAGGTCTCCGATACGGGCGCGGGGATCCCCGAGGCGGACATGCCGAGGATATTCGAAAGGTTCTACAGGGTCGATAAAGCCCGCTCGCGCGAGCTGGGCGGCACGGGCCTCGGCCTCTCGATAGTCAAACATATAGTCCAGGCCCACGGCGGCCAGGTCTCGGTCAAGTCCGCGCCCGAAAAAGGTTCGACCTTCAGCTTCACAATTCCCGCAGTTTAGCCTTCTGTTTTATTCACACAATGTTCACATATCCTCCCTTTGTCCGTCACATTCAAAATATATACTTCTCCTGAAAACAAAAAAGGAGGAGGTGCATGGTGAGACGGGTACTGGCCTGTGTAATACTGGCGGCGGGTATGATCGGTTCTTGTGCTGACGGGTTTTCCGGAGAGGTCGATATCCTCGTCCAGAAACTCGTGGACAAAGGGATACTGACTCCCGGAGACGCGCAGCAGATACTGACCGAGACGAAGGAAGAGGCGAAGAAGGAACTGGCAAAGGGCGAATCGATAACGGTCCCCAAATGGGTACAGGACATAAAGCTTAAGGGAGATTTCAGGTTAAGGTACCAGCATGACAGGGCCAAGCAGGCGGCCGCGACGGCGAGCCAGCGCGACAGGGCGAGGATAAGGCTGAGAGTGGGAGCTGAGACCCGCCTCATAGACGAATTCAAGGTAGGTTTCGGCATAGCGACCGGGACGACCAGCGACCCGCGCTCGACGAACATGACGCTCGGGGATTCGTTCTCCTTCAAGGACATAGTCCTGGATTACGCGTACGGCGAGTATGACCCCGACCTGTCAAATTATATGCAGCCGCTATCGCTCTCCTTGATAGGCGGTAAATTCCCCAATCCGATATGGGAGCCGGTAGACATGCTCTGGGATACGGACATAAGGCCCGAGGGCGTGATGGCTAACCTCGGTTATAAGGTCGACAATAACCTCGACTTCTTCATGAATAACGGTTTCTTCATATTGGACGAAAGCTCCTCGGACAAAGGCGACCCGGTGATGTTCGTCGTGCAGCCGGGAGTGAACTGGAAGATAACGGACAATATAGAGTTCAAGGGAGCGGTAGACAACTACTTCTTCAACGGCGTAAAGGACCATGCCGCCCTGGATTATACGGCAGGCACGAACACGGTTGCGAGGCTGCCCGACCAGAACAGCCGGACAAGCACGGCAGTTTACTGGTACAACTACAACTCTATAGCCCCGAAGATGGAGATCGGGTTCATAGACCCGTTCAAGTTCGCGGGTTTTGACACCGGAGTGCCCTACCTGTCGTTCTTCGGCGAATACGTGAATAACTGGGACCGCGGCTCGCAGGATAACGGCTGGGCCATCGGGAGCAGGATAGGCCACAAGAAGGTCGGCGATAAGGGGCAGTGGCAGTTGAGCTATAATTACCGGTTCCTCGAGAAAGACGCGTGGCTCGATATCTTCCCGGATTCCGATTTCTACGGCGGTAAGACCAACGCGAAAGGCAGCAACGTGATATTCCAGTACGGATTGACAAAGAACTCCCTGGTCAACCTGGAATACTATGACACGAGGGGCATGACCAGGCTCACCAAGAACCCGGGATCATCGCGCCTGCCGGCGCAGGTCATCCAGGCCGACTGGATCGTGAAATTCTAAAAAAGAAAGGGATGAAATGAAAAAACTCGAGCTGTTGCGGGCGGCGGTATCTGCCGCTGCCTGTCTGCTGGTTGCGGCGGGAACGGTATGCGCGGCGGAAAAGGTGGTCGTGGAAGGCTCGACCACAGTCCTGCCGATAGCGCAGAAGACCGCCGAGGTCTTTATGGGCAATAACGGCGATATCGACATCTCCGTAAGGGGAGGAGGCTCGGGGGTCGGGATCGCGTCGCTTCTCGACGGCTCCTGTGACATCGCCGATTCTTCCAGGGCGATGAAAGATACCGAGTACGAGAAGGCGGCCGCGAAGAAGAAGGACCCGAAGTCGTATGTGGTCGCAATGGACGGCATAGCGATAGTGGTCAATAATTCCAACAATATCACCGCGCTGGCCAAGAAGCAGGTCAAGGACATATATACGGGAGCGATATCCGACTGGTCCGCGGTAGGAGGCCCCGCCGGAAAGATAGTCGTCGTATCGCGCGACAGCTCGAGCGGCACGTATGAGGCTTTTGGCGAACTGGTCCTTAAAGGCGAGAAGGTAAGGCCTGACGCGCTTATGCAGGCCTCGAACCAGGCGATAGCGTCGATAGTCGCCAAGACGCCGGGAGGGATAGGTTACGTCGGGCTCGGTTATATAACGGATTCCGTAAAGGCCCTCGAGATAGACGGCGTAATGCCGAATAAGGAGACCGTGCTTTCCGGAAAGTACCCGGTATCAAGGCCGCTCTTCATGTATACGAACGGCAGCGCCAAGGGCGCCGTGAAGAAATACATCGATTTCGTGACCGGCCCCGAAGGGCAGAGGATCGTCGATGAAGAAGGCTTTGTAGCATTGGAATAAAACTATGGCGAGAATAAAAGAGAAGGCCTACGAGTGGATATTCACCGCGCTGGCCTTCTCGTCGCTTATTTTCCTGGTCGGGATAATCATAGTCCTCTTTAAGGAGGGCTTCCCGATATTCAAGGCCGTCAAGGCAGGGGATTTCTTGTTCGGCCGGTCCTGGTATCCGACCTATGAACCGCCGGAGTTCGGGATATTCCCGCTGGTACTCGCGAGTTTCTGGGTGACGCTGGGCGCGTTGTTCGTATGCGTCCCGCTGGGCGTTGGCAGCGCGCTCTATCTGCATGAGATGGCAAGTTTCAGGCAGAGGTCCGTGCTTAAGCCGATGGTCGAGATACTCGCGAGCATCCCGTCGGTCGTCTACGGGTTCTTCGGCATGATGATAGTCGCGCCGGTACTGCAGGACCTGCTGCATATACCGACGGGCCTATGCGCGTTCTCCGCGAGCCTCGTGCTCGGGATAATGGCGACGCCTACCGTATGCAGCATCGCCGAGGACGCGCTTAGCTATGTGCCGAAAAGTTTCAGGGAGGCGTCGTTTGCGGTGGGCGCGAACAGGTGGCAGACCCTTACGAAGGTCGTGATACCTGCGGCGGGTTCCGGGATATCGACCGCGATAATATTAGGCATGAGCAGGGCGGTCGGAGAGACGATGACGGTGCTGATGGTGGCGGGAGGGGCCGCGGTCATACCGAAGAGCATATTTGACCCGGTAAGGCCTATGACATCGGCGATAGCCGCCGAGATGGGGGAGGCGCCGATGGGCAGCATGCATTACCACTCGCTCTTCGCGATAGCGCTGATACTGTTCCTGATAACATTCGCCTTCAACATCGCAGCCGAGCTGATAAGCCGGAGGTTCAGGATAAAATTGGGGCATAGCGGATGAAAACGAAAGATATCACGCAAAAGATAGGGTTCGCGGCGCTCTTTACATGCATGCTCGTGACCCTTTTCTTCCTCGGAGCGATAATATATTTCATCGCGGCACGGGGCATAAAGGTAATATCCTGGGAGTTCCTGACCCAGATACCCCGGGGCGGAATGACACAGGGAGGAGTGGCGCCGGCGATAGCCGGGACGCTTTATATAACGCTCGGGGCTATAGCCGTATCGCTTCCCTTGGGGCTGGCATGCGCGATATACCTTTGCGAATATTCCCCGAAAGGGATATTTGTGAACATAATAAGGATGAGCATCAATAACCTTGCCGGCGTGCCGTCCGTCGTCTTCGGGTTGTTCGGGCTGGCGGTATTCGTGAAATTATTCGGGTTCGGCGTCTCGATACTGTCCGGAAGCCTGACCCTCGGGATACTGGCGCTTCCTGTCGTGATATCCGCTACGCAGGAGGCACTGACCGCAGTGCCCCATTCGCTCAGGGAGGCGTCGCTCGCGCTCGGCGCGACAAAGTGGGAGACTATAAAAAAGATAGTGCTGCCGACCGCGCTGCCCGGGATCCTTACGGGCATAATCCTCAGCGTAGGCAGGGTCGCGGGCGAGACGGCGCCGATATTGTTCACGGCCGCGACATTTTATACGAGGAGATACCCGGATTCGGTATTTTCCGAGGTCATGGCGCTGCCGTACCATATTTATGCGCTGATGACGGAAGGTACGCATCCGGAAGAACAGACCGCGATCGCGTACGGCTGCGCGCTCATACTGCTCGTGCTGGTGCTTGCGGTCTCCGGAGCTGCGATATTCATACGACAAAGGCAAAGGACACAAAATGCATAACAATATAAAGATGAAAGCCGAAGGGGTGGACTTCTTCTACGGCCCGCGGCAGGCCCTGAAGAACATAAACCTCGATATCTGCGAGAAACACGTTACCGCGATCATAGGGCCTTCGGGGTGCGGGAAGTCAACGTTCATAAGGCTGCTGAACCGCATGAACGAGCTCATACCGAACGCAAGCCTCAAGGGCAGGATACTGCTCGACGGCGAGGACATCTTTGAGGAGTCTGTCGACGCGGTAGAGATAAGAAGGCGGGTAGGGATGGTCTTCCAGAAGCCGAACCCGTTCCCGAAGAGCATATTCGAGAATGTCAGCTACGGGCTCCACGTCAACGGCGTCAAGGACAATAAACTGATAGAAAGGAGGGTGATAGCATCCCTCGAGAAGGCGGCGTTGTGGAGCGACATAAAGGACAGGCTGCACGAGAGCGCGCTCAAATTATCGGGCGGGCAGCAGCAGCGGTTATGCATCGCGAGGTGCCTGGCCGTCGAGCCGGAGGTCATTCTCTTCGACGAACCCTGCGCGAGCCTCGACCCGATATCGACCGGCAAGATCGAAGAGCTTATAATGGAACTGAAAAAATATTATACTATAGTCATAGTCACGCATAATATGCAGCAGGCCGCGCGCATATCGGACCATACGGCGTTCTTCCTGCTCGGAGAGCTCATAGAGATGGGCGAAACGCAGGGCATATTCACCGCGCCGAGGGACAAGAGGACGGAGGATTACATTACAGGGAGGTTTGGCTGATGGAAAGGCATTTTGACGAAGAGCTTAAAAACTTAAATTCCGAGATATTGAGGATGGGAAGCCTCACGGAGGAGGCGATAGTCGATTCGGTAAAGGCACTGAAGGAGCAGAGCAGGGAGATGGCCGCAAACGTGATAAATTCCGACAGGAAGATAGACAGCCTGGAGCTCGAGATCGAAGAGAAGTGCCTTACTCTTATGGCCCTGCATCAGCCGGCGGCCATCGACCTTAGGTTTTTGACGACGGCGATGAAGCTTAATAATGAACTTGAAAGGATTGCCGACCTTGCCGTGGATATCGCGCAGAGGGTGCT
>JBAYMW010000002.1:0-38768 GCA_041663405.1 Candidatus Omnitrophota bacterium | reverse complement strand
TTTCAGTTCGTACATAATTCCCTTGCTGACGGCGACGTGGGCTATAGGGAAGTTCCTAAACAAGGTCCCGCAGAAGTTCTACTTCAAGCTTCTAGGGACCTCGTTCCTTTTTATAGCCTCAAGCGCGATACTCAGCATGGCCTCGTCCCCGCAGAGCAACGCGGTAAAGGTCCATTACGGGGGCCTTCTCGGGCTCTTCTTTTCTAATTTCTTCGTAAGGTACCTCGGGAACGTCGGCGCGTGGGTGATGGTGATCGTTCTCGGGGCTCTTTCGGTCCTGTTGGCAACGGAATTCCTGATCTTCCCGATAGTCATGTCGCTTTTAAATGCCTCCGCCGAACTTTTCAGGGCGGTATTCAGGAAGAATGGGGCCAGGCCGCAGGCTAGGCCAGAGGCCAAGCAGGCCAAGGAACCCTCGCTGAAGAAGGCTTTCGAGCAGATAAAGGCGGAAACTAAGGCGGCCGCGCAGATAAAGGAACAGGCGAGGGATAGCCGCCCGGCTATTGTAGATATAAAGAAGGTCATAAAGACCGATGACACGAAAGCGTCCCCAATAAAGGTTATCAAGAAATCCGTAGGAGATTATAAGCTCCCCGATATGAGTTTGCTGGACTCGCCGCCTCCTATCGAAGAGAGGAAGATAAGTGATGACCTTGACGCCAGCGCGAAGATACTTGAAGAGACGCTTCGCGATTTCGGGATCGAGGTCAAAGTCACGGCGGTGGAACGAGGCCCGGTGATAACCAGGTACGAGCTGGAGCCGGCGCCGGGCGTAAAGGTGATGAAGATAACGTGTTTATCCGACGATATCGCCCTGGCCATGAAGGCGCAGAGCGTCAGGATAGTCGCGCCGATACCCGGAAAGGCGAGGGTCGGCGTCGAGGTCCCTAATTCGTCGAGCGCGCTGGTCTACCTGAAGGAGATATTAGGTTCATCCGAGTTCCAGAACGCCAAATCGAAACTTACGCTTGCCCTCGGCAAGGATATAGCGGGGGTGCCGGTAATAGCCGACCTGGCCACCATGCCGCATATGCTGATAGCCGGCACGACGGGCGCCGGTAAGACGGTCTGCGTGAACGCGATCATAAGTTCCATGCTCTTTAACGCGTCTCCGGACGAAGTAAAGTTCCTTATGGTCGACCCGAAGATGGTCGAGCTCGCGATGTTCAACGGGCTGCCGCACCTGCTGTGCCCGGTGGTTACGGACCATAAGAAGGTATCAGGGGCGCTTAATTGGGTGGTAAATGAGATGGAAGATCGCTACAGGCTGTTCGCGAGGCTTGCCGTCAGGAATATAGAATATTTCCTAGAGAAGAGGAACAGGGGTGATTTCAAGGACCAGGAGGACGTTCCGGAGGTCCTTCCGTATATAGTCGTCATCATAGATGAGCTTGCTGACCTTATGCTGGTCTCGGCGCAGGAGGTTGAGAACGCGATAACGAGGCTTTCCCAGCTGTCAAGGGCGGTAGGAATACATATCATACTCGCTACCCAGCGGCCCTCGGTCGATGTAGTAACGGGCGTCATAAAAGCTAATTTCCCCGCAAGGATATCCTTCAAGGTGGCGTCCAAAGTGGATTCGAGGACAGTTCTTGACATGAACGGCGCGGATAAGCTCCTCGGCAAGGGTGATATGTTATTTATGAGGCCCGGGGACGCCAAACCGACGCGCGCCCAGGCATGCCTCGTTAAGGACGCGGAGATAGAGAGGGTCATTAAGTTCATCAAGGAGCAGAGGTCCGCCGAATACGACGAAGAGATCCTGAAGGAACAAGACAAGAAGTCCCATGGCGGAAAGACATACGAGAAGGATGAGATGTACGAGGAGGCGGTCAAGATGGTCCTCGATACCAAGCAGGCCTCGGTGTCGATGCTGCAGCGCAGGCTGGGCCTCGGATATACGAGGTCCGCGCGCCTTGTCGACACGATGGAGGCCGAAGGCATCGTAGGGCCGTATAACGGTTCGAAGCCCCGCGAGATCCTCATGGAAAACATGGAGGCCGTAAAGGCAAAATGGAATCAATCGGGCCGAGACTAAGGTCTGCGCGCGAGGCGAAGGGCATTTCGCTTGAGCAGGCGCAAAAAGATACGCGCATAAGCTCGCGTATACTTGCCGCGCTTGAGGCGGACAAGATAGATGAAATAGTCTCAGGGCCTGTTTATGCGAAAAGCTTTATAAAAAAATACGCGGGTTACCTCGGACTGGACGGCACTGCGATGGCCGACGGGTTTTTGGGCGAGAAACCGGAGTTCAAGGAGCAGATATCTGTGCTCGCGAAAAATAACGGCGGCGGGCGGTTCCCTTTCAATAAGGTCATAGTAGCCGTAATAACAGTGGTATTAGTCGTCCTTGCCGCGAAGCTGGCCGTTATAGGAGCGTCAAAGGCCGCTGCATTCATTAAATCAAGGCCAAAAGCCGTTAAGAAGGCCAACGCAGCCCCGGCAGCAAAGCCTGCCGCAAAACAGCCGCAGAAGCCCGTAAAGGCCGCGGCACCTGCCACGGCCGTACAGGTGCCGAAGGGCGAGAAACTGGAACTGTCTATCCGGACGCGCGCAGATGTTTACGTTAAGATAAAGGCGGACGGGAGCGTCATATTCGACGGTATGTTGAAGAAGGGCACGGCTGAGAAGTGGTCTGCCTCAAATTCCTTTGAATTATCTACAAGCAAAGCGGAAGCTTTATCAGCGGAACTTAACGGCGCCGATATCGGGGTACTCGGAAAAGGCGCGGTCAAGGGCCTGAAACTACCCAAGTAACACAATCCAAAATGACTATCAAAATATCTCTTATCTCGCTTGGTTGCGCGAGGAACCTGGTGGATTCCGAAATAATACTAGGGACTTTAAAAAAGTCCGGGTATAAGATATCGGATTCTCCGTCCGGGGCGGATATCGCTATAGTCAACACCTGCTCGTTCATCGAAGACGCTAAAAGGGAATCAATCGATGTCATCCTCGACCTGATAGAGCTAAAGAAGAAGGGAAAGCTCAAGCACATACTCGTTGCGGGCTGCCTGCCGCAAAGATACGGCGGCGAGCTTAAGGATGAGTTGGAAGAAGTCGACGGCTTTGCAGGCGTTGACGCGATAAAGGTACTGCCGGCACTGATAAAAAGGCTTGCTAAGGGCCATAAATCGGATATAATCCTACGTGAGCCAAGGTACCTGTATAATGACAGGAGCCCGAGGCTCAGTATTACGCCGAAGCACTACGCATATGTCAAGATCTCCGAAGGTTGCTCGCACAGATGTTCATTCTGCATCATACCTGCAATAAGAGGACGTCACAGGAGCCGTACCGTAGGTTCCGTCATAAGAGAATCCCGCAGCTTAATAGGAAGGGGCGTTAAGGAGATAAACGTAATAGGCCAGGATACCTCTGTTTACGGAAAGGATATCTATGGGCGATGGGCGCTTGCGGGATTACTGAGGAAGCTCGCGCGGTTAAAGGGCGCCAACTGGATAAGGCTGCTTTACGGGCATCCCGGGCATTTTACGGACGAACTGATATCGGTCATTGCCGAAGAAGGCAATATCTGTAAATATGTCGACCTTCCCATACAGCATATTAACGCAAGGATCCTTAAGGCGATGGGCAGGCCGACCTCTCCGGAACACATAAGGGAGCTCATATGCAAGATAAGGAAAAAGATACCAGGCGTCGCTTTGCGCACCTCGGTCATCGTCGGTTTCCCCGGAGAGAGTAATAAGGAGTTCGGGGAACTGCTGGATTTCATTAAGGAAACAAGATTTGAAAGGCTCGGTGCCTTTACATATTCGATGGAAGAAGGCACGAGCGCGGCAATTTTAAAGGGTCAGGTCCGGAAAAGCGTCAAGAGGTCCCGGCGGGACGAGTTGATGGTGCTGCAGAGTGAGATCTCCGCGCAGAACAACATGAGAATGATCGGGCGCGAAATGGATGTCCTGATAGATGAGCCCTGCCGCGGCCTTAAGGCCGATGATAAGGGAATGTTCTTAGGGCGCACGTATATGGATGCCCCCGAGGTTGACGGGAACGTATTCGTAAAGGGAGCGGGTATAAAGACGGGTGACATTGTGAAGGCCAGGATCGTAGACGGTTACGAATACGACCTGGTCGCAGAAAAGGTACAAAGGAGGGAGTAATGCCCGGTTTGAACGACAGCATTAACAGGGAAAAGAAGATCAGCGAGATCGCCGAGGCCATCTATGCCGAAAACCGCAATAAAGGATTGCCGACAGACCCGATGAGGGACTGGAAGGAAGCCGAGAAGATATTCGATGATAAAGCCGTATATTATTGTTTGTGGCTGCCGGCGCGCTTCGTGCGGAAGTATTTCTATAAGATATTGGCTGTCTCAGTGCCGGTGATAGTGATACTGTTGATGTGGAACCTCAGGTATGCGCAGGATATGGGGGAGATAAATATCAGGCCGTATATATCGGTGGATATGATAGATCCCGTGCAGATAAATGACGGCGAGAACAAGAACGTCTATTTCGGCAATTACATAATCCTCAACAATACCGGCAAGACGCCCGCGTCAAACGTATCCGCAAGATATTATCTTACTTCCGAAGCGGACAGGTCGAAGCCGGCCGCGGCCGACAGGAAATGGGTCGATGAGAGTATGGAGGGGGTAAGCTCGGGGGGCTTCATAGCTCCCGGCACATTCATAAAGGAGCCGGGCTTCAAGGCCCTGTCGCCATCGGCGAAATATTATTATTTTGAGGCGATCGTGTCGTACAAGGGTCAGGTCTCCTCGAAGCGCTACTGGACCCACGTAAGGAAGATGTACCAATTCGACAAGGCGTCCGGAAAGTTCATGGCGTCGCTGAACAACGTTGATTGGGACATGAACAGCAGTTTTGGCGCGCCGCCGATGTCTAGTGCGAAAGAGATAGACGGGTTCATAATGAAGATAACCGATAAATGAACATATCGAATAAGCTTACGATATCGCGGATATTCCTCACGTTCGTCTTCATGTACTTTGTCTTCGCGAGATGGCCCGGTGCGGAATATTTCGCGTTCCTGACGTTCCTCGCGGCCGCATTGACCGATTACTATGACGGGTATTTCGCGAGGAAGGAAGGCAGTATCACGGACTTCGGGAAGCTCATGGACCCGATAGCGGACAAGATACTGGTCCTGTCGGCGTTCCTCGCCTTCGTCGAGCTTAAGCTGATACCGGCCTGGACCGTGCTGATAATAGTGGCGAGGGAGGTCACTGTGACCGGCTTAAGGATATTCGCGCTCACAAAGGGAAGGGTCATCGAGGCGGAAGAGGCAGGGAAGCACAAGACGGTCTCCCAGATGATAGCGATCTTCATGATACTGATATTCCTGATGTTCAGGGAAGCGGGCAAGGCGCTGGCGTTCTGGAACCCTGATACGGAGACCTGGGTAAAGAACCTCATATTCGTCGTGATGCTCGTAACGGTCGGATTGACGCTTACGTCCGGCATATCATTTTTCCTAAAGAACAGGAAGTTATTATCTTGAAGACGGTCGTAAAGATGGTCAGTACATTCCTCTATGCGGGATACGCCCCGCGCATGCCGGGTACTGCGGGGTCTGCCGCGGGGCTCCTGTTCGCGCTGGCAGTCAGTTACGATAAGGCCGTTTACCTGTCTTCGTTATCCGTGCTGATAATCCTCGCGATGTTAACGGTAAAGCGCGCCGAGATACTGTTCGGGAAGAGGGATTCGGGCAGGATAGTCATCGACGAGGCGATAGGTATGATGATCGCGCTGCTTTTTGTGCCGTTACAGCCCGCCTATGTAATATCGGCTTTCGTGCTCTTCAGGATATTCGACATCTTCAAACCTTTCCCGGTGAACATAGCGGAACGCGCGCCAAGCCCCGTCGGGGTAGTGCTGGATGACGTGATTGCCGGCATCTATGCGAATATCATTGTCCGGGCTGCGATAGTCGTGCTATTGAAATAGGGGTGTAGACAGGCCCGCCGGGGGCAAGGACGCTCCTGAACAGCGTGATATGGTCCGCACCCTGCCAAGCGTTACGTGCGGGGAGAAGTGCCTGCCCTCCTTAGGTATACCCAGTTCAGACAGGGACGATCCGATGCTCGCCGACAGTTGCGCGGATTCCGTGGCGCCTTCGCTCAAGCCGGCCCAGATGACCGTGGGTGAGGAAATGCCCCGGGGGAACGCGCCCAGGCCCTTAAGCCGTATTGGGAAGGGCCCTGATCCCGCCGCGATGCCCGCAAGTACCGATGCCGCGCGGGACAGCGTTTCTTCATCGGTATCCCCAAGGAACCGCAGGGTAAGGTGGATATTATCCTCAGGGACCCATTTTACGCCGGCACGCGCTGCGGCGCAGGCCTCGGCGCAGGCCGCAGCGTGTGCCCCGGCATAAGCTTCGGCTTTAGCCTCATCCGACAATTCTATCGCTATAAAAGCCCTTATCAGTCCGCCCATAGGGATCGATTATACATTATGGTTTGACATTAATCAACCCGGTGGTATAATCCAATTTATGCAGAAGGCAACCTATCTAAAATTCTGGGTGATGCCTGTCGGGGGATATGAGACGAGCCGGATAATCGGCGAAGAGATATCCTCTTATGAAAAAATGCATCCCGGAATAAAGATAGATTGCTCGGTAATACCCTGGTCCCTGGCGTGGAAGAAGATCGTAACAGCCGCCAAGTCCAGGCAGCTCCCCGATTTATTCCTCATAGGCAATACGTGGACAAGGACCCTCGCCGCGATAAACGCGCTGGCCGACCTCACCAAAGAGATAACTGATGAAAAATTCAAGAACTCATTCTATCCTGCGGCATGGGCCACATGCGAAATAAAGAATTCCGGCAAGGTCATGGCGTTGCCGTGGTCTGCCGACGCACGTATGATCTTTTACAGGAAGGACCTTTTTGAGAAGGCCGGCCTCACCGCAAGATCGCTAGATACATGGGACTCATTCACGCAGGCATGCCTCGCGCTGTCGGAGCTTAAGGGCAAGGATGATAATTTCGCAGGGCCCTTGGGCGTCGGGGATATAAAAGATTCCGGGCTGCTGCACGAAATAGCTCCGTGGGTCTGGGCCGGCGGAGGGGATTTCCTTACACCGGACGGTTTCAGCGCGGCGTTCTGCTCTGAGCCTGCCGTTAAGGGAATGAAATACTATTTCGACCTTCTCGACAAGGATATAGCCCCGATAAGGGACAGGAAGGTGCCGTCCTATCCCACCTACGATTTCTTTGTATTAAAGAGGTTCGCGATGATAATAGCCGGGCCGTTTGCCGCGCCGAGCTTCATACCCGGATTTTTCGAGGCGCCTACATCGTTAAGGGATTCGGAGGACATAGACAAGTTCGGCGTCGCGTTCCTTCCTTCCGGCCCGGGAGGCCGCTTCAGTTTTCTCGGCGGCAGCAACCTCGCTATATCCTCACACTCGCAGAATAAGCCGGAAGCATGGCAGTTCCTTAAATTCCTCGCCTCCAAAGAGTTCCAGGTACGGCAATATAGGTCAATAGGGCTGCTCCCGTCGGGAATAGAGGCGTTCGCGAGCCTCTTCTACGAAGGCACGCCGAACCAGCAGGTCCTTATTGAAACGTACAAGAACTACGGAAAGAGCTATGCCCAGGTAGACATGTGGGGCAGCATCGAATTCATATTGACCGGGTTCATGGGGAAGATCCTCGACGGCATAAAGCAGCGCAGATACAGCGGCGACTTCCTGGCCACGGAAGCAAGGAAATACGCGGAAGAGGTCGATTACCTTTTATCTTTATGACGGGATATAAATAAATATGGATGAGCAGAGAGAGAACCTCGAGAGGGCGGAGAAGCATTTAAACATGCTGCAGGGCGTCGTAAGGACGTTCTTCCAGTTCGAGGCGGGACTCGAAGAGACCCTTAAGATGAGCCTTAAGGCGCTGCTTGACGACCTGATGTTCGATTCGATATTCGTGTACCTTTACGATGAGCCGGGCAATTCGCTGGAGTGCGTGCAGGCAAGGTCAAGGGGCAAGGGCATAATCGCCGGGGAGAGCAGGATACCGGTGACGGAGGACGACGACGATTTCATAAGCGCTATATTCCTGGGCAAACGCGCTTTCGAGATATGGGATGACGGGATCGAGATATGCATGCCGCTGCGCCTGGCCAATGAAAAACTTGGGGTATTGATAGCCGATAAACAGACATCCAGGGAAAAAGTGACAGGGGAAGAGAAGGAGATGCTCTCCGATTATGCGCACGAGATAAGCAGGGGGATCCGGTATGTCAAGGTCTTTGAAAATAATTCGCGTAAAATAGACATGCTGCTCGCCCTGTCGAAGATAAGCGAGGCCATGGCCACGACCATGGAATTTGAGCCTGTGCTCGAGATAATATTAAGGAGCGCCGTCGATATCCTGAAGTTCGACATGGCAAAACTCTATCTTGTGGATAAGGCTAACAACCAGCTCAGGGGCAAGTTGAGTTCCGACATACGGCATGTCGTGAGGCAAATAGATAAGGAGACCTATCCGCTTAAGAACGGGACGAACAGGATAGTCGACAGCCTTTTCGCGGACCCCTCTCAACAGAGCCTTAAATACAGCACGGATGAACTGTTCCTGTATTTCCCGCTTATAGTCAAGAACGATAAGATAGGAGTGCTCGTCGTGAATAATGTCTTCAGCAGGCTGCCGATAGGGAAAGAGGATATGGAGAACCTCGATATACTCGCCAACCAGGCGGCGGTAACGCTGGAGAAAGCAAAGCTTTACGAGGAGGTGAAGGAGCTCTCGATACGGGACAGCCTTACCGGGCTGTATTCGCACGGGTTCTTCCTGGGCAGGTTCGAGGAAGAGGCTAAGAGGGCCGGCCGCGAAAAGCAGAGCTTCGCGCTGATGATACTTGATATCGACGGGTTCAAGAGATATAACGACCTCTACGGCCATCAAGCCGGGGACGAGATAATACTTTCTCTCTCGCAGATACTTAAGCAGAATATAAGGACATTCGATGTGAAGGGCAGGACTATCGACGCGATCGGCAGGTACGGCGGCGACGAATTTGTGGTGCTGTTGACGAACTCTAACAAGGACAGCGCGCTGGCCGTAGGAAACCGTATGCGGGACGCGGTAAAATCACAGACGATAAAAGCGGGGGAGAAGACGCTTACATTTACCGTCAGCATAGGCATCGCCATATATCCTAATGATGGCGCCACCCCGCACCAGCTGTTCAAGAAGGCCGACGAAGCTCTTTATTGGGCGAAACAACACGGGAAGGACCAGCTCTGCATGGCGTCCGATACGGGGAAGAACCCGCCTAAAGGGATACTCTGAGCAGGTCCAGGGCCGCCTGCGAAGTCCTGAATTTTATCACCTCGCGCTCACCCCTGAACCGGAATTCCCTGCAATAAGACTTATTCTTACCGGCAAGCGCTATATATACTAGCCCAACAGGCTTATCCTTTGTTGCCCCGGAAGGGCCGGCTATGCCCGTAACGGACAACCCGATATCCGCGCAGGCTGCCATCCTCACGTTTTTTGCCATCTCAATGGCGGTTTGCCTGCTGACGGCCCCGAATTTGGCAAGCGTGCCCGGGCATACTCCGAGAAATTTTATTTTAGCTGCGTTTGAGTAGGCGACTATCCCGAGCCTGAAATACTTTGAGCTTCCGGGAACGTCCGTTATGCGGCTCGCTATAAGGCCGCCCGTGCAGGATTCGGCAACGGCTAAAGTCCTGCGGCTGCGCAAAAGGCCGGAACCCACGGCGCCTTCGAGGGTTTCGTTGTCGCGGCCGAATATGTATTTGCCGAGCCGCGCGGTTATCTTCGCATCCGCCTTGTCGATAAGGGCTTTCGCCTGCTTATCGTCCTTTGCCTTTGCCATTATCTTCAGCTCTATGAGCGCGGGTTTCGCGTAGATACCTACCGTAAGCGGGGGCGGGCACTTCAGCAGGTCCTTTACTCTGCGGTCTACGGCTTCTTCGCCGAGGCCGGTCATCCTGATAGTCCTGATCTTAAGGATGCCTTCCGACCCATACCTCTTCTTGAGCAAAGGCGCGACAGTCCGTTCGAACATCGGGTTAAGCTCCCTTGGGGGCCCCGGCAGGGCTATGAGAAGTTTGCCGCCCTTATCGACGATAAACCCGGGGGCGGTTCCTATCCCGTTATCTATCACTTTTGCGCCTTCCGGGATATGGGCTTGCCTCTTATCGAGCTTCAGTCCAAGGGACAGGGCGCTTGCGATGGTTTCGAGCGTAATATCGTCAACGGTAGGCCCGAGCCCCCCCGTGGTGATAACGATATCCGAACGCTCGAGGCCGGTCTTTATCGCATTGGCAAGCCTTCCGGGATTATCGCCTATAGTGGAATGAAAGTAGACCCCTATCCCGATGCCCGCGAGTTCCTGCGACAGCCACTGCTGGTTCGTGTTCAATATCTGCCCGAGCAGGATCTCAGTCCCTATGGAAATTATCTCCGCTTTCATGCCAAAGATTATAACATAAATGGCTTGCCTTGGGAGAACAATTCAGATATCATAACATTTATCCGGGCATAAAAACTCAGGAGGGTTTCAATGTACAGGAACATCGTTGTATTGGCGGTAGTCTCGACAGTAGTCTCGGCAGTATTGTCCTTTAGCGTCAGCACTTTATCGGCCGATGAGGGGTGGAAGGCGTCCGCTTCGTCCGTGGAAGAGAATTTCGGCGCGCAGCTTGCCGTTGACGGGGATGTCTCGACCCGCTGGTCGAGCCAGTTCGCCGATAACCAGTGGTGGGCGGTCGATTTCGGCCAGCCAAAGGATATCAGGAAGATAACCATAATCTGGGAAGACGCATATCCCAAAGAGTACAGGGTAATGGTCTCGCCGGACAATTCCGCATGGCAGAAGGTCTTCGAAAATAAGCAGGGTAAGGGCGGATCCGATATGATCCCCGTAAATAACTTAAAGGCGCGTTACCTTAAGATAGAAATGCCCGTAAGGGCGACACAATGGGGCAATTCGATAAGGGAACTTAAGCTGAACGAGCCGGACCCGATCAAGGCGAAGGCGGCCGCTTCATCCGGAGATTCCGATTACAGCGCCGAGAAGGCCATCGACGGCAATATGCAGTCACGCTGGTCGAGCAATTTCGAGGACAACCAGTGGTGGCAGGCGGATTTCGACTCCCCGCATAAAATATGCGGCGTCATATTGAAATGGGAGACGGCTTTTACCGAGATATATAATATAGAGGTCAAGGACGCTTCGGGCAAATGGAATAAGGTTTACGAAACCGCTGACGGCGACGGCAGCACGGATATTGTCTATTTTGAGCCGGTCGAGGCGTCCGCCCTGAAGATCAATTGCATCCAGCGCGGGACAGGCTGGGGAAATTCGCTTTGGGAGGTCTCGTTCATCGACGGGAATGATCCGCCGGTTATCACTAAGAGCGGTACCGTGATAGATATAAAGCTGCCCTCGAGGACAGACCTCGGCGGCGTTATACTCTCCTGGGCGGATAATTACGCTAAGGAATATACGCTTGAGATCTCGAAGGACGGAAAAGACTTCAAGGAAGTTTACAGGACCGACAACGGCAACGGCGGCAAGGATTGGATATATTTCAAGACTTCCCAGGTAAAGGAGTTCAGGATCAACTGCATCAAGCCGGCTGCAGGGAATAGCTGCGATATAAAGGGTTTCGAGCCGAAGAGCGGCGAGGAACAGGCTACGCCCATTAAGAGCTACCAGGCGCGCGCGAAGGAATCGCCTGCGGGATATTACCCGATGTGGCTGAGGCGCCTGCAGGAGTTTTGGACGATCGTCGGCATGCCTGATTCAAACGACGAAGGCCTGCTGAGCGAGACGGGTACTTTCGAACCGTATAAGGACGGCTTCTCGGTAATGCCTTTTGTATATGAGGGCGGCAAGTTGTATACGGCCGAGGACTGCAAGGTCTCACAGTCGCTGGCGGACGGTTATCTTCCGATCCCGACGGTTACCTGGGACCACGCGGACTGGTCGCTTGAGGTCACGGCGTTATCCTCAAGCGGCTCCGAAATGGCATTGAGGTATATCGTCAGGAATACCGGCAATATTGCATTGAAAGGCAAGCTATTTCTCGCTATCCGCCCTGTCCAGGTAAACCCGATATGGCAAAGGGGAGGTTTCAGCCCTATCAACAAGATAGAATGCAAGCCCGCAGTGCTCTCTATTAACGGGATGGATCGCCTTGTGTCGGGAACCGATGGCGTTTCGATGGGTGCGGCCGAGCTATCAAAGGGTGATGTGGTCGATTTCATGAAGAACGGCACGTTGCCGCCGTCGCTGACAGCTGAGAGCGTGGAAGGCACGGCATCGGCAGGCCTTTCTTTTGACTTGGCGGCCGCGCCGGGCGAAGTTAAGACATTCATCGTGCAAATGCCTGCGGGTAAATTAGCTGATTTTAACGCCGACCTCTCAAAACAAACAGGCTTCTGGAAGAATGAGCTTAACAGGGTCTACATAGATATACCCGAGACACGCATCACGGATGTCATGAGGACGAACATAGCTTATATCCTCATCAACAAGGATGGGCCGTGGGTAAAGCCGGGCTCGCGCAATTACTGCCATTCATGGATACGCGACGGCGCGTTGACCAGCGCCTCACTTCTCAGGATGGGCATAAACGACGAGGTGAAATCGTGGCTTGATGCGGTATCCTCTAAGGTTTTGGACAATGGGTATGTCCCGTATATCGTGTTCGAAGGCGGCAATCCCATCGGCCTTAACGACAACGGCACCGGCGAGGGCGTCGAGTGGGATTCGCAGGGAGAGTATGTGTATGCCGTCAGGAACTATATCGATTATTCCGGGGACAAGGCGTACCTTCCGACGGTCTATCCGAAGGTCCTGAAAGCCCTTGAGTTCACGCGCAACTTGAGGCGCCGCAACATGACCGATGAGTTCAAGAGCGACGCGAAGAAAAAACCCTATTACGGTATCCTGCCCAAGTCGAACAGCCATGAGGGGTATTATCCGGCGCAGCACAGCTACTGGGATGATTTCTTCGCGATAAGGGGATTCAAGGACGGCATATATCTCGCGGAGCTGATGGGAGACGCCGAGAGCGCGGATTGGATGACAAAGGAGCTGGATGATTTCCGTAAATGCCTTTACGAGTCGATACAGTTGGTCGTCGAAAGGGACAAACTCGATTATATACCGGGCTGCGTGGAGAAGGGCGATTTCGACGCCACCTCGACGGCTATAGCTATAGTGGCCGCGGGCGAGCTGGAATACATGCCCAAGGAGCTGCTTAAGAAGACGTTCGACAAGTACTATGTGGAATTTTGCAAAGGCATGGTAGCCGGCCAGGAGAGGACGTTCACGCCGTACGAGGTGCGGACGGCAAACGCTTTCTTCAAGATGGACCAGCGCAACCGCGGATTGACAATGCTCAGGTATTTCCTGAAGGATTCGGTAAGGCCTTACGCCTGGAACCACATGGCCGAGGTCGTCCACGCGAAAGTGCGCGCGCCTTCGTATATCGGAGATATGCCGCATACATGGGTGGGATCGGGTTATATCGACGCGGTGCGCACGATGTTCGTTTATGAGGACGATGGCAAGCTCATCCTCGGCGCAGGCCTTGATCCGGAATGGTTCGAGAAGGGCATAGAGGTAAAGGAGATGCCCACGCTCTACGGGAAGATATGCTATAAGATCATTAAGACAGGCGATAAGATAGAATATTTCATCTATGGCAACGCAAAACCGCCGAAGGGCTTTAAGTTCGTGCTGCCGAAGGAATTGAAGGGCTGCAGCCTCGAGGAGATGAAAGCTAAAAAGTGATCGTAGACATACATACTCACGCCTGGCCCGGGAAGGTGTCGCAGAAGGCGAGGGAGAGCCTTGAGTCGCTCTTCGGGGTTAAGATGATCTGCGATCCCACGGAAGACGGCCTGCTGGAACACATGGACAAAAACGGCATCGACGTGAGCGTCATATGTTCGGTCGCGACAAAGCCGGAGCAGGTGCCGGCTATAAATGACTGGCTCTTTGGTATCAGGAGCAAACGTTTAAAGGTCTTCTGCGCGTTCCATCCCGCGTACGCAGGCTGGAGGGACGAACTGAAGAGAATAAGGGACAAAGGCGACGGAATAAAGCTGCAGCCGGAGTTCCAGGGTTTTTACGTCGACGACGAGAGCGTATTCCCGGCATACGGAGAGATGGAGAAAGCCGGCCTGCCGGTACTCTTCCATTGCGGCGAGGAGCTTTCAGGGACCATGCAAGTGAGATCATCCCCGCATCGCGTCATCAAGGTCAAGGAAAAGTTCCCGGGCCTAAAGATGATCGGCGGGCATTTCGGCGGTTTCAGGTTATGGGACGAAGTGAAGAAGCACCTTCTCGGCAAGGACATCTATCTCGATACATCCTTTTTTTTCGGGTTCCTGCCGAAAGAGGAGACGAGGAGACTGTTATTATCCCACAGGCCGGACAGGCTGCTATTCGGAACGGATTTCCCGCTCAGGGACCCGAAGAAGGACCTGGATTATATCGGCGGCCTTGACATTGACGGCGGGCTTAAGGATAAAATACTCTCATCGAACGCAAGAATTTTGCTAAAATTGGCTTAATTGTCTTTACAAAAAGTGGCCGGAATCGTATAATAATTCGGTTATAAGGCAGCTCCCTGCCTGTAAATATTTGAAAGAAAATCCCTCAAAGCTCCGTCTATATGTATAGTGACAGGAGCATAAACCATATAAACCTTAAGGAGGGAACAAATATGGTAAAGAAGGACGAGAAAGAAGTGAAAAAGGAAGAGAAGCAGCAGGAGAAGGTCGCCGGCGAGAGGACGAAAGCGCTCGAACTGGCGTTGGCGCACATCGAGAAACAATTCGGCAAGGGTTCCATTATGAAGCTTGGGCAGGAGCCGCATTACAAGGTCGAGTGCATTCCCACAGGCGCCCTGTCGCTGGACCTGGCCATAGGTATCGGAGGCGTGCCGAGGGGGCGCGTCATAGAGATATACGGGCCCGAGTCTTCAGGCAAGACCACGCTCTCCTTAAGCATAGTCGCTGAAGCGCAGAAGGCGGGCGGCGTGGCGGCCTTTATTGACGCGGAGCATGCGTTCGATTCCACGTACGCGAAGAAGCTCGGCGTGAACATCGACGAACTTTTGATATCTCAGCCGGATTCGGGCGAACAGGCCCTGGAAATATGCGAGACGCTGGTGAAATCAAGCGCGGTGGATATAGTAGTCGTGGATTCTGTCGCCGCCCTGGTCCCGAGGGCCGAAATAGAGGGCGAGATGGGAGATTCGCACATGGGCCTGCAGGCGAGACTAATGTCGCAGGCATTGCGCAAACTGACATCATCAATCAGCAAATCCAAGACCTCGGTCATATTTATAAACCAGATACGCGAGAAGATCGGCGTCATGTTCGGGAACCCCGAGACGACTCCCGGCGGACGCGCCCTTAAGTTCTATGCGTCGGTAAGGCTGGATATAAGGCGCATAGATAACATAAAACTGAACGACGTATCTGTCGGAAGCCACGTAAGGGTAAAGGTCGTGAAGAACAAGGTAGCCGCGCCTTTCAGGCAAGCTGAGTTCGATATAATATACAACGAAGGGATCTCCCGCACGGGCGATATAATCGATCTGGCCGTAAACCTGGAGATCATCGCAAAGAGCGGTTCATGGCTTATTTACGGCGACCAGAAGATCGGCCAGGGCAGGGAGAACGCCAAGGCATTCCTCAAGGAAAATCCAAAACTCCTGCATGAGCTGGAAAAGAAGATCAGAGAGAAGACGATAGCATAGACGAAGGACGGTAATATCGGTACAGAAGAAGAGGCATTGCATAAAGCGAGGGCGGATGCCTTAAGGCTATTAAGGTTCCGCCCGCGCAGCGTTAAGGAGATGGCCCAGCGGCTGAAACAAAAGGGCCATCGCGGCATTATAATAGCGCGGGCGATCGATGAACTTGAAGCCAAGAACCTGCTTGACGACAGGATCTTCGCGAAGCTCTGGATAGGCGACCGGATCTCGCTTAAGCCCTCGGGAAAAAGCCTCATAATGAGGGAGCTTAGGGCAAAAGGCCTGGCCGAAGAGACGATAAGCGCGGCATTCGCGGAGTATGAAGGCCTGTTCGACGAAGCGGAGATCGCTGGCCCTCTTGTCAGAAGGAAGATCGCGGGTTTAAGGGGGCTCGATCCCGAGAAGGCAAAGAAGAGGATATTCGATTTTTTGAGCCGCAGGGGTTTTTCCGCCAATACGATATGGAAACTCATCAAGGAAAACTATGACTACGGACCAGCTGAGGAGTAAATTCCTTAAATATTTTGGATCCAAGAGCCATCCGGTCATCGCCTCGGATTCGCTCGTGCCTAAGGATGATCCGACAGTCCTCTTCACAAGCGCCGGCATGAACCAGTTCAAGGATTATTTCCTCGGCAAGAGGAGAGACCTGAAACGCGCCGCAAGCTGCCAGAAGTGCCTGCGGACCGGCGACCTCGATAATGTCGGAAAGACACCGTCGCATCATTCGTTGTTTGAGATGCTCGGGAACTTCTCCTTCGGCGATTACTTCAAGGAAGAGGCGATTGCCTGGGCATGGGAGTTCCTTACCAAAGAACTCGGGATGAAAGAGAAGGACCTATGGGTGTCCGTGTATAAGGATGACGAAGAGGCTTACAGGATATGGAAAGACAGGATCAGAATCCCGGAGAGCAGGATCATCAGGTTCGGGGCTAAGGACAACTTCTGGCCTGCCAACGCGCCCGAGGAAGGCCCGAACGGACCCTGTGGACCCTGCTCGGAGATATATTTTGACCGCGGCGAGAAGTACGGCTGCGGAAAACCGGACTGCAGGCCCGGCTGCTGCCGCAGGCATGTCGAGGTTTGGAACCTGGTCTTTACCCAGTTCAACAGGGTCGGGCCTAACAAGCTCGAGCCGCTGCCCAACAAGAATATAGATACGGGGATGGGCTTGGAACGCCTGGCCTCAGTCATGCAGGGCGTTCCTACGAATTTTGATACGGATATCTTCAAGCCGATCATAGATGGGATAAGGCAGCTGACGGAGAAGGATGACCCTTCGCATATAAATGCCATCGCAGACCACGTGAGGGCTGCCGTACTATGCATAGCTGACGGCGTTCTTCCTGCAAATACCGGGAGGGGCTATGTGCTGAAGACGCTTATCAGGCGCTCCCTGGTGCACGGAAAATTCCTGGGCTTGAACGAGCCTTTTCTGTATAAATTAGTGGATAGCGTCGTGCGCGCGATGAAGGGCGGGTACCCGGAGATCGGAGAACGCCGTGAGAACATAAGCGTGATCATTAAATCCGAGGAAGAGAAATTCTTCCAGGTTAACGAGGACGTCAGGACGGACCTGGAGAACCTTGCCGCGGAACTGAAGGCGGCCGGGAAAGCGGCCATACCGGGCGACAGGATCTTCTATTTCCATGATACCCGCGGATTGCCGATAGACCTTATCAGGGAATTCGCTGCGGAAGAAGGCCTGAATCTGGACCTAAAAGGATATGAGAAGCTGATGGAGGGACAGCGCAGGAAGTCCCGCGGCGCTACAAAGCTTACGGGCGAGGTCTTCGCGGAGACGCTTACCGCGGCGGTGCTGGGCACAGGGACCGGGTCGGAGTTTATAGGTTATGATAAACTTGAATCATCCTCTTCGATAATCGCCTTGATAAAGGATAATAAGGTCGTGAATTCTGTAAAGGGCCCTTCGGACTTTGCCGCCGTACTTGATATTACGCCGTTCTACGGAGAGACCGGCGGCCAGGTCGGAGATACGGGCGTGCTTGAGGGCAAGGGATTTAAGATCAGCGTGACCGATACAAAGACGGCCGAGAAGATACCCGTCCATATTTGCAGAATAAAAGAAGGGGAGGTGAAAGCCGGCGACAGGGTGAAGGCCGTCGTCGACAGCGGGAGGAGGATGGCTATTGCCCGCCATCACACGGCGACCCATCTGCTCCAGGCGGCATTGCGGAAGGTCCTCGGCCAGCATGTGCACCAGTCGGGTTCCCTTGTAGCCCCGGAGAGGCTCAGGTTCGATTTCACGCATTTTAAGCCGATGAGCGCGGAGGAGATAGCCGCCGCGGAATCTATCGTGAACGAATATATCCGCGATAACGCGAGCCTTAGCGTACAGGTGATGGATATCGATGAAGCGAAGAAGACGGGCGCGACCGCGTTATTCGGCGAGAAATACGGAAAAAATGTGCGCGTTGTTGACGTAAAGGGCATATCAAAGGAATTTTGCGGCGGAACGCATTTAAAGGCGACCGGCGAGATAGGCATATTCAAGATCACGGCGGAGGAATCTGTTGCCGCCGGCATAAGAAGGATAGAGGCTGTGGCGGGCGAGGCGGCCTACAATATGATAAAGGAATCCGAGGAGATCCTGAAGGAAGTCGCGGATTCACTCATGGTAAAGCCCGAAGGCCTCCCGGCCCAGATCGATAGACTTTTAAACAGGGTATCCGAGTTGGACAAAAAGCTCAAATCTTACCAGGCGGAAAGCCTGAATGAAAAGGCAAAAGAGCTTGTTTCGGAAAAGGAATTGTCGGATAATGGTATTACGGTCGTGGCTAAGAGGCTTGACGGTTATGCGCCTGACACCCTCGTAAACCTTACCGATGCCGTTAAGAGATCGTTGAATACCCGTTCAGTCTCTTTACTTGCAGGCGCTTATGAAGGCAAGGCTTTTATTGTTGTAGGCGCCACCGATGACCTGGCAAATAGCGGCGTAGATTCCCGCGCGATAATAAGGGCGATGTCTTCGGTGATACGCGGCGGCGGAGGAGGCAGGCCGGACCTCGCGCAGGCCGGAGGCAAAGATATCTCAAAATTGGATGAAGCGCTGAAGGCGGGCATGATCGCCGTAAAGGAAATCAAAAAATGAAGATAGTTAAATTAGGCAGCAAGGAGTTCGAGAAGCTTTGCAGCCGGTATAATAACCGCAAGAAAAGGGTGTCGGACAGCGTGAGCAAGATCGTCGAGGACGTGAGGCTGAACGGCGACGAAGCCGTCATTAAGTACACGCGTAAGTTCGATAAGGTGAAGCTGTCAGCGAAGCAGCTCCGCGTCACGGAGGGCGAGGCCAGCGGCGCGTTCCAGGACATAGATTCCGAGTTCATCTCCGAGCTAAAGAATATCATTGATAACGTCACGAAATTCTACAAGAAGCAGGTAAGGAACAAGAAATCCTGGAGGATAGTCGATGAGGATGGCGTCGTTCTGGGAGAAAAATACGAACCGATAGAAAAGGTGGGCATATACGTGCCTGCGGGGACCGCGCCGCTCGTATCGACGGTATATATGACCGTATTGCCCGCAAAGGTTGCGGGCGTAAGATCGATAGTGCTCTGCACGCCTCCGAACAAGTTCCAGAGCGTCGATCCTTACATACTGGCGGTTGCGAACCTTCTTAAGGTCGACGAAGTCTACAAGGTCGGCGGGGCGCAGGCGATCGCGGCCATGGCATTCGGGACTAAGACGATACCTAAGGTCGATAAGATAATCGGCCCCGGCAACGATTATGTGACCGAGGCGAAGAGACAGGTATTCGGTTATGTCGATATAGACATGATAGCCGGGCCTTCCGAGGTCGTAGTTATGGCCAACAGGTCGACAAACCCGCTTTTCGTGATCAAGGACCTCGAAGCGCAAAGCGAACACTTCAAGGGATTGCCGATCCTCGTGACTACCTCAAAGCCGCTGGCGAAGATGGTCAAGAAAGAGGTCGCTAACGGATATATCATAATCGCGAAGAACATGGAGGAGGGCTGCGATATCGTGAACCGCATAGCGCCGGAACACCTCCAGATAATGGTGAAGAACCCGCAGAAATGGCTTAAGAAGATAAATAACGCGGGAGCTATATTCCTGGGCCAGTATTCCCCGACCGCCGTAGGAGATTATGTGGCCGGGCCGAGCCATGTCCTGCCGACAAGCGGGACCGCGCGCTTCTTCTCCGGATTGGGTATTGAGGATTTCATGAAGTCCTCGCACATAGTGTCATATTCCAGGAAAGCCCTGGAGAAGGCCAAGAAGTCCATCGAGAAGATGACGAAGCTCGAAGGCCTAAACAAACACTTAGAATCCATTAAAGTGAGGTTCTAGATGAAGAAGAGGTCCGTTAAGCATAAGCGCAAGACGACGGAAACAGATATCACGGTCGAACTTAATCTCGACGGTACGGGAAAATTCCGCGTCTATACCGGCATAGGGTTCCTCGACCATATGCTTTCGCTCTTCGCGAGGCACGGTTGCTTCGACCTGAAGCTGATCGCGAAGGGTGACCTCGAGGTGGACATACACCATACGAACGAGGATGTTGGCATCGCTCTCGGGGAAGCCTTTTCGAAAGCGATAGGGAATAAGAAAGGGATACGCCGCTTCGGGTCGACGGATGTTGCGGTCCCCATGGAAGAGGCGCTTGCGCGGATCGCCCTCGATATCAGCGGAAGGCCCTCGCTGTATATCCGCTGCACGGGCAAAGCTGTGCCGCCTACACTGCTTGACAGGCAGGGTTATAACCTTTCGAGCGCGAAGCAATTCCTGGAAGCCTTTGTAAGGAATGCCGGCATAAACCTGCACATCGAATACCGCGGCGAGGACCTGCACCATGTGCTCGAGGCGATATTCAAGGCGTTCGGCAGGGCCTTATGCGACGCGACAAGGATAGACCCGAGGGTAAAAGGGGTCCCTTCGACAAAAGGACGGTTATGAAGCAAAAGATAGTCGTAGTAGATTACGGCATGGGCAACCTCAGGAGCGTATCGAAAGCCCTCGAGGCGTCAGGCGCAAGGGTCATAATATCCGACAGGCCGTCGGAGATACTTAAGGCCGACAAGCTGGTTTTCCCGGGCGTCGGGGCGTTCAAGGATGCGGTATCGGAACTCAGGTCGCGCAGGATCGCCGGGCCGATCAGGGAGTTCATTGACGGCGGAAAGCCGTTCCTTGGGCTGTGCCTCGGGCTGCAGCTGCTTTTAGATAAAAGTGAAGAGGCCGGCTCATGCAAGGGCCTGGGCATAATAGAAGGAAAAGTCCTGAAGTTCAGGTCAAGGAAGCTTAAGATACCCCACATGGGATGGAACCAGCTTTCCGGTATCCGGGGAGGCTGCCCGCTTTTTAAGGGAGTCCCTGAGGGATCATATGTATACTTTGTGCATTCTTATTACGCGCTGCCTGAAGATAAGAGGACTATCAGCGCATACACAGATTACGGGGTAAAGTTTGCGTCGGCGATCTGGTCGGAAAATGTTTACGCCACACAGTTCCATCCTGAGAAGAGCCAGGCCCTGGGGCTTAAAATCATGAGGAATTTCGTAAAGATATGATCGTAATACCTGCTGTTGATATAAGGGGGGGGAATGTTGTAAGGCTTTTCAGGGGCGATTTCTCAAAGGAGACGGTATACTCGAACGACCCCGTCAAGACGTCGCTTTGGTGGCAGAGCGAGGGCGCTAAAAGGCTGCATGTGGTAGACCTCGACGGCGCGCTTGAGGGGAAATTGAAGAACCTCGACTGGGTAAGGAAGATAACCGCATCGCTCGATATCCCGATAGAGGTCGGCGGCGGTATAAGGACCGAATCCGACCTGCAGACCGTGATAAGGGCCGGCGCGTCGTACGCGATCCTCGGAACTAAGGCATGCGAGGACGAGGAGTTCCTGAAGAAAGCTATAGACAGGTACAAGGAGAAGATAATAGTAAGCCTGGACGTGAAGGACGGATACCTCCAGACCAAGGGGTGGGTAAGCCCGACTGAGATCAAGGCGATAGATTTCGCGCAGAGGATAAAGATGTTCGGCGTGCAGACGGTCGAATACACCGATATATCGAGGGACGGCACGCTGCAGGGCCCCGGCTTCGGCAATATCCTGAAATTCCTCGGGGAAGTGAAGATAGACATGATAGTCTCGGGCGGTATATCGACGCTCGCGGACCTGCGGATATTGAGGGATTATAACAGGAAGGAAGTGGCCGGCGTGATAGTGGGACGCGCGCTTTACGATAAGAAGATACTTCTTAAGGATGCAAACAAGGCATGCTCGCAAAAAGGATAATACCCTGCCTTGACGTGAAGGACGGGCGCGTCGTCAAGGGGGTCAATTTCGTGAACCTCAGGGACGCGGGGGACCCCGTTACTAACGCCGCCTTTTATGAAAAGCAGGGCGCCGATGAGCTGGTGTTCCTTGATATAACGGCGAGCTGCGAGGACAGGGACACGATGATAGATGTGGTCCGGCGTACGGCTGAGCAGGTCTTTATGCCGCTTACCGTCGGCGGAGGGATAAGGAATATCTCCGACATACGCAACCTGCTGAAGGCGGGCGCGGATAAGGTGTCAATAAATTCCGCTGCCGTAAACAACCCGAAGCTTATCTCGGGCTCGTCCGCAAGGTTCGGCAGCCAGTGCATAGTGGTCGCGATAGACGCAAAGCGTAACGGCAGGCGTTGGGAGGTCTTTACGCACGGCGGCAGGAAGCCGACCGGCATCGACGCGGTAAAATGGGCCAGGGAATCGGAGAAACGCGGCGCCGGAGAGATATTGCTTACATCCATGGACAGGGACGGAACAAAGATAGGCTATGACCTCGCCCTTACTAAGGCAGTATCGGAGAATGTAGGCATCCCGGTCATAGCATCGGGCGGCGCGGGTACGCTGGCGCACCTATACGACGGACTTGTAAAGGGAAAGGCCGACGCCGTGCTCGCGGCATCGATATTCCATTTCAGGGAATTTTCGGTAAAGCAGGTAAAACAGTACCTAAAGAAAAAAGGAGTTGCGGTAAGGATATGAACAAATTCATCAAGGGTCTGAAATACGATAAGAACGGCCTTATACCGGCGGTCATCCAGGACTACAAGAATAACGAGGTCCTGATGGTCGCCTACATGAACGATGTTGCGGTAAAAAAGACCATCGTGACAAAGCTGGCGCATTTCTATTCGCGCTCCAGGAATAAATTATGGCTCAAGGGCGAATCTTCCGGGCACGTACAGAAGGTCAAGGAGATACGCTTCGATTGCGATGCGGACTGCCTGCTTGTGAAGGTGGAGCAGGTGGGCGGAGCCTGCCATACGGGTTACAGGTCGTGTTTTTACAGGAAACTCAAGGACAATAAGGGGAATGCGGCCGTATCCGGGAAGAAGATGTTCGATCCGGAGAAGGTCTATAAGAAATAATGGAATACGTTCCGTCAAGAGAAGAATTCGCGCGCCTGTCTAAGATGGGCAACCTGATACCGGTATTCGGCGAGATCACGGCTGACCTCGAGACCCCGGTCTCCGCTTTCATGAAGATCGACAAGGGGGATTATTCCTTCCTGCTTGAATCGGTCGAAGGCGGAGAGAAGATCGCGAGGTATTCGTTCCTCGGCTCGGGGCCGTCGCTCGTATTCAGGAGCAAAGACGGGAAGGTCGAACTGACGGAAGACGGGAATACAAAACGTTTCACGGCGCAATCGGACCCTCTCGGGGAGATGAAGAAGATCCTCGACAGGTACAGTTTCGTGCATACCCCGGGTCTTCCGAGATTCTGCGGAGGGCTCGTGGGCTTTATGGGATATGATATGGTAAGATTTTTCGAGGAACTGCCCTCGAAAAATCCGGACGACCTAAAGGTGCCGGACTCGGTCTTCATGCTCACGGACACGATACTTATATTTGACCACGTGAAACATAAGATAAAGGTCGTCTCGAACGCTTACGTCTCGGGCGACCCCTCGAAAGCATATGACGGGGCCGTAAGGAAGATAAACAGCATCGTAAAACTGCTCAACGCGCCCCTGTCCGTGAAACACAGGAAGCCGGCCTCCGGAAAGATCGGCATAGAATCCAATTTCACGAAAGGGGAATTCGTCTCGATAGTAAAGAAGGCAAAAAGCTATATCAGGTCGGGCGATATAATTCAGGTGGTGCCGTCACAGCGATTCAGCACGGATATAACCTGCCCGGGTATAGACCTCTACCGTTCCCTCAGGATGATCAATCCCTCGCCGTACATGTATTACCTGAAGATGAAGGACCTCTCGCTGGTCGGGGCTTCGCCCGAACTTATGGTAAGGTGCGAGGACGATGTCGTCAAATTAAGGCCTATAGCCGGCACACGGCCGAGGGGAAAGACTGAAAACGAGGAAAAGCGGCTCGAGAAGAACCTGCTTTCGAGCGTCAAGGAACGCGCGGAACACATAATGCTCGTGGACCTCGGGCGCAACGATATCGGCAGGGTCTGTAAATACGGCACGGTAAAGGTATCTGAGCTCATGACAGTTGAGAAGTACTCCCATGTCATGCATATAGTTAGCGAGTGTACCGGAAAGCTGAGGCCCGATAAGGACATGTTTGACGTGATCAGGGCGACATTCCCGGCAGGAACGGTATCCGGAGCCCCCAAGGTCAGGGCCATGGAGATAATAGAAGAGCTTGAAAATACAAGGCGCGGCCCGTATGCAGGCCTCGTAGGATACTTCAGTTTCTCGGGCAATACCGATACCTGCATAAATATCAGGACGATAGTTGTCAAGGGCGGCAAGGCGTATGTGCAGGCAGGCGGAGGGATAGTCGCCGATTCCGACCCCGGCAAGGAATACCAGGAGACGGTAAATAAGGCGAAGGCCACGATAAAAGCGATAGAGGCCGCCGAGAAGGGGATTATATAACATGATCCTGATGATAGACAATTACGATTCGTTCACCTATAACCTGGTCCAGTATCTCGGAGAGATGGGCCAGGCGCTTAAGGTGTTCAGGAACGATAAGATATCGTTAGATGCGATAGCCGGCCTTAAGCCGCACAGCATCATAATATCACCCGGGCCGGGGTTCCCGAGGGATGCGGGCATATCCAGCTCCGTCGTAAGGGAATTCTCGGGTAAGGTGCCGATCCTCGGCGTCTGCCTCGGCCACCAGTGCATAGGAGAGGTTTTTGGCGGCCGCGTAATAAAAGCGGCCAGGCCCATGCACGGAAAAACATCGATGATATCACATAACGGCAAAGAGATATTCAAGGGGCTGCCGAATCCCTTCGCGGCAATAAGGTACCACTCGCTTATTGTGGAAAGAAAGACGCTGCCGGACTGCCTTGAGGTGACCGCGCGGACAAAAGACAACGAGATAATGGGATTGAGGCATAAGGAATATCCGGTGTGGGGAGTGCAGTTCCATCCGGAATCGATACTGACATTTGAGGGCAAAAAGATGTTGAAGAATTTCCTGGAGCTTTCCAAATGATCAGGGAAGCCATCGCGAAGCTCGTGAGGTCCGAGGGCCTGTCGAGGGCCGAGGTGGAGCTTGCCATGGAGGAGATAATGACCGGGCAGGCGCTGCCGGCCCAGATCGGGTCATTCCTTACGGCGATGCGCATGAAGGGCGAAACGATAGAAGAGATCGTAGGAGCTGCTGTTATAATGCGCAAGCATGCCACAAGGATAAAGACCAGGCATCCCGTGATCCTAGACACATGCGGCACGGGAGGGGACGAGTCCCAAACATTCAATGTATCCACCATCGCGGCATTCGTAGTCGCCGGCGCCGGAATAGCCGTTGCCAAGCACGGCAACAGGTGCGTGTCGTCGAAATGCGGCAGCGCGGACCTGCTCAAGGAACTGGGCGTAAACATAGAGACCGAGGAGCATATTGTATCGAGGTGCCTGGATGAGATAGGTATCGGTTTCCTCTTCGCGCCTGTCCTGCATAAGGCGATGAGGTACGCAGTCGGGCCCCGTAAGGAGATCGGGATACGCACGATGTTCAACATTCTTGGGCCCCTGACGAATCCCGCAAACGCGACCCACCAGCTACTGGGAGTATACGATTATAAGCTTACAAAACCTATAGCACAGGCGCTAGGAGAGCTTGGCTCAAAACATGCCCTGGTCGTGCACGGTGATGACGGCCTGGATGAGGTCACGACCTCTGATTCGACGCAGGTATCGGAACTGAGGGGCGGTAAGGTCACAAGCTACGAGATCACGCCGATGGAATTCGGCATAAAGAGATCCAAATCGGAAGAATTGAAGGGCGGAGACGCTTCGCAGAACGCAAAGATAGCTATAGCCGTGCTAAGCGGCGAGAAAGGGCCTCAACGCGATATCGTGATAATGAACGCGGGTTGCGCAATATATGCGGCGGATGGGGCGAAAAGCATAAAGGAAGGGATCGAGATCGCCAAGGAGTCGATAGAATCCGGAGAGGGGCTTAGGAAACTCGAGCAGCTCAAGGAGGCAACGAACAAATGATAACCCTGCAGGAGATAATCGAGCATAAGAAGCACAGGCTGGAACGCGCCGAGGAGGCGCTTCCGCTTGATGAATTGGAAAAACAGGCTAAGCCCGTAAAGAACAGGGGATTCAAGTCTGCCATATCAAGGAAGAACAGGATAAACCTCATCGCGGAGGTGAAGAAAGCGTCCCCGTCGCACGGTGTTATCAGGCACGACTTCGACCCCGCAGGCATAGCGAAGATATACAAGAACGCCGGCGCCGCGGCGCTTTCGGTCGTTACTGAGGATAAATTTTTCCAGGGAAGCATGGATAACCTGAGGGAAGTCCGCGATGCCGTGAGCCTTCCGGTCATGAGGAAGGATTTCATAATATCAGAGTACCAGGTATACGAATCGGCGGTCGCAGGAGCCGACGCGATCCTTCTAATCGCGACCGCGATCGACAGGGGAATGCTCAAGGCGCTCTTCCATGAAGCGAAATCCCTCGGAATGGATACGGTCGTCGAAGTACATGACGAGCGCGACCTCGAGAAGGCGCTGGGCATTGACGCCGAGATAATTGGGATCAATAACAGGAACTTAAGGACGCTGGAAGTCGACCTGCAGGTCACCAGGGAATTGATCCTTAAGGTACCTGAGGGAAAGATAGTCATCTCGGAGAGCGGCATAAGGGACCCCGAGGATATCCAGGCGCTTGCGTCATCAGGCATCAAGGCTGTCCTTATAGGTACGGCTTTCATGGAGTCCGACGATATCTCGGCGGAAGTAAAAAGGGTGATGGGTTGGTAAGGGTAAAGATCTGCGGTATCACGAACTTGAAAGACGCCGAAACCGCCTGCCGGCTCGGTGCCGACGCGCTGGGTTTTGTCTTCGCGAAGGGCCCGAGGCGAACCGATATAGCTACGGTCAGGAAGATAGCAGCGCACCTGCCGCCATATATATCGCTTGTAGGCGTTTTTGTGGATGAGAATATCAAGAAAGTTCGCAGTATCGCAGAAAAGTGCCGCCTTGACTGCATCCAGCTCCATGGCACAGAGAGTAGAAACTATTGCAAAGTACTTAAGAAATATTATAAAATAGTCAAAGTAATAAGGGTAGGCGGAAGGAGCGGTATTTCCGGGTTTTCAGGTTATGATGTAGACGCCTTCCTGCTTGATACATACAAGGCGGGCAAGGCGGGCGGGACGGGCTTGAAATTCGACTGGAGCATTGCTCCGGCGGCTGCCAGGAAACTCGGAAGGCCGGTCATACTATCCGGAGGGCTTAATCCCGGCAACGTATCGGAAGCGATCAAGAAGACAAACCTATATGCTGTCGACGTATCGAGCGGGGTAGAATCATCCCCCGGAAAGAAAGACGCGAAGCTTATGAGGGAATTCATAATAAAGGCAAAGAAGGCATCTTAGGAGAGGGCTGACAATGGGTTCCAACAAAAGATTGCACCGCCGTCTGGCGCTTGACGTAGAAGTGAAGTGGCACAGGAAGAAAGATAAATCATCCAGCGGCAACGCTTATATGTTCAGGTCGAAGAATTTCGGGCGGCACGGACTCTTCCTCAAGACGGACAAAAAATTCCGGATCGGCATGGATATGGACCTGGAGTTCATGCTGCCGACGGTGTCGCATCCGGTACTTGTATCGGGTAAAGTTGCGTGGATCGCCGATAAAGACCTGAACCCGACGTATTATCCCGGCATCGGCGTGAAATTCACGAAGATCGACCCGGAGGACAAGAAGGACCTGACGAAGTTCCTTAACCGCAAGTTCAGGAACTACAAGGACGCCCAGGAGCTCAAGAAGATGTACCTATCGCTTATCGATATGGGCGCGAGGCTCGTGGAGCTCGGGGAAAGGCATCCGGGCGCCATATATTTCAAGAAAGCCGTCGATAATTCCATCAAGGAAATATCCGAAGTCGCGCACCTGATAGACAAAGAAGTATCCGAGATCAAGAACCTTTAAGGGGAGACAACCTCAATATGAACGTTATCAAAACTGTTTTTTTCCTTACGCTGCTTACGCTGCTGCTTATATTCATTGGCGGGATGGTTGGCGGAAGGCAGGGCATGATAGTCGCCTTCGCGATCGCGCTGGCGATGAACTTCGTGGCCTACTGGTTCTCAGACAAGATAGTCTTATCGATGTACCGCGCAAAAGAGGTGAGGCGCGAGGAGTACCCGAAGCTGCTGGTCACCGTCTCCAACTTATCGACCAAGGCGGGCCTTCCGATGCCGAAAGTATACGTCATACCTACAGAGACGCCCAACGCGTTCGCGACCGGAAGGGATCCCTCGCATGCCGCGGTCGCCGTTACCGAAGGCATCATGAAGCTGCTCTCGGACGATGAGTTGGAAGGCGTCATCGCGCACGAGCTTTCGCATGTCAAGAACAGGGATACACTGATCATGACCCTGGTAGCGACAGTGGCCGGCGCGATCTACATGTTATCGGACATGGCAAGATGGGCTATGATATTCGGAGGCAGGTCGGATGACGACAGGAACGGCAGCAGCGCGGTCTCCGCGCTCGTTATCGTGATAGTCGCCCCCATCGCGGCGACGCTTATACAGCTGGCGATATCCCGTTCGCGTGAATACATGGCCGACGATTCGGGGGCGGATATCTCCGGAAGGCCGCTCTCACTGGCAAACGCCCTGAGGAAGATGCATAATTACTCGCGCCAGATGCCGATGAAGGCAAACCCGGTAACCGCGCATATGTTCATCGTGAATCCCCTTACGGGAGGCGGTTTCCTTTCATTTTTCAGCACTCACCCTCCGATCGAGCGCAGAATAGCGCGCCTTGAGGAGCTTGCCATTAAGCCTAGATAGATGGACTGCGCGCATTTCTTCGGCAAAAAAGGGGTGCTTGCCGAATCGTTCAAGGATTATGAGTCCCGCCCGCAGCAGGCCGAGATGGCCGGATCGGTCGAAGACGCGATACGGCGGAGATCGCACCTGATAGTCGAGGCAGGCACCGGCGTAGGAAAATCATTCGCGTATCTTGTCCCCGCCATAGATTTTGCGGTATCCTCGAAAAAGAAGGCCGTGATCTCCACGAACACGATAAGCCTCCAGGAACAGCTGGTTAAGAAGGATATTCCTCTGCTGTCGGGCATCCTGCCTTTTGATTTCAAATATTGCCTTGTGAAGGGAAGGTCGAATTACCTCTGCCTCAGGAGGATGAACAGGGTCCTGTCATCGAAGACCGACCTTTTGGAATCAAAAGAGGAAGCAGGGAGCCTGCAGGAGATACTCTCATGGTCAAAGGTCACTACGGACGGTTCCTTGGCGGATTTTGAGACTGAGCCCGACCGGAAGGTATGGGAGAGGGTCTGCTGCGAACACGATACCTGTATGGGAAAGAAATGCGCTAACAGGGACGCATGTTTCCTGATGAAGGCGCGGAAGGACATACAGGAAGCCGACCTGCTCGTGGTCAACCACCATCTCTTCTTTTCCGACCTCGCATTGCGCCAATCCGAATGGGCGCTGCTCCCCGATTACTCGTGCGCCGTATTTGACGAGGCCCATACTATAGAGGACGTCGCGACGGAGCACCTTGGCTCCGAGATATCCAATTACCGGGTCAAGTACCTTATGGATTCGCTCTACAACCCGTCCAAGAGGAAGGGGTTCCTGACCTCAATAAAGGAATCGGGGCTGAAGGATGCGGTCGCGGAAGTCAGGAGTGCCTCGGAGATATTTTTTGACGAGGTTACGGATTGGCTCGGGAAAGATTCCATGCGCCGCGTAAGGGGCGCTGATTTCATAGAGGACAACCTCTCGTTATCGCTCGAAAACCTTCACCGCAAGCTTAAGGACAAGGCAAAGGGCTGCAGGTCAAAGGAAGAGGAGATCGACCTTAAATATTACATGACGAGGGTCGAGGGGCTGCTGGGCACGCTTTCCGCCTTCATGGAACAGAAGATGGACGATTATGTCTATTGGGCTGAGGCGTCCGGCAGGCGTTTCAGGAGGATCGCGCTTGACTGCGCGCCCGTAAACATTGCGCCCTCATTGAAGGAGATGCTCTTCACTAAAGTTAACACGGTCGTATTGACGAGCGCGACGTTATCCACGGAAGGGAATTTCGAGTTCATAAAGTCGCGGCTCGGAATAATGAAACCTGCCGAGAAACTGCTCGGCTCGCCTTTCGACTACGAGAAGAACGTCAAGATATTCATCCCGAGGAAGATGCCCGACCCGAACGATTATATCAGGTATAAGGAAGAGGTCGTGAAGAAGGTGAAGGAATATGTCACGAGGACGGAGGGAAGGGCTTTCGTGCTCTTCACGAGCTACAGGTTCATGGACGATGTATACGAGGAGACGGCGGGCTATTTCGCCGATATAGGCATACCCGTACTGAAGCAGGGGTTAGGTCTGCCGAGGACGAAGATGCTTGAAGCGTTCAAGCGCGATGTCGGTTCGGTGATATTCGGCGTAGATTCGTTCTGGACGGGGGTCGACGTGCCGGGTGAAGCCCTCGGAAACGTCATAATAACGCGCCTGCCGTTCGCGGTGCCCGACCATCCGATATCCGAGGCGAGGATGGACAGGATAAAGGAGGCCGGCGACGACCCGTTCTCTCAATACAGCCTGCCGCAGGCGATACTGAAATTGAAGCAGGGATTCGGCAGGCTTATCAGGACAAAGAACGATTCCGGCATAGTCGCGATACTCGACAGCCGTATCCTGCATAAGCCTTACGGAAGAAAGTTTTTGTCGGCCCTGCCCAAATGTGAGATAATAATAGAATGATGAAGAAGAAGAGCGGCCTTTTTATCGGATTGATATGCTGCGCCGTGATAGGCGTTGCGTATATCCTCGGGGTATTTGAGCTCGCCGAATACCAGGGCCTCGATAAGCTTTTCTGGCTGAGAGGCCCCCGGCCGGTAAGCCCCGATATAGTAATTATAGAGATTGACGACGCGTCGCTTAAGGCTTTCGGCAGGTGGCCCTGGGACAGGGGGTACCATGCCGAGTTGCTGGATATGATCGAAGAGTACGGCCCTAAGACGATCGTCTTCGATATCCTCTTCAGCGAGCCTCAGAACGATAAGCCCGGAGAAGACAGTAAACTTGCCGACCAGACAAGAAAGCTCGGAAATGTATTCTATTCGGCTTTCTTCGATCTGGGCCAGGATGACCTGCGGAAGAACATCATCAAGCCCCGCGATATAACTATGCCGATCACTGACCTGCAAAAGACCGCGAAGGGCGTAGGTTTCGTCAACATATCGGTCGAACCGGACGGCAAGGTCCGCAAGGTCCCGCTAAAGCTTTCCCATGGCGGAGATGAATATATATCGATAGACATGCTCGCCGCGGCGCATTTCCTGGGTGTTGAACCCGCCAAGATGGCCTTAAGGACTGACGCGAACGATATGATGTGGATAAACTATCCGGGCGTATTCTCGCGCTTCAAGAGGATGTCCTTTGCGTCTGTCGCATTGGCAGGCATCCAGGCGCAGGACGGGGAAGCGTCCGATATCGACCTTAACGCTCTGAAAGATAAGATAGTGATAATAGGCATGACCGCGACCGGTTCCGAGGATTTCTGGGCGACGCCGATGTCGTCCTTATATCCCGGCGTAGGAATAAGGGCCAGCGCTATTAACACGATATTAAGAAGGGACTTCATTCACAGGATCTTCAGGCCCGAGATCCTGCTGATCATATTCCTTATCGGTACCGCATTGGGCTTGACCCTGCCCAAAAGGACGCCGATCGAGGGGCTCGCGCTCTTCGCGGCGCTTTTAGCGGGCACGCTTCTGATCGCGTACGTATTATTCGCTTTTTTCAATATATGGCTGGATTACGTATCTATCCTGATACTGCTGTGCGTCTGCTATCCGGCGATAACGCTCAACCAGCTCATCATAGCGAAATTCGAGAAGGGCCTTATAGAAAAAGAGCTGCAAATCGCCAGCCGCATCCAGCAGTCGATACTTCCTCAGAGCCTCCCGCATGCGATCGGTATAGATATCGGCATCAAATGCGTCCCGGCAAAACATGTCGGAGGCGATTTCTATGATTTCATCAAGCTCATCTACGATTTCATCAAATTAAAAGAAGACCGCCTCGGGATAGTTATAGGCGACGTCTCGGGAAAGGGGGTGCCGGCGGCCCTGTATATGGCAAAGGCGATGGCTGATTTCCGCGGGCTGACCCACGATTTTAACGAGCCGAATGAAGCGATGACCGCGATAAACGACAGGCTCGTAGAAGAGGGGGTATCGGGCATGTTCGTGACTCTCCAGTACCTGATCTACAAGCCGAAGGAGAGGACCGTAAAATATTCGAATGGAGGCCATAACCCGCTTGTGTGGGTAAAGGATAACGGCGAGGTACTCTCGCTGACGCAATCGGTCGGAAGCCCGTGCGGCATAATACCGGGCGCAGAATTTACGGCGGATGAATTTAATGTGTCTGCAGGCGATGTATTCGTAATGTACACGGACGGCATATCGGAGGCCCGCGACAGGAACATCAAGGAATTCGGCGAGAAGAGGATACTCGATACGGCGCTTTTGAACAGGCGGCTTTCGGCACAGGGATTATCGGATAAGATGGTAGAGGAAGTCCAGAAGTTCAGCAAGGGAATGCCGCAGCACGACGACATGACGGTTATCGTGCTTAAGATAACCTGAAATAGAAGCTGCTTATTTACGCCTCAGGAAACGCCTTCCCACCAGCGCGGAACCGCCGGCAAGGAAAAGGATAGTAGAGACCGGTTCGGGGACAGTCCCGGGATCCTTGATGGTGAATGTGGTATATCCGGAATCCGAAGAGATGAGCGTTCCGAAACCTAACCTCTTGTAATCATAGTCCGCGTTAATCGTCCATGACCCTATATTTGATGTATCCGACCAGTCATATCCCGAAAGAGCTATGTGGTATACTGTCTGGAACCCGACCCTGTCAGCCTCGCCCTTAAGCGTGATGCCTTTCAGCCAATCTGAATTGACTTCAGAGTACCAAAGGTCGTCGGGCGCGGTAGGAAGCTGAAGATACAGATATGGGGTCGCTCCCAGGTCAAATTCCGATACGACGGTAGACGAGGTTTCGCTGGCCACAGTCCACATCTGGAACCCCGGATACTCCTGATCGGCATAAACGGGAGGGCAGGATACGACAAAATACGCGGAGACAATAACAATAACGCTTAATAAGCTCTTCATCTGGACTTTACCTCAATAGATTGGCTGTTTTTGACTTAAACTTACAGATATTATATCAGTATTTAGGCTTTTGTCAACAAATATTTACTTGACATAACCGCTTGCAAATGGTATATTTAATAAAATTTACTTCATTCATAATCTTTAAAAACTAACCTATTTTAACCAAGGGGCCCAGCAAATGCCGCAAAAAGTATTTCCCGCCTTTACGGTAATTATTGTCTCAATATTGCTAATTCTCCCCGGTTTACTGTTCGCTGAAACGGATCCTCGACTCGAAGAGGCCATAAAACTTTACAAACAAGAAAATTTCGATGAAGCCGCGGCCGCTCTTAAGAAAGTAAGGGAAACTGACCCAAAATCATCGCTTGCCGCGTACTATCTCGGCATCACGTATAAGCAATTACAGGATTACAAGCAGGCTAAGGAACAGCTGATCGATTCCGTTACCCTGACCCCGAGGATAAAAGAGGCATTGCTAGAGCTCGTTGAGGTGCTGTACCAGCTCGGGGACCTGAAGGAAGCGAGAAGTTACTTAGAGGTGGCTGAGCGCGAGAACGTGAAGCCGGCGCAGACAGCGTTCCTTAAGGGCCTTGTCTTGCTCAAGGATAATGATAATGAGGCGGCCGTTACGGCCTTCCAGAACGCCAAGGCGCTGGATAGCTCGTTAGCGCAGTCGGCCGATTACCAGATAGGGCTTGCCAACATCAAGCAGAAGAAATTCGATGAGGCAAAGAAGGTATTCAAGGAGATCATATTCCTGGACCCGAACTCCGACATCGCGGGGCTCTCCAACGAGTACATCGAGGCCCTCAAGAGGAAGGAAACAGCCGAGAAGCCTTTCAGGGCCACGTTGAACGTCTCGGGCCAGTATGATACCAATGTATTGTTGAAGCCGGGCGACGATTCAGTCGCGTCCGGGATAAGCGACGAGAGCGATTGGAGGGAGGTCGTCACATTCATGGGCCAGTACCGGAAGAAATTCTCCGACAGGTTCGGGATCGACGGCCAGTATTCGATGTATTTCGCGCACCAGAACAAGCTCGGGATCTATGACGTGCTCAGCCACACCGTATCGGTGACTCCGAATTACTACCTGAACAACGGCACCGCGGGCGTCGTATTGGGATACAATTATACGGATGTCGGCGATTCCAAATATATGACGACGCTGAATGCAAGCCCGGTCGTCAATTATATTTTCGCCAGGAACCACATGCTCCAGACGAATTTCGACTACAAGAAGAAGAAGTTCGCGAGGGACCCGTTCATACCGGATGAGGACAGGAATTCGAACGATTTTGGCGGCGGGCTCGGATATTATTTCTTTTTCGCGGAGAACAAGGGTTTCCTCGGGGCGCACTACGGGATAAACAAGGAAGATACGAAGGGCAGGAATTGGGAATACCTCGGGAACAGGTTCACGGCGACGATCCTGTATCCGTTCCTCAAGAGGTTCAAGGCAAGCCTCGCCGGAGATATATATTTACAGGATTTCTCAAATACGAATTCTATTTTCGGGGTTGAGAGGGACGACCAGACCTACACCCTCTCATCGATGCTCGGATATAATTTCTGGAAGGAAGCAGAGCTCCAGTTCAGGTATACATACGTTAAGGACCATTCGAATATAGCGGTATACGATTATGACAGGAGCATCTACAGTATGGGGATCGAGTACAAATTTTAAATCAAGGAGACACTTAATATGAAAAGCCGCAGCATCAAGACCGTCGCGTTAGCAGCCCTTCTTATACTGGGGTGCTCGTCCGCATTTGCGTCAGGCATAGGCAAGATAACGTCCCTCGAAGGGAGCGTGGACCTGTTCAGGCCGGGTTCCGCGTCCTCATCGACGGCCGAGATAGGGTCCGATATAGAGGTCGGTGACTCGGTCCGCACGAAGAGCTCTTCCAAGGCCGAGATCACCTTTGCGGACAAGTCGGTGGTCAGGCTCGCGGAAAAGACGAAACTGGACATTTCCGATTATAACATCGGCGGAGACGGAAAGAGGATAAGCGCCGTATTGAACGTCGAGCGCGGGAAGATAAGGGCCGTCATATCGAAGTCCGCGGGCAAGGACAGCTTCACGATAAACACGCCTAACGCCAACGGTTCCGTAAAAGGTACGGACGTTGTGGTCGTATTCCAGAAGTCATCCACTGCGGTCGCGGTACTCAACGGAAAATATTCGTTATCGAACCCGGCGGCTCCGGATAAGAAGGTGGATGTCAAGGGAGGAGAGGTCTCCGTAGTCGCTGCGGACAGCGCTCCTTCCATGCCGAGGGTCATGCTCGCGTCCGAGAAGAGGTCACATGAGACGGATACGTCGATCTCCAGGAACGTAATTGCCGCGTCAGAGGGCAAAGGCTCCGTTGCCGAAGGATACAGCCAGCCCGGAGAGATGAAGGCCGTAATAGTAAAATTGGCCGGGAACGTAAGGATAAAGAACAAGGATTCCAAGGCATGGCATGACGCCAAGGCCAACGAGACCGTGAAGACCGGCGACTCGATCGAGACAAAAGACAACGGCAAGGCGGAATTCAAGCTAGATAACGGGAATGTCATTACCCTCCAGCAGAATTCGAACGTAACGATCTCCAAGCTGTCGCAGGACGGCAAGGGCGAATACGAGAACCTCTTCGAATCCACAGGCGGCAAGCTCAGGGCCCAGGTGGAAAAGCTGAAAGGCAACTCGAAATTCGAAGTTAAGACACCGAACGCGGTTGCATGCGTCCGCGGTACGGTCCTCTTCCTCAATATACTGCCGAACTTCACGAACGCCTATTTCGAAGAAGGAAACGGCGTCCTGAAAAGCATCATATCGGGGACCACACAGAACGTGCCTATGGGCACGGGTTCGTCGGTCGATGGTAACGGGAGGATCAGCAATCCCTTGGCCCCTTCGGATGACCAGAAATCTAACTGGCATGAGGGATGGGAGATCGGCGGTGACGTGGAGGGATATTCCGGCCCGGAAGGTTATTCCGGCGGCGGGACGAACAATAATAAAAACCCGGACAACGGCGCCAATAACGTATTTTCCGACAAGCCTTTTACCGACATAATAGGTTCCGGTGAAGGCGGTACCGGCGGATCGGGCAAAGATGGGGAACCGGGACCTCTTCCAATTACGATGAACGGCACCATCGAGGGCTCGTTCGGATACGACGAGGGCTCCGAGAACAACTTTTTCAATATGGCGCTTTCAAGCACCACTCCGCTTGAACAGCAGTGGTCGGGCGTCATGTCGATGGATGTTACCGGCGCGTATAGCACCCCGAATAACAGGGTGTTTACAGGCAACGTCGCAGGTGCCGGTGAGGACGGGGGCGCGTTCTACGGCTGGAGCGGCGGCATCATGCACAGCTGGGATACGGTCGTATCTTCTATATATATAGACCCTTCCGGGCTTGCGGGCAACCTCTTTGGCGTGCTTTCCGGATCCGCCACAAAGAATGGATTTGACGGTTACTTCTCGGGCGACATGGCGGGAAGCGGAGACCTGTACTTCATACCGATGGCGCAGCTCGAACCCGGCATCGAATACGAGACGATAGAAGGGTGGGGCTACGGAAATCTCTCCTTCGCTTTCGACGGCGGCAACGGCTACTTCGATACGGAATTCGACAGGCAGATGGCCAAGATAGACGGACAGAACTGGGGTATCTGGAGGGAGTCCCATTCCGGCGGATACTACAACCCGAACGGCCTGACGAGCTGGAATGCCGTGGCGGGCGGTAATTACAACGACGGGTATTTCTTTTCATCCGTAGAGGGATCGGACGACCTTAACGGAGGCGTCAGGCTTGATATCTCAGGCTCCTATCTTGACAGCTACACTTTGGGCGCTTATTACGGGACCATACTTGCTCACGCCGGAGAGGGCGTAGAAGGCATCGGCGGCGGCGGATTCATCGAACAGGAACTTTCGTCCAGCACCGACCTGCACAATTGCGCATATGCTCCGGGATATGAAGGCGGTTACTATGGCGACGGATATTTCGACCACGCGGGCCATGTAGGCGGCCTTGGCGGCACGGTCGGCGACCTCTGGGGCGAAGAAGGTTTTTATTTCACGTCTATAGGCAGCATGGAAGAGGACGAAGAGAACGCGCTCCGGGATTTCGTCTGGACGACGGATTTCGAATACGTTAACCAGGGCTCGAAGGAAGAGGAGATCTCCGGCGGTGACGATGAGCCGGCAGGCGCGTATTACGGCCTGTCTTCGGTTACGGGCAAGGACGGCGCGATAAAAGGTTCCGCCCGTATCATATATATCGACCCGAACGGTTACGCGGGAGTAAAATCCGGCCGTCTTGACGGCGCATATTCCGCGCTTGCCGAGGCGTATATGCTCGGCGGAGACTTTACGAATGACAATAACATAACACCCGTGGTCGCCGGTATCGGCGCTGCGGACCTTTTAGGTTCGATATGGACAGAGGAAGGCGACGGAAGGCTTGCGGGCGGATACTCAGGCGAAGGCTACATAAACGGTTATGATAACCTGTATACCGCGAGCATTGTGGATTATGAACACCATACCGCGCTTGACTGGGGTATATACAGCCAGAAACTTATGGGTGAATACGTGATGCCGTCGGTCACGGACGGCATATTCTCCGCGAAGATGGGCGGCAACGACGTTTTCGGCTGCTATAATCCCTGCATGAATATTTACGGAGAGTATCAGCTCGATGACGGAGGATCATATTCTTACCAATACTATGATAATAACAGCGAAGGATATACATCCGAATATCATTATATAGACAATACGCATCAGTATACGTACACGAATTATTATAGGGACGGGACCACATCTTCTTACACAAATTCATACGATGACAGTTGGAATCTCATAGGCAGCACCTCCGTCAATGATACATGGGACACGTCTACGCCGCTGGCGGAACTTATAGGGTCCGCGCCGGAGGATGCGTCGTATCTGTCATACGAGGATTCGTACGGAACGGCCGACAGCGATAAGGGCTACTGGATAGCGGATCTCAACGGGCAGGGAGACGGATGGTTCAACGGTTCGCTCAACGGCCTATTCATCACCGGGACAAAAATGGGCACGATATCCGGCGACCTGGACGGCGCATATTATGATGACGGTGCCTGGCTGGGTTCGGGTTCCGGCACATGGAACGGCAACAGACTGACCCTCAGCGGCTATTGGGGATATGAAAATAGCAGCCTTTATACCGACGGCGCAGAAGGCGGTGTAGATTGGATCGGCAGGGAATACGGCTACATGGGTTCCACGGCTGAAGACTGGTGGGATAACAAGGCCTTTAGCGCCCGCGCTATAGGCGAGTTTGAATACGATTATTATGACGACATGCCGAGTTTCTGGGACACCGAGATCGAGAGCTACAACGTCGAAAAAGACAACTAT
>JBAYMW010000001.1:0-41949 GCA_041663405.1 Candidatus Omnitrophota bacterium | reverse complement strand
GTTTCGCGCGGCCCGGTCGTAACGTTGATGGGCCATGTCGACCACGGCAAGACCTCGCTCCTGGACGCTATCAGGAAATCAAGCCTGGCCGATAAAGAGTCCGGCGGCATTACACAGCATATCGGGGCGTATGTAGTCAAGGTCGGGAAGGGGAACGTGACGTTCCTGGATACGCCCGGCCACGAGGCGTTTACCGCGATGAGGGCCCGCGGCGCGCAGGCGACGGACATCGTAATACTTGTCGTCGCTGCCGATGACGGCGTAATGCCCCAGACCAAAGAGGCCATTGACCACGCCCGCGCGGCCGAAGTACCGATAGTCGTCGCGCTGAATAAGATAGATAAACCGGAAGCGAACCCTGATAGGGTTAAGAAGCAATTGAACGAGCTTGGGCTCATGTCCGAGGACTGGGGCGGCAAGACAGTCATGATCGGTGTCTCGGCTAAGACCGGCAAGGGCATAGAAGAGCTTCTTGAGATGCTTATGCTTGAGGCCGAAATGCTCGAGCTGAAGGCCGACCCGACCGGGAATACGAAGGGCGTCGTGATCGAAGGCAAGATATCCAAAGGCGGCGGACCCATAGCTACCGTCCTCGTACAGAAGGGGACGTTGAGGCCCGGGGATATTGTCGTAGCGGGCCTGCATTACGGTAAGGTCAGGGCCATGATAAACGACCTCGGTCACAGGCTTAACGAGGCGCCCCCTTCAAAGCCGGTCGAGATACTCGGCCTGGCGGGGCTTCCCGAAGCGGGAGACATATTCTTCACCGTCCCGGACGAGAAGACGGCGAGGGAGCTGGTCGAGAAGCGCAGGCAGGAAGCCAAATCGGCGCAGATGCAGCCGGTCAAGAGGATAACCCTGGAAGAGCTTTCACAGCAGGTCAAGGAAGGCAAGGCCAAGGAGTTGAAGGTCATAATCAAGGCCGACGTGCAGGGTTCTGTCGAGGCGCTTGAACAGTCGCTGAAGAGCCTCGGCACCAGCGATATAAAGCTCGACGTGATACATTCGGGCGCCGGGAGCATAAACGATTCGGATGTCATGCTCGCCGCCGCTTCAAACGCGATAATCATAGGTTTCCATGTCGAATATACTCCCGAGGGGGAAGAGGCGGCCAAGCTGGAGAAGGTCGACGTCAGGCTCTACAGGATCATATACGAGGCGATAAACGACGTCAAGAACGCGATGGAAGGCATGCTAGACCCTACGATAACCGAGGTCTTTGTCGGCCGCGCCGATGTCAGGCAGGTCTTCAAGGTCACGAAGGCCGGGACGATCGCGGGATGCTTTGTCGCCAAGGGCAAGATAACCAGGAACGCCGGATGCCGCCTCTGGAGGGACAAGGATAAAGTATACGAGGGCAAGATCGCCTCGGTCAAGCGTTTCAAGGACGACGTGAAGGAGGTCGCGGAAGGTTTTGAGTGCGGCATCGCGCTCAGCAATTTCGACGACCTTAAGGCCGGAGACGTGATAGAAGTATTCGAATTCAAGAGGACCGCAAGGAAGCTCTAAAATATGAAGAAGAGGGTATTAAGCGGGATGCGCCCCACGGGCAAATTGCACCTGGGCCATCTTGCCGGCGCGCTGAAGAATTGGGTGGAGATGCAGGATAAGTACGACTGCTTCTACATGGTCGCCGATTACCACGCGCTGATGAGCGAATACGCGGATCCGTCGGCGATGAAAGATAACATTATCGACAACACCGCGGATTTCCTCGCGTGCGGCCTCGATCCGGAAAGGTCGGTCATCTTCGTGCAGTCCGATGTGCCTGAACATCTCGAACTGAACATGATACTTTCGGCGATTACGCCGCTTTCGTGGCTCGAACGCTGCCCCACGTATAAGGAGCAGCTCAGGGAAGTCGAGGGCAGGGACCTCACGACGTACGGATTTCTCGGCTACCCGGTACTCCAGGCGGCCGATATAATGATATATAAGGCTAATGCCGTGCCTGTCGGAGAGGACCAGCTCCCGCATCTCGAGCTGACCAGGGAGATAGCGCGCAAGTTCCATTATTTATATAAGAAAGAGATATTCCCGGAGCCGGAGGGGCTGTTGACGCAGACGCCGCGCCTTCTCGGAGTGGATAACAGGAAGATGTCCAAGAGCTACGGCAACGCCGTGAACCTTTCGGACTCTCCCGACGAAGTGAAGAAGAAGATAAAGGCGATGATAACGGACCCGCAGAGGATAAAGAAGGACGATCCCGGGCATCCCGATATCTGCAACGTATATTCGTATTACAAGTACTTCTTCCCGGAACTGGCCGTAAGCATTCCCGGGGAATGCAAGTCGGCAAGGATAGGATGTGTCGCGGACAAGGCGAAGCTCGCGGACTGCATAATCGAGCTGCTCAGGCCCATCCAGGAAAGAAGGAACAGGATATTAAGCGACAGGGCAGGGCTCGAGGCGGTCCTTAAGAAGGGCGCCGAGAAGGCGCGCGCGGTCGCGCGTGAGACAATGGGCGAGGTCAGGAAAGCAGTCGGTATATGACGTACAAGGTAAAGCTTGACGTGTTCGAAGGCCCGCTGGACCTTCTTCTGTACCTTATCAAGAAGGAAGAAGCGGACATCTTCGATATCCCGATATCAAAGATAACCGAGCAGTACCTGCACTACATGGAATATATGGAACTGCTTGACCTGCATATCGCCGGCGAGTTCATAGTGATGGCCGCGACGCTGATGCATATTAAGTCCAGGCTGCTGCTGCCGCCGGACGAACAGCCGCCGGAAGAGATAGAGGAAGAGGACCCGCGCGCGGAACTTGTGCGCAGGCTCATTGAATATAAGAAGTTCAAGGAAGCGGCCGGAGAGCTCTCCGAGCTCGAACGCAGGAGATCGATGGTCTTCCCGCGCTCGGTGGACGAGACCCAGTATATAGACCAGACCGAAGGGCCGTATTTTGAGGCGTCGATATTCGACCTCATCAACGCGTTCTCTACGATACTGAAGAGCGTATCGCGCGAGGCGTTCCTCGAGGTGGTCAAGGATGAGTTCACGGTCGAGGAGAAGGTCCATGAGCTGTTCCATATGCTCGTGGAACAGCCGGTAATAAATTTCAAGGATATATTCAAGAAGTCGAGGAGCAAGATAGAGCTGATAGCGACGTTCCTCGCGCTGCTTGAGCTGATAAGGCTGAAGGAAGTGATGGTAAGGCAGCACAATATCTTCGGCGAGATTGAGGTGGTGCGCAACCCGAACAACATCGGCCCGAAACTGAAGGCCGCGGTAGAAGGAACGCCAAATGGAGCTGTCTGAGGCAAAAAAGATAATCGAGGCGCTGCTCTTCACGTCGGAGAAGCCGATAACGATCGAGCAGATGAAGGAAGTCCTGGAGGAGGTCGACGCGAAGGATATCAAGACGGCGCTTGCCGAACTCCAGAAGGAGTACGAGACGCTCGGAAGGAGCTTCAAGGTGTACGAGCTGGCGGGCGGCTACCAGATGGTTACGATGCCCGAGTTCGCCGATTATCTCAAGAAGTTTTACAGGGTTAAGTCGAAGGACAAGCTGACGAAGCCGGCGCTCGAGACGCTCGCGATAGTCGCGTACCGCCAGCCGATCACGAAGGCCGACATAGAGGATATACGCGGCGTCAACGTCGATGGCGTCATAAAGACGCTCGCGGACAGGCAGCTGATAAAGATAACCGGCAGGAAGGACGCGCCGGGCAGGCCGATACTCTACGGCACCACGAAGGAATTTCTCGACAGGTTCGGGCTGAGCACTCTTAATGAGCTGCCGAAATTAGGCGAATTCACGGAATCGGATATAGATCTAAGCGAATTGAAACAGGGACTCGGAGGCCAGGAGGTACAGGATGGAACTGGAGAAGTTACGCAAGAAGATAGACCTGTTGGACAGGAAGATAATACAGATCCTGAACAGCAGGGCGCAGCTGAGCGTCAGGATAGGCCGGCTGAAGGCGAAAGCAAATAAGAGCGCGTGGGCGCCCGACAGGGAGATGATCGTTTACGAGAGGGTTGCCGCGCAGAATGACGGCCCGCTCTCTGACGAGGCCCTGCAAGCCGTGTACCGCGAGATAATGTCAGGCTGCCTGGCGCTTGAGAAGCCTTTGAGGATATCTTACATGGGCCCGCCGGCGAGTTTCTCAAATATTGCCGCGCTGAAAAAATTCGGGTCATCGGTCCGTTATCTCCCGGTAAATACGATCAACGACGTATTCGCCGAGGTCGAGCACGGCAGGGCGGATTACGGGGTTGTCCCCATAGAGAATTCCATAGAGGGCGCGATAAATTATACGCTCGATATGTTCATGGAATCCGACCTGAAGATATGCTCGGAGATATCAATCGAGATATCGCATAACCTGCTGGCGAAATGCGGGATGGACAAGATAAAGAGGGTATATTCCAACCCGAGCGTCATCGGGCAGTGCAGGATGTGGCTCGAAGCCAACCTCCCGCGAGTTGAAATAATCGAGGTTACTTCAACGACCAAGGCGGCAGGGATGGCAGTCAGGGAGAAGGGCGCGGCTGCTATAGGCTCAAGCCTCGCGGCAGAATGCTACGGGCTCAATATGCTCGCGCGTTCCATAGAGGACAGCCCTCATAACATGACCAGGTTCCTTGTCATAGGCAAGGTCGAGAGCAGGCCGACCGGCAAGGACAAGACCTCGATAATGTTCGCGGTCAAGGACAAGGTCGGCGCGCTGCATGACATGCTGGTCCCGTTCAAGAAGAACAAGATCAACCTGACGAAGATAGAGTCGCGCCCGTCAAAGAAGCGGGCGTGGGAATACCGCTTCTTCGTAGATATGATGGGGCACCACAACGACAAGAACGTGATAAAAGCGATAGACCAATTAAGGGAAGTCTGCACAAGCCTGAAAGTACTGGGTTCGTATCCATTGGCATAAAAGGGAATAAGATGAGCAAGTTAGCGAAAAAAGGCGTAATGAGCATACAGCCCTACCAGCCGGGCAAGCCGATCAACGAGGTAAAGAGGGAGCTGCTGCTGGAAGAGGTCTATAAGCTCGCTTCGAACGAGAACTCGCTTGGGCCTTCGAAGAAGGCTCTCGTTGCTATAGGCAAGGCCCTGAAGGAATTGAACCGCTATCCGGACGGGAGTTGTTTCTATCTCAAGACGAAGGTCGCTAAGAAGATGGGCATGAAGCCCGAGAATTTCGTCTTCGGCAACGGTTCGGACGAGCTGATAGCGATCATTATCCAGGCGTTCATGAACGAGGATGAGAATGCTATCGTAGCCGACCCGACATTCCTTGAATACAGGCTTATAACCGAGGCATACGGCCGCAGGGTAAAGGTCGTCCCGAACGTGAACTTGAAGTATGACATGGACGGCATCAGGAAAGCCATAGACGGCAAGACGAAGCTCGTCTTCATCGCGAATCCGGATAACCCGACCGGCACGTACGTCAACGACAAGCAGATAACGAAGTTCCTTGAGAACATCCCGGATAGTGTCATCGTGGTCATGGATGAGGCTTATTACGACTTTGTGGATGCGAAAGATTACCCTGATACGCTCAGGCACATAAAGGACAGGAACCTCATAATATTACGGACGTTCTCGAAGGCATACGGGCTCGCGGGGCTGCGTGTGGGTTTTGCCCTGGCAAACCCTGAGCTCATAGATTGCATGAACAGGGTCAGGCTGCCGTTCAATGTCAATTCACTCGCTCAGGTTGCTGCAACGGCATCGTTAGATGACGCTGCGCACCTGAAGAAGACCAGGCAGACCGTCCTTAAGGGCAAGAAGTACCTCTACGGCGCGCTCGACAAGATGGGCCTGCCGTATGCCCCGAGCCAGACGAACTTCATACTCGTTGACGTCAAGAGGGACAGTTGGGAGACCTTCCAGCAGCTTTTAAGGTATGGGGTCATAGTCAGGGACATGAAAGCCTATAAGCTGGAAAGCTATGTGAGAGTTACGATAGGCACCGACAGGGAGAACAGGAAGTTCGTCGAGGCGATTAAGAAAGTCCTGAAAGCGCTGTAAGTGGTCAAGGAGATTTGAGATGATAATCGTATTAAAACCCGAAGCGACAGAAGCGCAGCTCAAACACCTTATCGCAAAAGTCAAGTCGGTCGGGCTGAAACCGATGATATCGAAGGGCGTGGAGCGCACGATCATAGGCGTCATCGGGGAGGAAGATATCCTCCGCTCGACGCCGCTTGACGTATTTCCGGGCGTCGAGAAGGTCATGTCCATACTCGCGCCGTATAAGCTCGTATCGCGCGAGTTCAAGCACGAGAACTCCGTCATAAATATAGGCAAGGTGAAGGTTGGCGGGAAGAAGATCGTCACGATGGCCGGGCCCTGCTCCATAGAGAGCCGCGAGATGCTGATAAATATCGCGAAGTCCGTCAAGAAGTCGGGCGCTTCGGTCCTGCGCGGCGGCGCTTTCAAGCCGCGCACATCGCCCTACAGCTTCCAGGGCCTGGGCGAAGAGGGGCTGAAATACCTCAAGGAAGCCGGCCAGAAGACGGGCCTGCCGGTAATAACGGAGATAATGGACATACGCGACCTACCTCTCATAGAGAAGTACGCGGATATCCTGCAGATAGGCGCGCGGAACATGCAGAATTTCAACCTGCTGAAGGCTGTCGGCACGTCAAAGATGCCGGTCCTGTTGAAGAGGGGCATATCCTCCACGATAGTCGAACTGCTTATGTCGGCCGAATATATACTTTCGAACGGTAATTTCAACGTGATGCTATGCGAGCGCGGTATCAGGACCTTCGAAGACCAGACGCGTTTTACTCTCGACCTGAGCGCGGTGCCGGTACTGAAGAAACTCACGCATCTTCCGGTGATCATAGACCCGAGCCATGCTGTAGGCAAGTGGGGTTATGTCCCCGCGATGGCAAGGGCCGCGGTGGCTTCCGGATGCGATGGCCTTATTATAGAGGTCCATCCGAAGCCGGAAGAGGCGCTCTCTGACGGCGCGCAGTCGCTTATACCGGATAATTTCGAAAAGATGATGAAGGAACTCAAAGGGGTCGCTAAGGCGGTCGGACGTGATATTTAAAAAAGTTGCGATAATAGGCGTTGGGCTTATAGGCGGTTCCATCGGCGAAGCGCTGAAGAAGAAGAAACTTGCGGAAACGGTCATCGGGATCGGCAGGAGGAAGTCCTCGATCGCCGAGGCCGTGAGACGCAAAGCGATAGATAAGGGCACGCTTGACGCGGGTAAGGGTGTCGCCGGCGCGGACCTGGTGATAATAGCGACGCCGGTAGGGCTGATACCCGGTATGGCTTCGAAGATACGCGGTTCGTTGAAAAAAGGCTGCGTCGTGACGGATGTCGGCAGCACGAAAGCGGGGATAGTGAGGTCCCTCGAGATGTCCATGCCAAAGGGCGTTCATTTCGCCGGCTCGCACCCGTTGGCGGGTTCAGAGAGGCGCGGTGTCATATTCGCGAGGGAAGACCTGTTAGAAGGTTCGGTCGTCATCATGACAAAGACGAATAAAACAGATTTGAAGGCCATGAAACGCCTGGGCGGTTTCTGGAAGTCGCTCGGAGCCGGGAGGATCGTGATAAAGTCCCCCGAGGAACATGACAGGATAGTCGCCCAGATAAGCCACCTGCCGCATATAGCCGCAGCGGCCCTGGTCAATTCCGCGAGCGATGGATCGCTGGAGTTTGCCTCTACGGGTTTCAAGGACGCGACGCGCATAGCGGCGAGCGATCCCGGAATATGGCGCGATATATGCGTGACTAACAGGAAAGAGATCGTCAGGGCGCTCGATAACTACGCGCGCAACCTGGCTAAGATAAAGAAGCTGGTAAAGGACGGTTCCGGAGCGAAACTGCGCAGGGAGCTGGAAAAGTCGAAGGTGAGGAGGGAGAGCTTAAGGTGAAGCGCCCCGTCATAGCCATCGACGGCCCGGCAGGTTCCGGCAAGAGTACGGTTGCAAGGCTTGTAGCGCAGAGGCTGGGTTTCTTATATATAGATACGGGTGCTATGTACCGCGCGCTTACCCTTAAGGCGCTCCGGACAAAAGCTGACCTGAATGACGAAGAAAAACTCGGCATGCTCGCCGCTTCGACGGATATAAAGCTAAAGCAGGAAAGCGGCTCGTTAAAAGTATATCTTGACGGGGAGGATGTAAGCTCCGGTATCAGAACACCGGAAGTCACGAATAACGTGAAATATATCGCCCGCGCAAAGCCGGTCCGCGCGCATATGGTGGCGGTCCAGCGCAGGCTGGGCAAAGAGGGCGGAACGGTCATGGAAGGCCGCGACATTGCGACCGTAGTCCTGCCCGACGCCGACAGGAAGTTCTATATAGACGCTGCGTTCGAGGTAAGGGCGCAGAGGCGCTACAAGGAACTTAAGGAGAGCGGCGCGGCGGTGACCGAAGAGGACGTCAGGAAAGACCTGAAGATTCGCGATGACAGCGATATCAACAGGCCCATAGGTCCCCTGAGGAAAGCGGCCGACTCGATAATAGTCGATACTACGGGCCTTACGATAGAGGGGGTCGTCGATAAGGTCCTCGGCTTGATAAAGGCCTGATAAACATATGATGTATTTTATCGTAAGAAATTTTCTTAAACTGTTCCTTGTGATCTTCATGGGTTTTAGGGCCAATGGGACCGAAAAGGTCCCGATGAAGGGCGCTTTTATATTGGCGAGCAATCATGTGAGCCATCTCGATCCGCCGGCTATAGCAAGCGCCTCACCGCGCATGGTCCATTTTATGGCAAGGAGCACCCTGTTCGATAACTGGTTGTTCAAGCAGGTGGTCGGCAGGTGCGGTTTGATCCCCGTAAAAAGGGGTGAGGCGGATATCGGGGCGATGAAGGCCGCCATCCGGTTACTTAAATCCGGCGAACCTGTTTTTTTATTCCCGGAAGGGACCAGGAGCGAGACCGGCGAGATGCAGGAAGCCCAACCGGGAATCGGTTATCTGAGTTTAATTACAGGGGCGCCTATCCTTCCGGCTTATATAGACGGGACGGATAAAGCCCTGCCTAAGGGCGCGAAACGCATAACGTTTACGCGCATATCGGTATGTATAGGAGATCTGATCGATCCCAATAAACTCGATCTTCCGCGCGGCAAGAAGGAGGCCGCGCAAAAACTGGCTGACCACGTCGCCGGGGAGATCAAGCGCCTGGGAGAGACGGTAGCGAAGAAACAAAAAATCCAATGAGAAGGGAGTAACAAAGAAGATGGTTGAAGAGAATCACGAAGACGTGTCCTCGGAAAAGATGGATATGTCTAAGTTGTACGAGGACAGCTTCAAGGATGTGAAGGAAGGCGAGATCGTAAGAGGAAGGGTCATCGATGTCACGTTCAAGAACATTGTGGTCGACGTCGGCTACAAGTCCGAGGGCGTCATATCGCTCGATGAGTTCATTGACCCGAAATCGATAAAGGTCGGCGACGAGATAGACGTCCTGATCGAGTCGAAAGAGAATGACGAAGGCATGGTCGTCCTTTCGAAGAGGAAGGCCGAGCGCATGCAGGTATGGGAGAAGCTCATCGCCGAGCGCAAGGAAGGCGATATGGTCACCGGCCGCGTGACGAAGAAGGTCAAGGGCGGGCTTACGGTCGACATTGGCGTCGAGGCGTTCCTGCCGGCGAGCCAGGTCTTCCTTAAGGGCTTCGGCAACCTTAACCAGCTGCTGGGGCAGGTCCTGAACTTCGTCATAGTCAAGATCAACAAGCCGAGGAAGAACATCGTCGTCTCCCGTAAAGAGGCAATAATCAGGGAGAGGGATGTCGCCAAGGGCAAGCTGATGGAAGAGCTTAAGACCGGCCAGGTCATACCGGGCGTCGTAAAGAACATAACCGACTTCGGCGCGTTCATCAACATCGCACCGGGCATGGACGGGTTGCTTCACATAACCGACATGTCGTGGGGACGCATCTCGCATCCGAGCGAGCTGGTCGCCGTAGGAGACAAGATAGAGGTAATGCTGCTTTCGGTCGATAAGGCGAGCGGCAAACTTTCACTCGGGTTGAAGCAGAAGACCCCGAACCCCTGGGAACAGGTCGAAGGCAAGTATCCCGTCGGCAACAGGGTAAAGGGCAAGGTGGTCAACCTGGTGCCTTACGGGGCATTCGTGGAGCTCGAGAAGGGGATAGAAGGGCTTGTCCATATCTCGGAGTTCTCATGGACGAAGAGGATAGGACATCCGTCCGAAGTCCTGGCTATCGGCGATATGATAGAAGCCATAGTCCTGAGCATAGATAAGGACAACCAGAAGATAGCCCTCGGCATCAAGCAGACTGAGATGAACCCCTGGACCGAAGTCGCCGGAAAATATCCGGTCGGCACGCAGGTCAAGGGTAAGGTCCGTTCGTTCATAGACTACGGAGCGTTCATCGAGCTTGAAGAGGGCATAGACGGCCTGCTCCATAACACCGACATCTCATGGACGAGGAAGATCAACCACCCGTCAGAGGTGCTCAAGAAAGGGCAGAAGATAGACGCAGTCGTGCTTTCGGTCGATGCCGATAACAGGAAACTGTCATTGGGCATGAAGCAGCTCGTCGCTGACCCGTGGCCGGAATTCGTGGCCAGGTTCCAGCCGGGCACTTCCGCGGAAGGCGCGATAACAAAGATCACAAACTTCGGCCTGTTCGTCGAACTTGCCACGGACCTCGAAGGGCTCGCGCATGTATCCGAGCTCCCCGCTGAGACGACCGGCAAGCTCGAAGAGGCATACAAGGTCGGAGACAAGGTACAGGTAAAGGTGCTGCGCGTTGATGATGCCGAGAGGAGAATAGCGTTAAGCCTTAAGGTATAAACCCCAGGGGTTTAAATGGACGCATCAAAACAGCTCGAGATCATAAAACGCGGTACCGTTGAGATAATAAACGAGGCCGCCTTGGTTGATAAGCTGAAGAAAAAGAAACAGCTTGTCATCAAGGCGGGCTTCGATCCCACGGCGCCGGATATCCACCTTGGCCACACGGTCCTGTTAAGGAAACTGCGCCATTTCCAGGACCTCGGGCACAAGGTCATCTTCCTTATAGGGGATGCCACGGCACTCGTGGGGGACCCCTCCGGGCAGACGCAGGCCAGGAAGGTGCTGACCCGCGAGGAGGTCGAGGCTAATGCGAAGACCTACGAGAAGCAGGTCGGCAAGGTCCTTAAGACCGCGGATAAGGAAGTCTACGAGCGCATACATAACAGCGCGTGGTTCTCTAAGTTCGGTTTCGAGCATTTAGTCCAGCTCGCGCAGCGTTACACGGTCGCGCGCCTGCTCGAGAGGGATGATTTCCAGAAGAGGCTCAAGGAACAGAAACCGATAAGCTTCCTGGAGCTCTTCTACCCGCTGATGCAGGGCTATGATTCGGTCATGCTTGATGCCGATGTCGAAGTGGGCGGGAACGACCAGAAGTTCAATATGCTTGTCGGCCGCGACCTGCAGGAGGCGTACGGCAAGGAGCCGCAGGTCGTCATAACGATGCCGCTTTTGGTCGGCACGGACGGCGTCGCGAAGATGTCGAAATCGTACGGAAACTACATCGGCATTAATGATACCGCAAAAGAGATCTTCGGAAAGGTGATGTCGATATCGGACGAGTCGATGCTGACCTATTACGAGCTGCTAACCGATGAGGAGATGAAAGCGGTCAGGGCGATGCATCCCATGGATGCGAAGAAGAACCTGGCATACCTTATCGTGAAGGATTACCACGGCGCCGATGCGGCAGCCGCGGAGAAGAAGAGCTTCGAAGACGTCTTCCAGAAGAAGAAGGACCCGGACGACGCGCCAGTCAAGAAATTAAAGGGCGGGCCGCTGAGCCTGAACCAGGTCTTTGACGGCTCCAGGGAAGAGTTCAAGGCGATGGGCATAGACTCCCGCAGCAAGCTCCTTTCATTATTGGGGCAGGGAGCCATAAAGCTCGACGGGGAGAAGTTAAGCGACGCTAACAAGCCGTGCTTCATACCCGGCAAGCGCGCCCTCCTGAAGATAGGCCGCCACTTCCTGAATGTCGATCTTTCGTGACAAAAAATAGTTGAAAATAATACTTGACAAGCCTCCGGCCTAATGGTATTATTACAAAACCAAAACGGCACACCGCATTTTTGGTCCGGTATTTGGGATGGCGTTGTTTTTAATTAAACAACATTGCTTCGTAGCCAGGGAGGAGAAAAAAGAGTTTGAAAAAACTCTTTGACATTTCCGGATGATTTAAGACACGAGAGGATGCGGTAGGTCTGCAAGTTCAGGCATCGTCTTCGATGCCTTTTTTGTTGTCTAAATTTTCCGTTCTTTGAAAATTGAATAGCCAAGTTCAACCGAGCGAATTAGCAAGGATTGAAACTCTTTTTGGAGAGTTTGATCCTGGCTCAGAGTGAACGCTGGCGGCGTGGTTTAGGCATGCAAGTCGAGCGGATCTAGTCTGACTTGAGTGGCCGCAAGGCTGCAAGAGTTGGTCTAGATTAGCGGCAAACGGGTGAGTAATGCGTGGGTAATCTACCTTCGAGACCGGAATAACACTTGGAAACGGGTGCTAATGCCGGGTGAGACCACGGCACCGCATGGTGCTGTGAGAATAGATGGGGAGCCGTAAGGTCCTGTCACTTGAAGATGAGCCCGCGTCCTATCAGCTTGTTGGTGGGGTAATGGCCTACCAAGGCGACGACGGGTAGCTGGACTGAGAGGTTGGTCAGCCACACTGGGACTGAGACACTGCCCAGACTCCTACGGGAGGCTGCAGTCGAGGATCTTTTGCAATGGGCGAAAGCCTGACAATGCGACGCCGCGTGAGGGATGAAGGTTTTCGGATCGTAAACCTCTGTCGAGGGGGATGATGGCTTTTTGGGTTAATAACCTAAAAGGTTGACAGTACCCTTGAAGGAAGCCACGGCTAACTCCGTGCCAGCAGCCGCGGTAATACGGAGGTGGCAAGCGTTACTCGGATTCATTGGGTGTAAAGGGCGTGTAGGCGGTTACGTAAGTTGAATGTGAAATCCCACGGCTTAACCGTGGAACTGCGTTCAATACTGCGCGACTTGAGGATGGGAGAGGAGAATGGAATTCCCGGTGTAAGGGTGAAATCTGTGGATATCGGGAGGAACACCAGTGGCGAAGGCGATTCTCTGGCCCGTTTCTGACGCTGAGAAGCGAAAGCGTGGGGAGCAAACAGGATTAGATACCCTGGTAGTCCACGCTGTAAACGATGAGCACTAGGTGTTGGTCCTTCATTGGGCCGGTGCCGCAGTTAACACATTAAGTGCTCCACCTGGGGACTACGACCGCAAGGTTGAAACTCAAAGGAATTGACGGGGGCCCGCACAAGCGGTGGAACATGTGGTTCAATTCGACGCTACGCGAAGAACCTTACCAAGGCTTGACATGTAAGTGGTAGTGAAGCGAAAGCGGAACGACCTCGCAAGAGGAGCTTACACAGGTGTTGCATGGCTGTCGTCAGCTCGTGTCGTGAGATGTTGGGTTAAGTCCCGCAACGAGCGCAACCCTTATCTTTAGTTGCTACTCGCAAGAGAGCACTCTAGAGAGACTGCCTTCGATGAGGAGGAGGAAGGTGGGGATGACGTCAAGTCAGTACGGCCCTTATGCCTTGGGCTACACACGTGTTACAATGGAGTGTACAGAGAGACGCAAGTCCGTAAGGCGGAGCAAATCTCTAAAGCATTCCCCAGTTCGAATAGAGGGCTGAAATTCGCCCTCTTGAAGCCGGAATCGCTAGTAAGCGCGGATCAGCTACGCCGCGCTGAATACGTTCCCGGGCCTTGTACACACCGCCCGTCAAGCCAACCGAGTCAGCTGCACCCGAAGACCCGCGCAAGCGGATCGAAGGTGTGACTGGTGAGGAGGGCTAAGTCGTAACAAGGCAGCCGTACCGGAAGGTGTGGCTGGATCACCTCCTTTCTAAGGAGAATTGTCCTAGAAAGTTATAATGTTGTAAATAATCCTTTGCTTTTTCAATCGCGCGAATTTGGCTATTCAATTTTATCCATATTTTGGTGAACCATACGATAACCGAATTGGGCCCATAGCTCAGTTGGTTAGAGCACAGCCCTGATAAGACTGGGGTCAGTGGTTCGAATCCACTTGGGCCCACCAATTATCGGGCCTGTAGCTCAGCTGGGAGAGCGCCTGATTTGCATTCAGGAGGTCAGGAGTTCGATCCTCCTCAGGTCCACCAATTCTTTATTTATAAATATGGATTAGAGCGGATTTTAGCGAGTCCCGCAGCGTCGGGGCGAGCATTGCTCTTTGACAACTGCATAGCAAGTAGTAGGTCTTTTCGGCTACAATTTCTGTCGAGCAAATTGTGGTCAAGCTACAAAGGGCTTATGGTGGATGACTTGGCACAGATAGGCGACGAAGGACGTGGTAAGCTGCGATAAGCCTCGGGTAACCGCAAACAGGTATCAATCCGAGGATTTCCGAATGGAGCAATCCACCGGGATTAATCTCCCGGTATCCTGTTCTGAAATTCAAAATAGGGACAGGAGGCTAGACTGGGTGAACTGAAACATCTCAGTAACCCAAGGAAGAGAAAAAGACATTGATTCCCTCAGTAGCGGCGAGCGAAGGGGGAAGAGCCTAAACCCTGCAGCAATGCGGGGTGTTGCGGGGCCAGACCTGACCGTAAGGTCGGCTTCTTGTATATTCATAATCGAACAGTCTGGAAAGACTGACCAGAGAAGGTGATAGTCCTGTAAGTAAAATGAATATACGGATGCTGGGTTTGGTACCCAAGTACAACGGGACACGTGAAACCCTGTTGGAATCCGGCCTGACCATGGGCCAAGGCTAAATACTAATCTGTGACCGATAGCGCAAAAGTACCGTGAGGGAAAGTTGAAAAGAACCCCTTTAAGGGGAGTGAAATAGTACCTGAAATCGTAAGCCTACAAGCTGTCTGAGGACTATGTCTGCCGCAAGGCAGAAATGTCTAAGGGCGTGCCTTTTGCATAATGATCCTGCGAGTTACTGTATGCAGCAAGGTTAATCAGCATTGAGCTGAGGAGCCGTAGCGAAAGCGAGTCCGAATAGGGCGATCAGTTGCGTGCAGTAGACCCGAAGCTGGGTGATCTATTCTTGGCCAGGCTGAAGCGTGAGTAAAATCACGTGGAGGGCCGAACCCATCAGTGTTGAAAAACTGTGGGATGAGCTGAGAATTGGAGTGAAAGGCTAATCAAACCCAGAAATAGCTGGTTCTCCCCGAAATAACTCTAGGGTTAGCCTCGTGTAAATGGGCGACAGGGGTAGAGTACTCGATGGGCTAAGGACCCCACCAGGTTGCTGAACCCAACGAAACTCCGAATACTGTCGTACCTTATCACGGGAGTCAGCCTACGAGGGATAAGCCTCGTGGACGCGAGAGGAACATCTCAGACCGCAAGCTAAGGTCCCTAATATACGTTAAGTGGCAAAGGATGTGGATTTACGTTGACAACCGGGATGTTGGCTCAGAGGCAGCCATCATTTAAAGAGTGCGTAACAGCTCACCGGTCGATAGCGAGTCCGCGCCTACAATGATCGGGGCTAAACGTATAACCGAAGCTGCGGATTATAGTCATCTTCGGATGACATAGTGGTAGGGGAGCATTCCACGTTAGGTTGAAGGTAGACCGTAAGGACTACTGGACGAAGTGGAAGCGATTATGCAGGAATGAGTAGCGAAAAAGCCCGTGTGAAACGGGCTCGCCGAAAGTCTAAGGTTTCCTGGGGAAGGTTAATCCGCCCAGGGTTAGTCGTGCCTAAGCTGAGGCCGAAAGGCGTAAGCGATGGACAGTGGGGTAAAATATTCCCACACCACCTGTTTGGCGTTAACAGTTCAGAGTGACGCAGGAGGTTAAGTCTACCCGGTTTTGGATATCCGGGGTTGCGTTCGTAGTATTCCGCGCAAGCGGGAGACAAGGAGCGCGAGGATCCCAATCTACGGAAAGGGAAAACTGGCCCACACCATGCTGCCAAGAAAAACCTCTGTAACGAGTCAGGCAGGTGCACGTACCGCAATCCGACACAGGTAGACGGGCATAATATGCTCAGGCGCTCGAGAGAACTCTCGTTAAGGAACTCGGCAAAATGACCCCGTAACTTAGGGAAAAGGGGTGTCTTCATTGGTGAACCGTACAGGGGAGCCGATGGGGATCACAGTTAAGAGGATCAGGCGACTGTTTAGCAAAAACACATCACTCTGCTAAGTCGTCGACACAAGACGATGTATAGGGTGTGACACCTGCCCGGTGCTGGAAGGTTAAGGGAAAGGGTTAGTGGGATTCGTCCTACGAAGCCTAGAACTGAAGCCCCAGTAAACGGCGGCCGTAACTATAACGGTCCTAAGGTAGCGAAATTCCTTGTCGGGTAAGTTCCGACCCGCACGAATGGTGTAACGATCTGATCGCTGTCTCAACGAGAGGTTCGGCGAAATTGTAGTGGCGGTGAAGATGCCGTCTTCCCGCGAATAGACGAAAAGACCCCAGAACCTTTACTGTACTCTGGTATTGGATTTTGGTCCAGCATGTGTAGGATAGGTGGGAGCCTTTGAAGTTCCGGCGCTAGCCGGGATGGAGGCGACGTTGAAATACCACCCTTACTGTATTAGAATTCTAACCGCGTCCCTTCAATCAGGGCGCGGAACAGTGCTAGACGGGCAGTTTGACTGGGGCGGTTTCCTCCTAAAGAGTAACGGAGGAGCACAAAGGTTCCCTCAGTGCGGTTGGCAATCGCACGGCGAGTGTAAGGGCAGAAGGGAGCTTAACTGTGAGTCCAACAAGACGAACAGACGCGAAAGCGGGTCCTAATGATCCGGCGGTTGAATGTGGAATTGCCGTCGCTCAACGAATAATAGGTACTCTGGGGATAACAGGCTTATCGGATCCGAGAGTTCATATCGACGATCCGGTTTGGCACCTCGATGTCGGCTCATCGTATCCTGGGGCTGGAGAAGGTCCCAAGGGTCCGGCTGTTCGCCGGTTAAAACGGTACGCGAGCTGGGTTCAGAACGTCGTGAGACAGTTCGGTCTCTATCTTTCGCGGGTGCAGGATACTTGCGAGGAGTTGCCCGTAGTACGAGAGGACCCGGGCAAACGGACCTCTGGTGTTCCAGCTGTCACGCCAGTGGCAATGGCTGGGTAGTCATGTTCGGAAGGGATAAGCGCTGAAAGCATCTAAGCGCCAAGCCCACCTCAAAAATAGGTATCCCCCATCATAAGATGGTCGAAGGCACCTTGTAGTCTACAAGGTTGATAGGCCGGGAGTGTAAGCCCTGTAAGGGGCGTGCTTACCGGTACTAATATGCCGACAGGCTTGACCACTTAAAATTTCTTAAGTGGAAGTTTGCACAGAAACAAATGTAGTCGTTATTACCAACTACTATGCAGTTGTCGATTAATTTCCTGGTGGTTATACCGAGGGGGTCACACCCGTTCCCATTCCGAATACGGAAGTTAAGCCCCTCAGGGCCGATGGTACTTAGCTGGCAACGGCTCGGGAGAGTAGGACGCCGCCGGGTTAAATAGTGCCCGCTGTTGTAATGACAGCGGGCCTCTTTATTTTCTGCCATTCTCACGGCTTTGTGCCTTGACACTATCCCAATATATGGTATAATTTTCCTATGAAAATTTTACGTTCCGTCAGGGCCTGCGGCCGTCGGGGTTACACGCTTATCGAGATGTCGATAGTCCTCGTGATAATGCTTGCGTTCCTTGCTATGAGCATACCTTTTTTTACGGGTTTCTCCGGCAGCACAGGGCTTAAGGCGGCAGAACGCGAGATCATGACGGTCCTTCGCACGGCCCGCAGCTATGCGGTATCGCAGAACGCAAATTTCAGCGCCGAGTTCAACGGCACGGTGACGCCGGGTACGTACAGGATAACGAATGCTGCCGGAACGACGCAGAACAAGATATTCAATCTTCCGGGCGGTGTGACTTACAGCACTGCCGCGATCACGACCGTCACATTTGCCGCGAATGGGGGGCTGACCAGTACTACCGCCGTTAACGCGATCACGGTCCAGAACCCTAAGGCGAACAAGACGATAACCGTTAACAGGACCACAGGAGCCCTTGAATGAAGACTTTCGATAAGAACGGTTTTACCCTAATAGAGATATTGATATCGCTGGCGATACTGGTCATAGGGATCCTCGCGGTGCTTGCGCTCTTCCCGGTCGGTTTCGATTCGGCGAACCGTTCCGCAGACCTGACCAAGGCGACCATATACGCGCAGAACACTATGGAAGAGCTCAAGAGGCTGGGCTATCCAGTCACGACGGCCACGTCCGGCGTGTTCACCGACCCGAAGTTCCGCTATACGATCTCGACTACACAGGTGGCTCCCACGGGCAGCCTGGTGCTTACCACCGTCAGGATATCGTGGGATTACAAAGGAAGGACATTCAATGAGGACTTTGTCACTCTTATCCCGTCGCTCGGCCCGTAGAAAAGGGCTCACGTTAGTTGAGATCCTCGTAGTATCGGTCATATTCGCGATAATCGCGTTATCGCTTTTTGTCGTCTTCAGGGCGGGGCTCGAGTCGTGGAGCAGGACGCAGGCGCACCTTGAGGTCTACCAGACCGCGCGAGTCACTATTGACTGGCTGACGAGGGACCTTTCTGCGGCATTCCTGAGTTCCAACAACGCAAATATCACATTCCGGGGATATGCCTCAGGCGGGAGCACATGGGTTACGCCAAGCAGCGCGAGCGAGGTGTTCTTCATTGCCGCGCTTAACCCGACCTTGAACGACTCAACCGCTAAGTTTGAATTGTGCAAGGTGGGGTATTGGCTGAACAGTTCAACCAGTGAGCTTATGAGGTTTTATTACGCCCAGACCGCTGCTTCACCTGATTATGCCTTCGGCGCCGGCATGGCCGGCACGTCATCGAAGGTCGCGAAGAACGTAACGGGATTTTCCTTAAGGTTTTTTGATTCCGCAGGTACTGTAACCACCGGTTGGAATTCCACATCAAGCGGCGGCGCAACTCAAATAGGTAAGAAGCCCACAAAAGTCGAGATAACTCTCATTATCAAGGAACCGAATTCTACAAGGTCCCAGACGTTTGTTACAAGTGTTTATATCCCGCAATAGGGCAGAGATAGCCAGCAACAAAATCATACCAAAAAGCAATAAAGTAAGGTTGACAAAGCGCATTTCATGCTCTAAAATTGTATGTTGAGGGTTATTCTTTCCTGGGGCAAAACACCGAAAAACAAGCAAAAGGACCCACGAATGTTGGAAGTTATCGAAACGTGTTGACGAGTAAACGCGGGAGAGAGAAGAGGGGTGTTGCCCTCCTGATGGCCATAGGGATACTTGGCCTACTTTCCATTATCGGTATCAGTTTCGCGATCAATATGATGATGGCCAGGAATGAGGCGGCCAATTACGTCAACGCGGTAAAAGCCAGGTATATCGCGGAGGCCGGTATCAATAAGGCCGTCGCGGATATTCGCAACCGGGTGCTTACGAGCACATATGCGGACCTGAAGAGCTATGTCTATAACTATGTGCTTTCGAGCGGCATGAACGTGGCTTTCGGCGAAGGCACGTATACCCTCAGGATCTCGAGCGGAGAGGACATGGTCAATATCAATACCTTCGACGAGACCGACGCGAGCCAGATAACGGAACTGTTGACCTTTCTCACCAACCAGCAGATAGCCAATATCATAGATTACAGGGACAGCGATTCGGTAAATACGGTTGTCGGCGGGACGGCCGGCAACATAGAGGGCACGGCGCAATGCAAGAACGCGCCTTTCGATACAGTGAACGAGATATGCGTTGCCACCGGGATAACGCAGGCGGTCTTTACCGGCAACAAGCACAGGGTGACCGTCAGCAAGCCGATAATACGCGGCGGTTTGCTCGGAAGGTATTACAGCAACCTTACGGGCTCGTCCCCGAGCGTCTCCATCGACAAGTCGAGTTTTACGGAGAAGGTCGTTGAGCTGGGAGAGGTATACCAGACGCCTGATGACGCGATCATGCCGGGCACCGACGGCGACGGAGGGGACACATGGGCCGAGACGCATGATGCCGAGTTCGCGGGCGGCGGCACTATAGCTACGGTCAGCGATTACGGCCTCACGACATTCGGCGTGATATGGACCGGCTATATCGAGATCCTTGATACGGAGGCGGGTTCCCCGATAACCTTTTGGATCGCTTGCGATGACGGCGCGAGGTTTTACATAAACGATACGCTTGTCTGCTCGCGCTGGACGGATAAATTGACGACCGAGAACTACCCGTGGGACAGGACGGCATCGGGTACTTATACTTTTGCGGCGCCCGGATGGCACAGGATACGCCTTGAATATTACGATCAGACGTTCCATAACTCGGTCCAGCTTAGATGGAAGAACGCTTCTTTCGGGTCGGCTGTACCTGTACCCGCCGAGAGGCTCGGTTATGACCCAAGGACAGAACCAGCGAATAGCTACAACCACGCCGGGATACTGACCGTCGGTGCTACGGCCAATGTCATGAAAGGCGGGAAGGTAACGGCGGTAAAGCAGGCATCGGCGATCATCACGGTATTCGGGACATGGACCCAAACTACGAAAGAGGAGTTCTATGCCGCGTGGTTCGGCAGGCTCGGGAATTTCCAGGACGGCGAAGTCTTCAATGTGAACTGGCTCGACAGCTGCCCGACCGAACGGGACGACTGGAACGCCGGCGCAGGGAAAATGCTGTGGGATACCTCGACGTATGCGAAAACGCAGGACTCCGTTAAGCTCGGATTCTGGGACAACATAGACGATGATCCGGCATTCTCCGCGGTCATGATGAAAGGGTATTACTGGAACAGGTCATGGTGGGGCCGGGACACCCTTAATGTAAGCTACCAGGATTTTTGCGATAACGACGGCGACAGCGACAGGGAAGTATTTCTTGATATAAATACGTTTGAGAGCAAACATTTCGAGCTTAATCGTAACTATTTCAGGCCGAACACGAACAGCGTGCTTGTCAGGGCGTTCGTCAAGGAATCGGCCCCTTCGACCCGGATCGCATGGCGCGGGACCGGCACGGTATATCCTTTATCGTTCCCGCCGCCGACAACGCGGCTTTACGATGGCAGCAGCAGGTGGGTCTATTATTACGACCTGAATTCCAACGGTGTCTTTGACGGAAATATTGCGGAGCACACCGGTGAGCCGGAAGTATATCCGGTGTATGACGCAAGCGGGAATCCTACCTATATCTATAACGTGAGCCGCCCCGCAAGCTGGTCTCTCGAAAGCATACCTGCTCCCGGCACCTATACTTATTGGCAGCCGGAAGCGCCGTTCTGCGGGTGCTGGATTTTCGCTAAGGGAGTCCAGGACGATACCTGGTCTACCGGATCCTACGGTGAGACTTTTGAGGTAAGGGGCTTCAAGACGCTCTGCACGGATAGCCACGGCACGACATCCGTAACCACGGAACCAAAACCACTTTATTGTTTCGGCGACGTCAGCGAGATAAGGATGACCGCGCGGATGTTCTATACACAGTCCGATTACCTTCCGGAAAAGATGCTGGCTATGACCGGTTCCAGTACCAGCAGCAGCGGGTCGTTCAGGGCATGGAAGAACGGCGCGGCCGGGGCATATTCTACCTGGTCGCCCACATATCCGGCGGCCAACGAGACCATATTCAAATATATAGCCAATAACCAGTACCTCGGGTGGGATTGGGCGGATTTTGACAGGGGACAGTGCACGATCGGCCCAAGCGACTTCGACAAGGCCGGCGCTGTCACAAAACTTCAGACGCACTGGGACAATTTCCGCGCCATTCCCGAGAACGGTTATATTGCATCGGTTCCTTTCTATGCGGGGTCGAACGTAAGATGGGGCACCATTACATGGTCTCCGCAGACCCAGCCGACTAGCACGGCGCTGACATTATATGCCAGAAGGGGTTCGTCCAAATCAAGCTTGCCGCCATCGGATTTATCATGGGGGACCTCGCTTACGAACGGTGCGTCACTATCCGGGACCGATCCATGCATACAGTATAAGGCGGTGCTGTCCACGTCGAGCATAATCAGGGACAATTATTCGGTCAGCTCAAGGACGCCGGTCCTTGAGGATGTCACCATCACATACCTGCCGCGAATAAAAATAGAATATTGCAGGGAAGGCCTATGATGAAATTCGGATGGATATCACTTGTCGTTTTAATGGTATTTCTCGTACCGGCTTCGTCACGTGCTGATATAATAGTGCTGCAGAACGGCAGGACGCTGGAAGGCAGGATACTTGAACAGACCGGTGATTATCTCGAGATAAAACTCGGTTCGGGCAAGATGAGGCTCAGCAGGAAGGATATAAAATCGTTCGAGATAAAAGAGCCCGCGGAAGGTTATTCGACCGTTGAATTGCCCGATCTGGAAGTGATCCCGGAGGAAGCGGAAATAAATAAGACTGCTTCGGCGGATATTAAGCTGAAGGCGGAGTTCACGAGGAACAAGGTTTTTGTCAGCGGCACGAGCTCATATCCGAACAATACCCCGCTCAGGGTATATTTCATGCAGGGCGAAAGCATCGTAATGGTGAAGGAGTCGCGCGTAAAAAGGGGAGAGTTCTATGTAGCGTTCGGGCCTTTTAAGAAGGAGATAATGGCCGGGAAATATACCGTAAAGGCAGAAGCGTCGGTTGGCGGCGGTAAAGCGTATTCCGAGCCGTTCGCGATCACTATCGGTACCGTCGAGAGGGCGAAAGCAGATGAGACGAGGGCGAAGGAGTATCTTGCTGATGTCGCGAAAGAGGCTGATGGCCTGTATAGAGAGCTTAACAGGGCTTATGAAAATTTCAGGACGTCGAATGACGGACCGGGGTGGAAGGATTGGTCGAGGAAATGGGCTTCGAAAGTTAGCGCGGCCGGGAAAAGGTTTCAGGACAATTCCGGCGCGTACCTTATATCGCTGCATCCCGTATCGCAGAGGAGGCTGCAGTTCTGCTTCCGCCAGCTTCCGCTGCTTATGAGGGCCTATACGATAGACCTCAATTCATCGGGCGCAAGATCCGCCGGTCATGTCCTGCCGGTGCAGAATGCGAAGGTCCTCAGGCAGTCTTTCGAAGACGCCATGTCCGGAACGGTCCGGGAATTGTCTGTATCTACGGCCGGCTTGGAATGATGCGGAATATATGATATACTTGTAACGAGCAAGGGGGGGGAGACCACGTGTCTGGAATGGCTGATCGGATGAGGAAATTTGCGTGGGCCTTGCCGGCATTTTTTTTGGTTATGCTGTATGGCAACTGCGTTTGCGCCGACGAGATCCTTCTTAAGAACGGCAGGACCATACAGGGCGACGTTATCTCCTCAAGCATTTCTTTGTTAGAGGTCAGGACAAGCCTGGGGACGGTCTCCCTGAGGCAGGAGGATGTCGAATCTGTCTCGGAGAGCGAGCTTCCGGCCGATTTCTTCCAGAAGAAAGAGGAGAAAGCCCCAGTACCTGAAGAGGCTGCGCCGGTAAAGTTCCAGTATAGCAGCGTTCCGGCCGACGGCTCTTCCCTGGCCCTGGATATACGCGCAGATTACGCCGGGGACAGGAACCTAATTAATGTTGAAGGGAAGACGGTCTTTCCTGACGGTTCGCTGATCGGCGTTTTCGTAAAAGGCGCCGGCGGTCTCATGTTGAGCGGCAGGTGCATGGTCGACAAGGGTACTTTCGATATATCGTTCCAGACCGTAGGTATGCACATATCAAAGGGAAATTATTCGGCTGAGGCGGTCTTTATTCCCGATAACCAGCAGCCGGCTGTTTTGGAAAAAATGGATAAGGGGGCATCCCTGACCAGCGCGACTTGCTCTTTCAGCGTGGGCGATGAAAAAGAGATATCCGAATCGGAAAAAGCCGCCTGTGCGGCGCTCGCGCCCCTGGCTAAAGAGCTGGAAGGCCTTTATGCCGATCTTAACGATGTCGTTAAGGTCAGGCTGCATGTCATAGATGTCGATGCGCAATCCGTATGGTCCGACAGGTGGCGCTCGCGGCTTAAGATACTAAAGCGGAAGATCGCGGAGTTCAACGGGTCCAAATACGGTTCCGCCGGATATTACCCGTACGCACAAAAGAACATAGCGGATACCGCCGACAGCCTGACCAGTCTTTATAATGCATATTTCAGGGATTCGCAGCGGTCCGATGCCGCGCAATTTGCAAATCTTAACAGGGAGTGCGGGAATATCATAATAAGGATCAAGGAAGAATTGTCGATCCAGACCGGAGAGGATAATGGTAAATAAAGCCGGAAAGAAGATGGGTTTTTCGATCGTCTTAGCGTTGCTGGTGTTGAGCGCCCTCGGCTTGATCGGGAGCATGCTCGCGATCGTCGCGATAGTTGACCAAAAATCCTCGGTCAATTTCCATAACACCGTCATGGCAAAATACATGGCCGAGGCAGGGATCGCAAAGGCCATAACCGAGCTCAAGTTCGGGTCCAGCGGAGCGGCCTCCGACCAGATAGATTCGGCATCGGACATATGTTTCACTTCCGGTTATTCCGGCACGCTGTTGCAGTTCAACGGCGGATATTCGGTATCGGTGGTTGATTGCGCGAGCAGGATAAATATAAACGACCCAAACACCAATGCCCGGTTATCGCAGATGCTGAAGAGCCTCAATACGGCCATCACTTCGACCCTGACGTCCTTAAGCGATACCGATTGTGATAATATAGCGGCCGGCAGGCCGTACGCCTGCAAGCAGCAGATAAAAAATGTCCTCACGGGCACTGCGGCGCAGAAGGACGAGAAATACCGCAGGATCGAACCCTATATAACCGAATTCGGGTATGTTGACCCTCTCGTGGTGAATCCCCAGGATATATCAACGCCTTATGCCTTGCAGCCAAGGTCTCCTGTGAACGTAAATACCGCAAGCCGTGAGGTACTCCGTGCCGTCCTGAACGGGATCACGGCAGACCACTCCTGTCCTATGTGCGGAGGGGACGGGTATTATTATTCCGTATATCCGAGCAATAGCCATATCGATTGTCCTTATTGTGACGGTTCCGGTTCTCCTTCGACTAATACGGGGAATTTGACCATAACTTCTACCGAAGCCCAAAACCTTGCCCTGTGGATAGCCGGGGATGGCACGTCATCAAATCCGGCCCATAGGCCGTATTCTTCCTGGGAGTCTTTTTATTCTTCCGTAAAGGCGTTCTTTAACCAGGGGACGAACACATCATCTGACCAGGAATTGGTCATGGCCAACGCTAATCCCAATACCGGTTTTTCCTGGGTCAGGGGCGAAGGGTGGGGAGATAAGCTTGGAAGGGCAGGCAAGTACGTAATAGACGTAGATAAGAACGGTGCGGTGAGCAGCAGCGATAAGGGCTTGAGGGTAAGCACGACGGAATTCAGCCTGAATTCCGGAGGGTATTATTCGCTGAGTTCCACCGGAACGGTCAGGAGCGCGGCCGGCACGGTGCTGGCCCAAAAGACGATAAATTGTACCGTTAAGATATTCGATATACTGAGAAAGACGTCGCAGTCGGATTTTGAATCGGGGACCCTGACCGATCTCCAGAGCTACCCCGAATCGAGGATGGGAGGAGTGGCGTCGGCTGCGTATGACGGCCAATTGATGCTTAGAAAGACGGTCAAGACCACGCCTAATTCCGGCAGCTATTTCAGGGCTAATTATTATTCTACCCTCAATGCAGACGCCGCGGGCGGTTCTACGGCGCTGCAGACGCCGCCCAACAGCGGCAGCCCGGCCGGCACGATGCCCAACATAGCAAGCGTTGCGTCGCGGACGAGCAGGGGAGAGCTTGTACCGGACGGCATCATAGTGGACACGTATGATAACGTATGCCCCGATTATCTTCCGTCCAGCAACATATCGTCGGACGCCGGGACTATTGAGATCTGGTTCAAGCCGATGTGGTATGCGAAAGATTGCCAGATGTATAATGACGATTGCTTCGACAGGAAAGCTATAAGGCTCATGAGCAGGGATACCATAAACGGGGAGGCCCTTAAATACCCGTTCTCCACATTTGTATTCTACTCGCAGAACTTTTCCGGAACGCCCAAGAGCGTATCGATAGGCGCGCAGGGCTACGGATACTGGACGGGCTCCGCCTGGGCATATTATCCCGGTCAGAACGAGGGTTCCGGAGAATGGGCCATCGAATACGCGCGGAATTATACCGGCTCTGAGCTTTTCGGCCCGTGGGACCCCGGTTCCTGGCACCAGCTGGTCATATCCTGGCAGAAGGCTGCGAACGATGGGAAAGGTCCGCCAAATACGCTCTCGCCTCCTCCCGGGAACTACTCACAAACGGACCTTATATGTTATTTTGATGGTTCCGCCAAGACGAGCGATCCCTACTACTATCATCTGCCATATTTGAACAGCAGCTCGTGGCAGTATCTAATGGTCGGCCATGAATGGTGGCAGGGTTCGGGGTCGACATCGCATTACGCGAGGAATATGCTCAATGCAGTTATAGGTTCAGTGAGAATATGGGACAGCAAACTGTCTTCTTCCCAGGTCCTCAGCGAATACGGCAGCGGTATTTATGTCAATAGCGGGACATACGTATCGCCGTCGTACACGCCCGTTCCGGGAAAACAGGTGCGGTGGGGGACGATCGCGTGGACCCAGGCGATCCCTACGGCGAATGAAAGTCTTTCTATGGACGTCAATACCTCGGGTTCGTTCTCCGGTGCTTGGACGAGCCCCGGCAGCGGCCAGCCCATCAATACTTCGTCCCAATCGATATCATATAGGGCGACCCTTGCGTCTGCATCTTCTTCATCAACCCAACCGAATAAACAGCTGCTGCTCACCCCGGGATTTGAATGCGCGGATGCCATAACGGACTGGGTAAATGATTGGAGCACCAACGTATGGAGCCTGACGGGCCCGCCGACGCCTCATGGCGGGGGCAAGATGGCAAAGAACTGGTGGGACGGAGGAAAGTACCAAGACGTTTCTGTCACGCCGGGCAAAATATACAGGATAAGCGGCTGGGCTTATGTGCCAAGCGGCGGTTCCGGCAACTGGGGTTCTTACATCGGGTACAGGTTCCTGAATTCCTCAGGGTCGATCATCGGCAGCAACCAGTGGAATGTCCATCTATACACAAGGGATCAGTGGAACATGGCTGACAGCGGTTGGATCACGGCGCCTGCCAACGCAGTTACCGTTAGGGCCCGGTTCGGTACGTGGCAAAGCGGAGGATCGCCCGCGAACCCGACGTATTTCGACGATATTACCGTGATCGAGCAGGGTTCGACGGTGACCGTCCCGGTATTGGAGACCCCTGTTCTTGAAGATGTCAGTATTACATATATGCCGAAGACAACGATACTTTATCAGCAATGATCCTGCGATAGGAGGGCGGCTTGTGTTGAGTTTTCAAAAGGGCGGTGGGATGCTATTTATCTTGGCCGTCCTTTTTTTTATTGCCGGCCGTGCATCGGCCGACGATATATTGCTTAAGAACGGCGGGGTTCTGCCCGATGATTTCTTCAAAACCGCTGATGAGACGTCCGAAGAGACCCAGCCGGAGACCGCCGGCACACCCGGGGACGAGAAGACAAAAGACAACAAATTGCCCTACGACCTGAAGATAGACGCCTCATACGAGCCGCAGGGGGATAACGTGCGGGTCACGGTCGCGGGCGATGCGGCCCTGCCCAACGGGGCAATGGTAGAGATATACATCAAGGGGCGGGACAGGTTCATTGCATCCGGCAGGACTAGCGTCTTCGATAATAGGATCTCGATGGATTTCAGGTTTTCCAGGAGGAGGCTCTTCCCTGCCGTATATACCGTTTCGGTGATCTTCATGCCCGAAAGGCAAACCCCGGATATAGTGGAGATGCTCCGGAGCAATTTCGCCTTCGGCACGAAGGTAAGGACTGTCGAGTATTCCTGCAAGCTTTATGTGGGCACCCTGGGCGACATCGTCAAAACCGAGGTCGAAGCAAAGTGCAAGATAGCTGCGGCCCTGGCAAAACTTGAGACGCTGCAAAATGAGTTCTCTGACAAGTTCTCCGCAGCAAAGAAAAAATTCGTCGGGAGGGATTGGGATAAGTGGTCCAATACGTGGTTGTTGTATTTGAAGGGGATCCGGAATAAGCAGGATTCGCGTAATATGTTCTTCCCGAGGGCGGAGGATGGGATTACGATAGCCGTAAATTCCATCTTAAAGCTTTGGCAATTCTGCGATCTTGAGCTGAAGGACCCCGTAAAATATAATAAGGTCAAGAACGACCCTAAGGCCAGGATAAGGCCCGATGACCTGAAGAAGCTGTTTAATGAAGACATGTTCAATGAGTTGTTGGACGATATAAGGATAGAGGCGTCCATGCCGAGGATGGGCAAATAAAATGCGCCTGAGAAGAGGGGTAACCATCCTCATAGCTTTGGGCGCCCTTACGTTCCTGTCCTGTGTCGGCGTGTCGTTTACCATTGGGTCCATATTAAGCCTTAAGACAGCCTATAACTATTATTATGCGGCCAAGGCGGAGCTTTCCGCCGATGCGGGGATATCGCGCGCGATAGCGGAACTCAGGTGCGGCTCGATAGGCGCGACGACGGATGCGGTCGATATCGCCGATACGTCATATGATAACGGGACGATCGCCCTCTACACTGAGACGGCCAATCTCAACAGGGGCCTTAGGGGCACGTATAACGTTACAGTAGTCGACTGCGCCAGCCGCATAAACCTCAACGATGCCGAGAACACTAATCTTATACAGATACTTAAGAGCCTCAGCGGCACATCCAGCCCCGCTTTATTGACCGATACGGATTGCGAGAATATAGTGAACAACCGTCCTTCGGGAGGATATTCGACGAAGGAACAGATTAAGCTGCATATAAGCGGATCCACCCGGCAGGAGATAGAGGATAAATACGCCGCCGTCGCGGATTACCTGACGGTATTCGGATATGTTGACCCGTTGACCGTAAATCCTATAGACGTTTCGTCGCCGTACGCGGTGCAGAAAAGGTCCCCCGTAAACGTGAATACCGCAAGCAAAGAGGTGCTGCGGGCCGTCCTGACCGGCATAAGGGCGGTGCATGCCTGTCCTAAGTGCGGCGGCGACGGCCAGATAAACGGCCCTACTTCAAGCACCGCATGCGATGCCTGTTCCGGGGGCGCCCTGTCGATAAGCAGCACCGAGGCCGGCCTTCTCGCGCAGTATATAATAGACCACAGGCCTTATTCGAATTGGAGCCAGTTCTACCTGTCGATAGTGAATTGCGGCTCCATAGGTACGAGGGACGCGGACCTCGTGATGGCCAACGCGTGCCCAAACACGGGTTTTTCGTGGATACGTAATGCGGGCTGGGCCGATAAGATGGGCTACATCGGTAAATACCTTATTGACTGGAACAAGAACGGCCTTGTGGACGAGAACGATAAGGGCCTGATCGTGAATACAACAGAATTCAGCTTCAATTCGGGAGGTTATTATGAGGTGACTTCATCCGGAGAGGTCAGTCGTTCCGGATTGCCTCTTGCGCGTAAGAATATTACCGCTATCGTGAAGATATTCGATATATACAGGTTGACCTCGCAGCAGCAGTTGGAAGCGTCCGGTTCGTCTAAGACGAACGTGACTACATATCCCGAGCCTGTAGAGGCGGAGGATACGCCCCCGTCCGCGGCGGCATACGACGGGCAGATAATGCTGGCCAGGAAGACGGCCGGAGGGCCCGACTCGGCAGACGGCCCGGGATGGTTCAACGCGCCGTACAGGGTTTCGCTTGAAGCCGCGGCCGCCGGCGGGAACAAGTCCCCGGTCAATGTATCGAATAAGCCTGAGCTTGGAAGCGTGGCCGATTTCGCCGACAGGGGAGACCTGATGCCGGACGGCATGCTGGTTGATGTTTTTGACCAGGTATGGGCCTGTTATAAGACCCCAAACAATATACTTGCCGGGGGCGGGACGATGGAGATATGGTTCAAGACGCAGTGGAACAGCCTGGATTCCAGGATCTATGGTGATTCCGATATAGACAGGAAGTTCCTTCGGCTTACGAGCGGCAGCGCCATCGACGGTTTTACCGATCCGAACGGTATGCCGTATGTGACATTGTTCATGTGGTCGGATGGCGGCGGGACCTATGCCGAGGCGAGATGGGGCGGAGGAACATGGAACACCTCCGCAAACGCATGGGGATTCTCGGAGGGCCTTTTTAAATGGGGGGATTCCTGGTTTGGGTGGCCTTACGGCGGCACGGGATGGGGTCATTGGGACGCGGGAAAATGGAACCATCTGGCCGTCACATGGAGAAACCCTTCCCCGATAAAGGGTGATCCCGAGGGGACCTACATCTCGGAAGTATGCCCGATCTATGTATACCTGAACGGCGAGAGCAAGCTTAATAATAATTCCGGACAAGCCGGCGCCGATAACATGAACGTGTATTATTACCATTCCGATTACGCCGACAAGGCTGACCCCGACTACGATTTCATGTGCGGCAACGAATACAGCAAATGGAATACCACCCAGGGGAAGATTGAGTTCTCCAATGCGGTCATAGGTTCCGTATGGATATGGCCTACCGAGCGTTCGGAGATCCAGGTGAATGCCGACATGAATAACGGTCTTTACGCTGCGAGCGGTACCTATGAATCCCCGCAGTTCAGCCCCGGGGAGAACGTCCTTTGGGGTACCGCCACCTGGACGCAGGCCGTGCCCGATGAGATCGCGGATGAAGGCGGCGGCATAACGTTGTCCGTAGATACGACCGGGACGAAAACGGCCTGGAGCGGCGACTGGACGGATCCGTCATCAGGGCAGCCGATAAATACGGTTTCGGATAAGATAACGGTAAAGACAAAGCTTAGCGCGACTGATTCCGAAACGGTAGAGGATAGGGACAATGTCCTGCTCAACGGCGGTTTCGAGACGGGGAGTTTGAGCTCATGGACGGTTGTGTCGGCTAACGGCGCCACAGCAAGCAATGTTAAGCCGTATGAGGGGACATATCACTTGCGCCATGGACGGCGTTCCGGCAGTGGCAGCAGTAAACTGGATACCGAGATATACCAGGAAGTACCGTGCGTAAAAGGTGCAAAATATAAATTCAGCGGATGGTATTCATGGTCCGCGGACTGCGATAGTTGGCACGGTGACCTGGAGCTGAAATTTTACGATAGCGGAGGCAACCTTGTTTCCTCGAGTTCGTTGCCGACCTCATCGGGCCATAATGTGGGCAGTGATTATATACTTATGGATATGGGCTGGGTTGCCGCCCCGGCATCCGCGACAAAAGTGCGCGCGGGAATAGGAGTTTGGGGGAATTGGATACCTACGGATAATTACTGGGACAGCTTTGTTCTGCAGCAGTCGGCGATCTCGACGACCGGCACGCCGGCTTTCGAAACCCCTGTCCTTGAGGACGTGACGATCACGTATTTGCCCAAGGCGCAGGTGTTGTACTGCCGGGAATATTAGCCCCGCCATTTTCGCTTGACAACATTTTTTGCCGGAGTTATATTACCTAGTACTTATCCGAAATGACCGACCTCACCAATAAATCTTAAAGGAAGGGTCTCATGGAAAGATATCCCGCGCAAAATATCCGCAACGTAGTGTTCGTGTCCCACTCCGGTTCGGGCAAGACCTCATTGATCGAGGCGCTGCTCTTTGACGCCAAGATGACCACACGCCTCGGAAAGATCTCGGAAGGCAATACACACTCCGATTATAATTCCGACGAAATAGAGCGCAAGATATCCATCACCTCAAAATTCCTTCACCTGGTCTGGAAGAACACGCGGGTCCATATCCTGGATACGCCCGGTTACGCGGATTTCGTGGGCGATGTCATATCGCCCCTGCGCGCGGCAGACGCGGCAGTGCTTTTGATCGAGGCGGTCCACGGCATAGAGGTCGGCACCGAACGCGTCTGGGGATTCCTGGAGGACAGGGGGCTCCCGCGCATCATATTCATAAATAAGCTGGACAAGGAGAACGCCAGTTTCGAGAATACGCTTAGCATGATACGCGAAAGGTTCGGCAGGCAGTGCGTCGCGCTGGATTGCCCGGTCGGCGAACAGCTCTCGCTCAAATCGGTCGAGAGCGTCCTCGCGAAGGGCGGGAAACTGAAAGAGGACCTGCTCGACGCCGTCGTCGAGACCGATGATTCGTTGACGGAGAGGTACCTTGAAGGCAAGGAGCTCTCTGCCGATGAGGTGACGAGGGCCCTGAAGTCCGCCTGTATATCCGGAAAGATCGTCCCCGTGTTCTGCGGTTCGGCTGTGCAGAACGTCGGGGTGCAGGAGCTCCTGGACGGTATCGTAGACCTCCTGCCGTCTCCCGCGGACCGTCCCGCGGCCGAGGGCATCAACCCGAAGACGAAAGAAGCGGTCTCGAGGAAGCCGTCCGAGTCCGAGCCGTTCTCCGCTTTCATATTCAAGGATATATTCGACCCGTATGTCGGGCACCTTACGCTCTTCAGGGTATACTCCGGGTCCGTGGAATCCAACACGGGTTTCTATAACTCGACGAGGGACCTGAAGGAGAGGATAGGGCAGATCTACATCCTGCAGGGCAAGGAGCAGATACCGGTGCAGAAGGCCGGTGCGGGAGACATCGCGGCAGTCGCAAAGCTGAAGGACACGCACAATAACGACAGCGTTTGCGACGATAAGAGCCCGGTGGTCTTCGAGCCGACCGTCTTCCCCGAACCGTGCATATCGGACTCGGTAAAGCCCAAGACGCGCCAGGACGAAGAGAAGATAATGGGCACGCTTACGCGCCTCGCCTCGGAAGACCCGACGTTCAGGATCAGCCGCGACGAACAGACGCACGAGCTGGTCATATCGGGCATGGGAGACCTCCATCTCGACGTGATGCTCGACAGGATGAAGAAGCGTTTCGGCGTGGATGTTGAGGTGGGCGTCCCGAAAGTCCCGTATAAAGAGACTATAAGGAAGGCCGTCAAGATCCAGGGCAAGTTCAAGAGGCAGTCCGGCGGGCGCGGGCAGTACGGCGACTGCTGGCTTGAGCTCGAGCCGCTTCCGCACGGCACGCAGTTCGAGTTCGTTGATAAGGTGGTAGGCGGCGCTATACCGAGGCAGTTCATACCCTCCGTCGAGAAGGGCGTAAAGGAAGCGATGAACAAGGGCTTCCTTGCCGGATACCCGGTCGTCGACATCAGGGTGACCGTCTTTGACGGCTCGTTCCACGAGGTCGATTCGTCGGATATGGCGTTCCAGATCGCCGGTTCGATGGCGTTCAAGAGCGGCCAGGAGCTGGCCAGCCCGGTGCTTCTAGAGCCGATAATGAGCGTCGAGATAATCGTGCCGAACGACTATCTCGGGCAGACGACAGGCGATATAAACTCCCGCCGCGGCAGGATCATGGGAATAGAGGGGAGGGGCAAGCAGGAGTACGTGAAGGCCTCCATACCGCTCTCGGAGATGTTCAAATACGCGACCGAACTGCGCTCGATGACGGGCGGCCGCGGCTCGTATTCGATGAAATTCGACCACTACGAAGAAGTCCCCGCGAAGATCACGCAGGTCATCGTCGCCAATATCAAAAAGGCGGCTGAGGAAGCGGCCGGCGGCCATGCCGGGCACGGCCACGAACACCACAAATAGCCGTATTCCCCGTTTTTACTGTTGCAAGACCATCCCCAAAAGTGGTATAATCCTTTATCCAAATTCCAAAAACCAATCCTAATCGGAGGTATTTTCTCAGATGTCCGGACATTCGAAGTGGAAGACACAAAAGAACAAAAAAGCTGCGGCTGACGCCGTAAAAGGCAGGATGTTCACCAAAGCGACCAAAGAGATCACCGTCGCCGCGAAGGACGGGGGCGGCGACCCTGATACGAACCCGAGGCTCCGCTTTGCCTTGGTAAAGGCCAGGGAAGTGAACATGCCCAAGGATAACATTGAAAAGGCCATAAAGAAGGGCACCGGCGAGCTTCCCGGAGTCGTATATGAGACCATAGTATACGAGGTCTACGGCCCGGGCGGGGTCGCTATAATGGTAGAGGCGCTTACCGACAACAAGAACAGGGCCTCGGCTGAAATAAAGAATATCCTCACGCGCAGGGGCGGGAACATGGCCGGAGCGGGTTCTGTATCGCGCCTGTTCCATAAGAAAGGCCTCATCGTCGTCGATAAGTCGAAGATAGACGAGGATAAGCTGATGGACATAGCCCTTAATGCCGGCGCGGAAGACATGATCACTGAAGATAAGGCTTACGAGATAACCACCGACCCGAAGGATTTCGAGAAGGTCAAGAAGGCGATCGACGATAACAAGGTCGAATGCCAGGTCGCGGAAGTCACGATGGTCCCTACGATGACGGTAAAGGTCACCGGAGCCCCCGCGAAACAGGTGCTCGCGCTCGTAGAGATGCTGGAAGATTACGAGGACGTCCAGAACGTTTACGCGAATTTCGATATTCCCGACGAGATACTCGAATAGACCAAGGACTGACAATGAGGATACTGGGCGTCGACCCAGGGCTATGCATCACGGGTTACGGGCTTATAGAAGCCGGCCCGGGAGGCCTCAAATTGATAGAGGCGGGGGTGGTCAGGACATCCGCCAAAGATGATATAGAGGTCCGGCTCGACAGGATCTACGAAGGCCTGGCCGGCCTCATGAAGGAATACAAGCCCGAAGTGCTGGTCCTTGAGCAGCTCTACTCGCACTATAAGCATCCGATGACGGCGATACTTATGGGCCACGCCAGGGGGGCTGTTTGTTTGGCTGCCAGGCGCTCCGGCGCGAAGCTGGTCGGATATGCGGCGACCCGCATTAAAAAAGCCATAACCGGCGCCGGGCACGCCAGCAAGTACCAGATGCAGCGCATGATACAGGACCTGTTTAACATGAGCAAGGCGCCGGACCCGCCCGACATATCGGACGCCCTGGCGCTCGCGGTAGCGCACGCATATATGACGCAAAAAGAGCCGGTCGCAAGGCTAACCCTGAAGGTCAACCGGGGGAACAGATGATCTCACATATCCGCGGCAAGATAGCGAAACGCAAGCCCTCATCCCTGATACTCGATGTGGACGGGGGGTTCTCATACGAGGTCCTTATTCCCGGATGCGTCATGAAGGCGATTGACGGCAGCATAGCGCCTGACGGGACCATCAAGTTAATAACATACCATTATCACCATGTCGATCCCGCGCGCAGCATACCCGTCCTCATTGGTTTCCTCAACGAGATTGAAAAAGAATTTTTCGAAAAATTCATAACCGTTTCCGGCATCGGCCCGAAGGCGGCCGTGAAAGCGCTGAACGCGTCGATACCCCAGGTGGTCAAGGCCATAGCCGACGGCGACCTGTCCACGCTGAAATCGCTGCCCGGCATAGGAGAACAGAGGGCCAAGGAGATAGTCGCCAAGCTGCAGAACAAGGTCGGCAAGTTCGGCCTGATACAGGAATACGGCATCGAGGTCACGGTATCGAAGGAGCAGGATTTTGTCGAGGAAGCGGTCGATGTCCTGCTGCAATTACAGTATACTAAGCAGGAAGCGAAGGAGATGGTCCAGAAAGCGCTGCAGCGCTCCCCGAAGAGCAATACGGCCGAGGACCTGCTGAACGAAGTCTACAAACATAAGAAGGGCTCCAAATGAGCGCCGGCAAGGAAAACGAGGAAGGATCGCTGCGCGAGAAACTCGTCTTCACGCAGGAGACCGAGGAAGACGCGATACTGAACCTGTCTTTGCGCCCGTCCAAGGTAAATGATTTTGTCGGGCAGAAGGCCGTGGTCGATAATGTGCTTATAGCGATCGCGGCGGCAAATCGCAGGAAGGAGCCGCTCGAGCATGTCCTATTCTCGGGCCCGCCCGGCCTCGGAAAGACCACGCTCGCCCATATAATCGCCGGCGAGATGGGCACGAAGATAACCGCTACATCCGGACCGGCCATAGAACGCGCCGGCGACCTGATCGGCATCCTCACGAACCTCGGCGAGGGCGACATACTGTTTATCGACGAGATACACCGCCTCTCGAAGGTCGTCGAGGAGTTCCTCTACCCGGCCATGGAAAACTACCAGATAGATTTCACGATAGACAAGGGCCCCTACGCGAAAACGATAAAGTTCAACCTTAAGCATTTCACGCTAATAGGCGCCACGACCCGCTCGGGGCTGTTGAGCGCGCCCATGCGCGGACGGTTCGGCATGCTCTATACTCTCGATTTCTACTCCCCTGAGGAGCTTGTCCAGATAGTGAAAAGGTCGTCAAAGATACTTAAGATCGACCTGGACAAGGAGAGCGCCTCGGAGATATCCCGCAGGGCCCGCGGCACCCCGCGTATCGCGAACAGGCTGCTTCGCAGGGTCAGGGATTACGCCGAAGTCAAGAATGACGGAAAGGTCGACGCGCAGACCGTCGGCAAGGCGCTGGCCATGCTCGGTATCGACGAAATGGGGCTTGATACCCTGGACAGGAAAGTCCTTAAGGCTATAATAGAGACATACAAGGGCGGGCCCGTTGGGATAGAGTCGCTTGCCGCGACGCTCAACGAGGAGCCGGATACGATATCGGATGTGGTCGAACCCTTCCTGCTGAAGATAGGGTTCCTTAAACGGACCCCGAGGGGGAGGGAAGCGACTGACGCCGCCTGCGCGCACCTGAAAGTCCCGCCAAAGAAAGAATTTCGGAAGGAGTTATTCTAGCCGGTCATGCGCAACCGCCTCTTCCTGTCCATCCTGATCGTGCTTGCTGTAAATTTTGCCGACGTCCTGGCCGCGCCGGTGGTCCGCGTCGCAGTGGCCAAGGATTCGGATGCGGTCAAGATCTTCATCGCGGGAGACTTCAGGATAACGGACCTCATATCAAGAAGCATACTGCTCGAGGAGAAATACCTCGGCGAGACATCGCTGACCTCTTCAGAGGACGGGTTCATCGCGGGGGACCTTAAGGTGTCGGCCGCGGCGATAGGCATAGAGCCGCTCGGAGGTGCGAGGGCGTATATCAATGACCGCGTATTCAGGGGAGAGATAAGGGTATTCAAGAATGCGGGCAAGGTCACGGTCGTCAACGCCGTCGACCTCGAGGAGTACCTATACGGCGTTATACGCAATGAGGTTTCGACATGGTGGCCGATGGAGTCATTAAAAGCCCAGGCGATCGCCGCGAGGACATACGCGTTGAACCAGATGAAGGAGTCGAAGGGCAAGGATTATGATGTCCAGGCTGACGTGAGCTCGCAGGTCTACGGCGGAATATTTTCCGAAAAATGGAGGACGAACAGGGCCGTCGACCAGACCAGGGGCGAGGTCCTCACCTATAACGGCGCGATATTCCCGACCTTCTTCCACGCTACCTGCGGGGGCAGCACGTTCGACGCCGCTAACCTATGGAACATAGACCTGCCTCCACTTAAGGGGGTGAAATGCGGCTGGTGCGGCAAGTCGCCGCATTATTACTGGGAACGCTGGACCCCTGTGAGCGAGGCGGAGAAGAAGCTCGAGGCGGCCGGCTATCCGGTCGGCGATATACTCGGATTCGACGTGATCAGGAGGGACCCTTCCGGCAGGATACTGGAGCTGAGGGTCAAGGGCAGCAGGGGGGACTCGGTCCTGCTCGCGAAGGATTTCAGGAGGATAATAGGCGGCGATATTGTCAGGAGCACTAACTTCAAGGTAACGGTGGTCGGGGAATACGCCGCGTTCGAAGGGCTTGGATGGGGACACGGGGTCGGGTTCTGCCAGTGGGGGGCGTATTACATGTCCCGCGCGGGAAAGAAAGCGGACGAGATACTATATTTCTATTACCCCGGCACCAAGATAATGAAAGATTACGGTGCCGGTACAGCCAAGGAGAAAGAGTGAGGCTAAGCGAGTTCGATTACAAGCTTCCGGAAGGACTTATCGCGCAGTATCCCGCCCTGTCGCGTGACGCCTCGCGGCTCATGGTCGTGCATAAATTATCGAAGAAGATCGAGCACAGGAATTTCTCCGATATCGCGGATTATATCGGCGCATCGGACTGCCTCGCGGTCAACGATACGAAGGTGATAAAGGCTCGCCTGCCCGGAAAACGCGCCGATACCGGCGGTAAGGCCGAGATAATGCTCATAGAAAAACTCAGCGACAGGCTTTACAAATGCCTGATAGATACCTCGACCAAGGTTAAGGTCGGCACTAAATTCGTGTTCGGAGCGGAGCCCTGCGAACTTACCGGCGTGATCCGCGGCGAGAGCGAAGGCATAAGGCTCATAGAGTTCAGCATGAACGGCGCGGATTTCAACGCGATACTCGAAAAGATCGGCATCGTGCCGCTGCCGCCGTATATAAAGAGGGCGCCCGAGAAGACGGATGAAGAGAGGTACCAGACTATCTACGCCAGGTCTCCGGGAGCTGTTGCCGCGCCGACAGCGGGCCTGCATTTTACGGATGATGTCATGAACAGGATAAAGTCTAGAGGCGCTTCGGTCGAATCGGTGACGCTGCATGTCGGATACGGCACGTTCAAGCCGGTCACGGTTGATGAGGTCTCGAGGCATAAGATCGAGCCCGAGCTCTTTGAGCTTAAGGCCGAGGTCGCCCAGAGGTTGAACGGGGCCAAGGAGAAGGGCGGGAAGATATTCGCGGTCGGGACGACCACATGCAGGGTCCTCGAGAACCAGGCGCAGCTCGTCAAGGGTTCCAGGAACAGGATCGGGCCGGGTAAGGGATGGACAAGCCTATTTATTTATCCGCCGTATAACTTCAAGTTCGTCGACGCGCTCGTGACCAATTTCCACCTGCCGAAGACCACGCTGCTTATGCTCGTCGCGGCCTTCTGCGGGAAAGAGGTCATGCTGCAGGCGTACGATGAAGCAGTGAAGGAGAAGTACAGGTTTTACAGCTACGGCGATTCGATGCTGATAATATGAAGATAGAGATCACGGGCAGGGACACAGGGACGCGCGCGAGGGCGGGAAAGCTTCGCACCTCCCACGGGGAGTTCGAGACCCCCGCGTTCATGCCGGTCGGCACGCAGGCGACTGTAAAGACGCTCTCGAATGACGAGCTCAAGGAGTGCGGGGTGCAGATACTCCTTTCGAACGCGTACCATTTGTACCTGCGCCCCGGCGAAGATATCATAAGGAACGCGGGCGGACTGCATAAATTCATGGGCTGGGACAGGCCGATACTTACGGACTCGGGAGGCTTCCAGGTCTTCAGCCTAGCGGTATTGCGCAAGGTCAGCGATGAAGGCGTCGAGTTCCGGTCGCACATAGACGGCTCGAAGCACTTCCTGACGCCGGAGAAGATGGTGGGGTTCCAAACCGCGCTCGGAAGTGATATAATGATGGTCCTTGACGAGTGCGTCCAGTACCCGTGCGAACACGAGACGGCAAAACGCGCCGTCAAGAGGACGCTCGACTGGGCGAGGTTGTCCAAGTCGGCGTTCAAGGCCGGAAATGGACAGCACCTGTTCGGTATAGTCCAGGGGGCGTCGTATAAAGACCTCAGGCAGGAGTGTGCCGAGGAGCTGGTCAAAATGGATTTCGACGGTTACGCGCTCGGAGGGCTCGCGGTCGGAGAGCCGAGGGAGATTACCCGCGAGATCACGGGTTTCACCACGGACCTCCTGCCGGAAGACAAGCCCCGTTACCTTATGGGCGTCGGCGAACCGCATGATATACTGGAAGCGGTATCGTCGGGAATTGACATGTTCGATTGCGTGATCCCGACAAGGAACGGGCGCAACGGGACCGCATTCACATCGGACGGGCGCTTCTCGGTCAGGAACGCCGGTAATTCAGACGACCTTCGGCCGATCGAGGAAGGCTGCGGCTGTTATGCGTGTAAAAACCACACGCGCAGTTACATAAGGCACCTGTTCAATACCGACGAGATACTGGGATTGAAGCTCGTATCCCTGCATAACGTTTATTTTTACCAGAAGTTGATGCGCGAGATAAGGAAAGCCATAACGGACGGGAAGTTCACGGAGTACAAAAACGAAAGGATAACAAGATGGATCAGCAAGCCGCAGGTTCGATAGTCAGTTTTTTGCCCTTGGTACTGATATTTGTGGTATTCTACTTTTTACTTATAAAACCGCAGCAGAAGGAACGCAAACGCCACGAGGAGATGGTCAAGGCCCTCGCGAAGAACGATGAAGTGGTCACCTCCGGCGGCATCCATGGGACTATAGTAAACGTAAAAGAAACGTCCGTTGTGCTGCGCGTAGACGAGAACGCGAAGATGGAAGTCGATAAATTCGCGATAGCTTACACGGTGAAGAAGAGGTCATCAGGAGAAGAGAAATGAAAAGGGGACTTATCTGGAAGATAGCTTTAGTAATCGTACTGGCAGGCGTGTCGCTTTGGCTTATAAACCCGATGCTGGACGTAAAAGACCAGAGCGGGAAGGTTGTAAAGGAAGGCAAGATAAACCTGGGACTTGACCTGCAGGGCGGCATGCACCTCGTCCTGAGAGTGGATACCTCAAAGATACCGGAAGACGCGAGGAAGGACGCCTCCGAGCGCGCGCTTGAGGTCATCCGCAACAGGATAGACGAGTTCGGAGTAAAGGAGCCGCAGATATCCCCGCAGGGTAAGGACGAGATAGTCGTACAGCTGCCCGGCATAACCGACAGGCTCAGGGCATTGGAGCTTATAGGCAAGACCGCTCTACTTGAGTTCAAGCTGGTCTCGAGCGACCCGGATAAATTGAGCAAGGCGCTCCAGGGAGACGTGCCCGCGGGATTCGAACTGCAGAAGGACGATAACGGCGACCCGCTGCTGATAGAAAAAGAAGCGGTCCTTACGGGAGACGCGCTTACCACGGCGTTCATGAGTTTCGACCAGTCGCGTTTTAACGACCCGTATGTTTCGATACAGTTCAGCGCCGACGGCGCGAAGAAATTCGCGAAGCTCACGCAGGAAAATGTCGGCCGCAGGCTGGCGATCGTGCTTGACGGCAAGGTAAAATCCGCGCCCGAAATAAAAGAGGCGATACCCTCCGGACAGGCTCAGATAACAGGCAGGTTCTCCAAGGAAGAGGCGGGCGACCTCGCGATAGTGCTCAAGGTCGGCGCGCTCCCCGCCCCGGTTTATATCGAGGAGGAGAGGACCGTAGGCCCGCTGCTGGGACAGGATTCCATCAACTCGGGCATCAAGGCGACGCTTTACGGCGCCCTTTTTGTCGGCGTCTTCATGCTGATATATTACCTGCTGGCGGGTTTTATCGCGGATATAGCGATGGCCCTTAACATCATACTGCTTTTGGGCGCGATGGCATATTTCAAGGTCACTCTGACGCTGCCCGGTATAGCGGGTATCGTGCTTACCCTGGGTATGGCGGTCGACGCCAACGTGCTGATCCAGGAGAGGATGCGCGAGGAACTCGAGGCGGGCAAGACGCTCGGCCAGGCGATAAGGCTCGGATATGAAAGGGCCATGAGCGCCATAGTCGACTCGAACCTCACGACCGTAGTCGCGGCCGTATTCCTCTTCCAGTTCGGTACAGGCCCGATACGCGGTTTCGCGCTTACGCTGATCATAGGCCTGCTGATAAGCATGTTTACGTCCGTCTTTGTGACAAGGGTCATATTCGAAGTGTTGATGGGCCTTAAGCTTATTAAGGGTTTGCCGATGCTCAAGGTTATCGGGACCCCGAAGATCGACTATATTAAAATCCGCTGGATATGCTACGCGCTTTCGGCGGCGGTGCTTGTCGTAGGAATGGGCGCCTATTTCATGAAGGGCGCGGACATGTACGGGGTCGATTTCAAGGGCGGCCAGGTCCAGGAGTTCAAATTCGCGAAGGCGATGGATGTCAAGGACGTGCGCAACGCGTTGGCCGAGATAGGCCTGGGCGGTTCCTCCGTCCAGCAGCTAAAGGACGACCCGAAGGTGTTCATAATACGCGTGCCGGAAAAGGTCACCGACGAGATATCGAAGAAGTTCGATACCGCGTTCAAGGATAATAAGGCCGAGGTGATCAGGGTAGACAAGGTCGGGCCTTCGGTCGGGAGCCAGCTGCGCACAAAGGCGATATACGCCATAGTCTTCTCGATGCTCGGCATCATGGTCTATGTCGCGTTCAGG